>JAVHQA010000194.1:0-9969 GCA_036170875.1 Nitrospirales bacterium
CCGACCTTGAGAACAGGCTGCTGGAGGAAGGGTACCTGACGTCCGGCTATAACCCCCTGATGCTCACCCCGACCAGCATCCGGAAGCTGCTGTACAATCCTGCACCACTCAATAAGCTGATCGGCAAAGCTTGCCTGGCCGCCTGGAACCGCAAGCAGGGACCACGCACGGGCAGCCGCGACCCCCGCCCCTGGTCCGGAGCCTTGGCCGGCTCCTCTCCCGCCCTTGACCGGGTTAACGGCACGTACGCCGACCAGAACCTCTTGCGGGGGGTGGAACTGAACTCCGGCAGGGATGTCCTCCTGACCCTGGATGAGATACTCAACTCCCGCAAGTCGGCGTGAAATCAGGCCCATTGACCCAGGAAAACTATTGCAATCGCGCAAATTTCGGTGTTAGGATACGCTCTCGCTTTGCCTCATTATTTTGATTCAAGCGACGGTCTTCGGATGTTTCGGTAAGGAGACGGCATGTATAAGACGATTTACGTCCCGGTCGATAACTCCGACTACTCCAACATGGCGCTGGACGTCGGCGTCTCCCTGGCCAAGACCTTCGGGGCCAAGCTCGTGGGCAGCCACGTGTACGCGGCCAAGATGCACGACAAGCGCTTCAAGCAGATGGAAGCGGGCCTCCCCGAGGAATACCATGACGAGAACGAACTGGAACGGCAGCGGCAAATCCACGATTCGCTGATCACCCGCGGCCTCCAGATCATCACCGACTCCTACCTTGACATTGTCGACAAAAAGACCGCCGAGGCGAACATCCCGGTCGAACGGCGGTCCCTGGAAGGCCGCAACTTCAAAGTCCTCGTCGAAGACATCAACACCAATGCCTACGACCTCGTCATCATGGGCGCCCTGGGCGTGGGCGCCGTGAAAGAAAGCGTCATCGGCGGCGTCACCGAGCGCGTCGTCCGGCGCGTGCGCGCCTCAGACATGCTCATCATCAAGAACACCCATCCGATGAACGGCGGCTCCATCGTGGTCGCGCTGGACGGCAGCCACTACTCCTTCGGCGGGCTCAAAACCGCGCTGGCGCTCGGGAAGGCCCTGAACAAGCCGGTGGAGGCCATCTCGGCCTTCGATCCCTACTTCCATTACGCCGCCTTCCATAGCATCTCCAACGTGCTCAACGAGGAGGCCGGCAAGGTCTTCCGGTTCAAGGAGCAGGAGAAACTGCACGAGGAGATCATCGACAGCGGCCTGGCCAAGATCTACCAGGCGCACCTCGACATCGCCCGCGAGATCGCCCAGACCGAAGGACAGGACATCAAGACGACGCTCCTCGACGGGAAGGCCTTCGAGAAGATCATCCAGTTCGTCCGCCGGGAGAAGCCCTGGATGCTCGTGATGGGCCGCCTCGGCGTGCACAGCGACGAGGACATGGACATCGGCTCGAACGCCGAAAACCTCCTCCGCATGGCCGAGTGCCACGTGATGATCTCCAACAAGAAATACGTGCCGCCGATCGATCAGCAGGCCGAATACACCATCGCCTGGACGGAGGAAGCCCTGCACCGCATGGAGCGCATTCCTGTGTTCGCCCGCGGCGTGGCCAAGACCGCCATCCACCGCTACGCAATCGAGAAGGGCCACACCATCATCAGCAACTCAGTGGTGGACGCGGCCGTCGGACACATCCTCCCCAAAGGCGCCATGGAGGCCATGAAACAGCTCGGCTCCACGCTCGACGAGCAGGGCATCGACCGCAACCAGATGAAAGCGGACGAAAGCGTGGCCCGCGACATGATCGGCTCCACCCTGTCGGGTATGATGAGCGGCATCGTGGAAGAGAAGCCGGCCGTCAGCCCGGGCACGCAGGCGTACCTCGACCGGATGAAGCAGGACTACTATCTCTGCAACGGCTGCGGCTACACCGCCAAGGGCGACCAGCCGGTCGTGTGCCCAATCTGCAAGGCGACGGGCGATAAGTTCAAGCTGATCGACAAGAGCATGTTCGAGGCGGCCGCCAAGACCGAAGGCATCCTCGAGACCGAGATGGCCTATGACGACGTACCCATGGCTTGGACCAAGGACGCCAAGGAGGCGATCCGGGCGGTCCCGGCCGGCTTCCAGCGGCGCCGCGCCAAGGCCAAGATCGAAAAGACGGCCCGCAAGATGGGCATGACCACGATCACCCTCGAGTACGCCAAACCGTTCATCGACGAGGCGGCCAGCGAGGACTATACGCCGATCTTCGCCAACAAGGGCACCGGCGCGTTTCCGCCCGATGAGAAAAAATCGGCGCCAGCCGACGCCCAACCGGCCTCCCGCTTCACCTGGACCACCGACGCCCTAGTCCGCCTGGAGCGCGCGCCGGCCGGCTACATGCGCGATTGCACGAAAGCCCTGATCGAGAAGCACGCCGAGAAGATTGCCGCGACGACGATTACCTGCGAGATCGCGGAGGAAGGGATTGAGCAGGCCAAGGGCTACATGGAAGAAGCCATGAAGACCGGCAACCTCAAGGACCTCATCGAGAGCTTGGTCGGCAACAAGCAGTCGTGAACGAGACTCTCCAGCTCATCAATCCGATTCCCCTGCGGTATGTGGACCGCCCCGGCCTCCTGCCGGCGGGCCGGAAGCCGACGCCGCAGAACGACTGGAAGCCGTACCTCATCGCCCTGAACCTCACCAAACGCTGCAACCTGCGCTGCTCCCACTGCTACCTCGATGCGACCACGCGGGCGTCCGGCGCCAACGACGAACTGACCACGCAGGAAGTGTTCACGCTCCTGGACCAGATGGCGGTGGTGAACAGGCATGCGATCGTCGTGATCACCGGCGGCGAGCCGCTCACCCGCCCGGACATCCGGGACATCGCCCGGCACGCCGTGCAGTGCGGCTTCATGGTGGTCTTCGGGACGAACGGGATGCTGATTGACGACCCGTTGGCCAGGGAACTCGCCGAGATCGGCGTGATGGGCATGGGCATCAGCATTGACTCAACCGATCCCGCGAAGCACGACGCGTTTCGAGGTCTTCCCGGCGCATGGGTGCGCGCCATCGAGGGCATCGAGTCGTGCAAGCGGAACGGGCTCCAGTTCCAGATTCACTTCAGCGTCTCCCCGATGAATTACCGGGAACTGCCGGAGATGGTCGCCTTCGCCCACAATCTGGGCGCGCGGGTTCTGAATCTCTTCTTTCTGGTCTGCACCGGCCGGGGCGAAGAAATGACGGACATCACGCCGGAGCAGTATGAGGAAGTGCTGACCTACCTCGTGGACACGCAGAAGCAGTATCCGGACATGCTGGTGCGCGCCCGCTGCGCCCCGCACTTCAAGCGCATCGCCTACGAGCGGGACCCCAACTCCCCCATCACGAAGGCCACCGGCTACATGGGCGGCGGCTGCCTCGCCGGCACGAACTACGCCCGCGTGACGCCGGAGGGGAACCTCACGCCCTGCCCCTATATGCCGCTGAGCGCGGGCAACGTGAAGGAGATCAGCTTCGTGGACCTCTGGGAGCGCTCCGAGGTGTTCGATTCGTTCCGCGAGCCGACGCTCAAGGGCAAGTGCGCCGACTGCGAGTACAGCGACATCTGCGGCGGCTGCCGCGCCCGCCCCTATGCGGATCACGGGGACTGGCTGGACGCCGACGAGTGGTGCCTCTACCAGCCGAAGGGCGGGCCCAAGATCAAAGTGCACGAGATCGGCGTGGACGCCGCGCCGGGCACCTTCGAGATTCGCTGGGATGACGAAGCCACGGCGCGGTTCACGCGCATCCCCTACTTCATGCAGGCGATGGTCAAGAAGAGCGTGGAGGCCAAGGCCCGCGAGCGCGGCCTGTCCGTGATCACGCCCGACTTCATGGAAGAGCTCCGCAAAGCGCGCTTCGGCAACGAGAAACCGGTGTTTAAGTTCTGATGGATCGCTTCATCACCGCATTCGTCGATCAGTGGATTCCCATCGTGAACCACTGGCTTCACCTGATGTCGGCCATCCTCTGGATCGGCGGGCTCGGCTTGCTGATGATGGCGGTCGTGCCGGCGCTGCGGAAATCGGTCCCCGGCGAGCTGGTCAAGCCGCTCGCCAACGCCATCTACCAGAAGTACCAGCGGATCATCGGCGCCCTCATGCTGATCATCCTGGTCACGGGCGGGATCAACATCGCCTACGTCAACAAGATGATGAAGGCGGCCAACGGCACGGGATTCACCAACCCCTATTTGATCGCGCTCGGCGTCAAGCTGTTCTTCGTCATGTGCCTCATGACGCTCTTCCTCTACAACATCATGTTTCCGCCGGCGCCGGAGGAGAAGGGCCAGACCGAGGAGGAAGACACGGACCCGGAGGGCATTCCCTTCCTCCGCGCGGCGTTCTGGTTCGGCATCATCATCGTGCTGATGGCCTCGACGCTCAAGCACCTGCATCATTAACAGAGCGCGATAATGCGTACCGCTGTCCTCCTGCTCGCATTCTCGCTCCTGACAGCCTGCAGTGAACCGCACGAGACTCCGGTCTCCCAGGCCGCCAAGCAGCCGCCTCCACACATCACGGCCACCGAGGCCAACCTCAAGTACCTCAAAGTGGACGTGGTCCAGCGCACATCAGGGGGCTCAACGATCGCGCTGAACGGCCGGGTCACCTTCGATGAGAGCCGAACAGCGCAAATCGGATCACCGGTCGAGGGCCGGGTAATCCGGGTGCTGGCAAAACCGGGCAATCGGGTCCAGCATGGCCAAACGCTCCTGGTGATCCATAGCCAGAATTTCACGCTGGTGGAGTCGGCGGAGCAGAAGGCCCGCTCCGCCCTTCGCGTCGCGGAAAAGAATTTCGCGCGTGCCCAGCGGCTCTTCGCCGAGGGCGCCGCCTCCCAACGGGAAGTCACCGAGGCGGAAGACACGCTGGTGCAGGCGCGCGCCGAGCACGAACGGGCGGCGGCCGACCTGGCGAGCCTGGGCGGGAACCAGGACCACGCGTCCTCCGAGTTCCATCTGAAATCCCCCATCAGCGGCGTCGTCATCGCCAGAACGGCCGCCGCATCCATCGGCGCGGAAGCCCAGCCCGGCAGCGGGACGCTCTTCATCGTCGCGGACCTGTCGAAGGTCTGGGTCCTCGCGGATCTTCCGGAACGGGAAATGCAGGGGGTGCATCCCGGTCTGCCGGTTGAGGTGGAGGCTCAGGCCTACCCCGGCATCCGGTTCCCCGGCACCCTCGAATACGTCAGCGAATTGCTGGATCAGTCCACGCGGACCGCCAAGCTCCGATGCCTGATCCCCAACGGCCAACTCCGGCTCAAGCCCGAGATGTTCGTGGACGTCACGCTGCACCGCCCGCAAGTCGATCTCCTCATCCCGACCTCCGCCGTCGTGACGAAAGGGGATCAATTTTTTGTATATGTTGAAGACGATAATAAACAGCGGACCTATACGCCCCGCGAGGTCACCCTGGGCCCCGAGATTGGCAAGATGGTGCCCGTCGTCAAAGGCCTTCAGGGCGGCGAGCGCATCGTGGTCGAAGGCGCGATTCTTCTCGATTCAGCATTCCACAAGTTACTCTGAGACTTCCGACAGATGCTTGACCGACTCATAGACCTGGCGGTCCACCGCCGGCTTGCAACACTCCTGTTCACTCTGGGCTTCATGGGGTACGGGCTCTTCGCCTACTTCAACCTGCCCATCGAGGCGTACCCGGACGTCACCAACCTCCAGGTCAACATCATCACCCTGTTCCCAGGGCAGGCCGCCGAGGAAGTGGAACGGCGGGTGACCGTCCAGTTGGAGCGCGGCCTGAGCGCGTTGCCCAAGGCGATTGATCTTCGGTCCGTGTCGGTCTTCGGCCTGTCCTACATCATCGTCACCTTCGATGACGAAGTGGACATGTACTTCGCCCGGCAGGTGGTGACCGAGCGGCTCCGGCAGGTGGATCTGCCGGACGGAGTGGTCCCGGTCCTGGGTCCCCAGATCACGCCGCTGGGCGAAGTCTATCAATTCACGCTGGAGGGCGGGGGCAAGTCCCCCACTGAATTGCGGACGCTTCTGGATTGGACGGTGGTCCCTCATCTCAAGCAGATTCCAGGCGTCGCCGACGTGGTCGCGCTCGGCGGGTTCCGCAAAGAGACGCACATCCTGGTGGACCCCGATCGACTGAAGGCGCACGGGCTCACACTGACGACCGTCTACGATGCCCTGTCCCGCTCCAACGCCAATATCGGGGCCGGGTACATCCGGCACGGCCAGGAACAGTACATCGTCCGCGGGCTCGGGCTGATCCGCTCGCCGGAGGATATTAAGGAAGTCGTGCTGGCGGCCGAGAAGGGCACCCCTATCCGCATCCGGGATGTGGCCGCCATCGTCGAAGCCCACACGCCACGCCAGGGAGCGGTCGGCCGAGGCCCCAATACGGAAGCCGTGGAAGGATTCGTCCTGATGCGTCGCGGAGAGAATCCGTCCGTGCTGTTGGATCTGGTCCGCCAAAAGGTGGACAGCCTGAATCACGGTATCCTGCCGGAAGGCACAAAGATCGCCCCCTTCATCGACCGGACCAGCTTCGTCCAACGCACCCTCCACACAGTCCACACCAATTTGCTCGAAGGCGCGCTGTTGGTGACGGGCGTGGTCTGGCTGTTCCTGCGCGCGTGGCGGGGCTCTTTAGCTGTCGCCATTGTGATCCCGTGCTCCCTCCTCATGGCTTTCCTGGGCCTCTACCTGATCAAAGTCCCGGCTAACCTGATCTCGATGGGGGCGATCGACTTCGGCATCATCGTGGACGGCGCCGTGATCCTGATCGAGAATATCTACCGGCGCTTGGGAGAGCGGCGCCCGGACCCGCACCGAGTCCCGATCGTCATCGCCCAAGCCGCGAAGGAAGTGGCGATTCCTACGCTCTTCTCCATCGCCATCATCATGGCGGCCTTGATCCCGATCTACTCGTTCCAGCGGGTCGAGGGCCGGATCTTCCGCCCAATGGCCTATACCTATGCCTTCTCCTTGACCGGCGCGCTCCTGTTCTCGTTCACGGCAGTCCTGGCCCTGGCCGCACTGCTCATCAAGACCGCCCCACACGAGGAGCGGGAACCCTGGTTCCTGACCTGGAGCCGTCGCACGATCGAGCCGCTCGTCGCTCAGGCCCTCCGCTTCCGGTCGGTGGTGATCGCCGGCATGGTCGCCCTGGTGCTCCTGGCCGGCTTCTTGATGACGCGGTTGGGGACGGAATTCCTTCCTGAGCTTAACGAAGGCGACATCCATATCTACGTGGAAATGCCGAATGCCATTTCGCTGCCGGAGGGCCAATATCTCCTGGCGGAGACCCGCAAATCCCTCATGCAATTCCCGGAGGTCTCGGGCATCCTCTCCGAACAGGGCCGCCCCGAGGACGGCACCGACACGATCGGCCCCAACCAGAGCGAGACCTTCGTCCACCTGCATCCAGAGGAGGAGTGGACGACCGGCCGGACCAAGGAGCAGCTTGTCGAGGCCATGCGCCGGCAGGTTGCGCAGATCCCCGGCGTGATGTTTAACTTTTCCCAGCCGATCGCGGACAACGTCGAGGAGGCCATCAGTGGCATCCGGGGCCAGATCGTCGTGAAGATCTACGGCGAAGACCAGCACGTCCTCCAGGAAAAGGCGACCCAGGTGCTTGCCGCCCTAAAGACCGTCCGCGAGGTTGAGGACCCTGCGGTCTACCGCACAGGGAAAATCCCGCACCTTGTCATCGAACTGGACCGGCCTCGAATCGCACGGTACGGCCTCACGATCGCCGACGTCGAGCGGGTCATCGAGACCGCCATCGGCGGCCGGGTGGCCACCGAGATCTGGGAGGGAGAGAAGCGGTTCGGCGTCCGCGTGCTGCTGGCGGAGCCCAGCCGCGACACCGCTTCACGGATCGGAGAAATCACCATCGGCACGCCGGACGGCAGCCGCATCCGGCTGGACACGTTCGCGAAAATCCGCGTGGCCAAGGGGCAGGCCCAAATCTGGCGGCAGAACAACAGCAAATTCATCGCGGTCAAGTGCAATATCGGAAACCGGGACATGGGCAGCTTCGTCGCCGAGGCGATGGAGAAGGTGGGGACGTCGGTCAAACTGCCGGAGGGGTACTACCTGACATGGGGCGGAGAATTCGAGAACCAGCAACGGGCCATGGCCCGCCTGCAAGTGGTGGTCCCCATGGCCCTTCTGGCCGTGGTGGCGCTCCTCTATCTCGCGTTCGGCTCATTCCGGGACTCGATATTGATCATTCTGGTGGCGCCCTGCGCGTTCGTCGGCGGCATCGTGACCCTGTGGCTGACCGGAACCGTCTTCTCGGTCTCGGCGGCCGTCGGCCTGATCGCCTTGATGGGCCAGACCGTGCTGAACGGCGTGCTGCTCGTCGCCACCTTTCGGCAATTGCAGCAGGAGGAGGAATCGATGACGATCAATGCACTCGTCCTCAAGGGCGTGAGCATCAGGCTGCGCGCCCTGCTCATGACGGCCCTTCTTGCCGGCCTCGGCCTGGTCCCCGCCGCCCTGTCGCACGGCATGGGCGCGGAAACCCAGCGGCCTTTCGCGCTGGTGATCATCGGCGGAATCGTCACCTCCACGGCCCTGACCCTGTTCCTCATTCCGGTGCTGTTCAGCTTCCGAATCTTCTACAAGGTTGAACGCCCCGGCGTGGTGCCCCATCCGTCGTCCCCCGCCATGCTGATTCTCCTGATCGTGGGCGTGTTGGCTCTCCCGGCGAGCGCCGCGTCCCCAAACCCTCAGCTTGCTCCGCCGTCGACCGCCATCGCAGCAGAATCGCTTCTGACCCTGGACCAGGCGTTGAAGACCTACGCGGCGGGCAATCTGGAACTCAAAGCGGCACGCGCCCAAGTGGAAGCCGCCCGCCAGCAGGTCCGCGCGGCCGGTTTGCTGGAGAACCCGACGGTGTCCCACTCGCAAGGACACAACAGCTCCGGCACGCCGACCAACGGGGATCACTATTACTCCAATACGCTCTCCCAGACCGTACCGATTGCCGGACAGCTCGGATACCGTCAGCAAGTTGCCGAAGCCAATCGCACCGCCGCGGAAGGGGTCTTTCAGTTGCGCGATGTGAACCTGCAACTCGCCGTGCTGCGAGCCTATTCCCGCCTCCTTGCCGCCCAGTATCGGGTCTCTTTTACCCGCCAGGACTTGCTCTCGCTCGAGGAAGCGGTTGAGGTGCTCAGGAAACGCGTCAGTTCCGGCGCCACGGCCCAGTACGACCTGGTCCGCGGCGAACTGGAAGCAGAGCGGATTCGCACCGACCTGAGCGATGCCATGGCCGACGAGAAATCGGCGAGAGAGGAGCTCCGCAAAGCCATCGGGCCGGCGGCGCCGGCCGGCTTGTTCGCTGCAGCGCCTGTGGATCTGAGCCCGCCGTATAGCGAGACCGATGTCCTGATCACCTCCGCCCTCGTAACCCGCGGCGATCTCAAAACCGCCCGGGCGATCTCCTCCGGCGCGGAAAGCTCCGCCGTCCTCGCGCGGCGAGAGGTGGTGCCGGACCTCACCTTCAGCCTCGGCATGCTCAACAGCGCCGGGCCAAACAGCACCGACATCCTCGCGGGGGTGTCCGTGCCCATCCCGGTCTTCCGACGCGGGCAGGGCACGATCCAGGCCGCGCGTGCGACGGCCGACGCCGCCCAGTTCGACGTCCAGGCATTGGAAACCCGGATTCCCACCGAGGTCATCCGCGCGATCGCCGTCTACCAGCAACGGCGCGCCGAGCGAGACCGGTATCAGACCACCGTCAAGCAGAGGGCGGAAAAGTTGCTGCGGATCGCGCAGGCCTCGTACAAGGAAGGCGCCCGCGGCATTCTCGAGCTTGTGGATGCGTACCGGACCAGCCGTGAAGTCCGTGTCCGGGATTTGGAACTGAGAACCTCGGTGGAAGCGGCAGGGTTCGACATCGCCGAGGCCGTCGGCGATGTCACGGCCTATGCCGTGACCGCGTCAAAATAACGGTTACGACGCAGCGAGCAGCGGCTTGAACGCGGGGTCGGCTTCGATGACGCCTTT
>JAVHQA010000195.1:0-1974 GCA_036170875.1 Nitrospirales bacterium
CAGCAATTCCCGGATCGCCTTCCAGACCGCATCCATCCCTTCGCCCGTCTCCGCCGAGCAGCCGATGACGGGCACACCTAGCAGCGCTTCCAGATCCCGTATCCCTTGCGCCCTCTGACCGCGGGAGAGCTTGTCGATTTTGGTCGCGACGGCGACCGTCCCCAGTCCGTGCTCATAGACCCAGCGGACCAGGTTGATCTCCTCCTGCTCGCCGCGTCGCACATCGGTCAGCAGGACGACGCCCCGCAGGACGGACCGGGCTGACAGGTAGCCCTCGATCATCGGCCCCCATTGCTCCTGCACCACCTTCGACACCCTGGCGTAGCCGTACCCCGGAAGGTCCACAAACATGCACGCGGCATCCTTCTTGTCGGAGGCGGCCACACGGAAAAAATTCACCAGGCGTGTCCGTCCGGGCGTCTGACTGACCCGCGCCAGGTTCTTGTGCCCCAGCAGGGCATTGAGAAGCGACGACTTGCCGACGTTGGAGCGCCCGGCAAAGGCGATCTCCGGCAGGTCTCCGGGAGGAAACTGCGACGGCTCCGTGGCGCTGGTGACAAACTCCGCCTTGAGGGGTTTCATACGGGTGTTGTGGCAGGAATGACGACCTAATTCAAGAGGAGCCGGCGGGCCTTGCGGTACCCCTCATTCTGCATCCGGTCGAGATCGCCGCGGATGAACCCGAGCCCCACCACGCACAGCTCGAAATTCTCCGAAAGCTTGCGAAACAGAAGCGGCGCCGGGTGCGCATCGGTGGAACTCGGCGCGAGGCCGAACTCCGCCGCAATCCTGTAGGAGCGCTTGCCGGTCTTGATGTAATCCACGAGAAAGTCCTTGTGGTAGATCAGCCCGGCCGTCCTGATGCGCTTGAGATATTCCGGAAAGAGGCCCGCCATGAACAACGTGAAGTCGCCGATGTGCTGATGGACCTCGCGCTCGCGTTCAAACGAGCCGGCTTCATGCGTGACTTCCGACTCGTACAGCAGCTCCACCACGGCCTCGACCCGCTCGCCACGGGCGTTCTTGATCCGATTGAGCTGGTCCGTGTGGGTGAAGTCCACCAGGAGTGTCGACACGTACTCGCTGACGTTGAAGTCGGCCCACCCGAGCTTCTCGGTAAAGGCCTTCTCCGCCAGCGTGCCAAAGAGTTGCCGCAAGGGATGATGCTCAGGAATGCGCGATTCCATACGCCCTCCCACTGGATGATTCCAGTATATCCAAGCTAGACGCGACTGTCGAGCACGAACGTGACCGGGCCGTCGTTGAGCAATTCCACCTTCATGTGCGCACCGAAAACGCCGGTCTCCACCGTGAGGTCCGTGGTCGTGCGCAGGGTCTCGACGAACTGGTCGAAGAAGCGCTTCGCGGTCGCGGGGTCGGCCGTCTGATCGAAGCCGGGGCGCCGGCCCTTGCGGGTGTCACCCAGCAGCGTGAACTGGGAGATCGCGAGCAGGCCGCCGCCGATCTCCGCGAGCGAATGATTCATCTTGCCGGCTTCGTCGGAGAAAATCCGCAGCGCCGGGATCTTCTCCACAAGATACGTCACGTCCGCCTCCGTATCGCCCTTGGCCACGCCGAGCAGGACCAGCAGGCCGTTACGTATCCGCCCGACCGTCTTGCCGTTCACTTCGACCGACGCGCGGGTGACGCGCTGAATGACAGCTTTCAGAAACTTACCCCTTCCAGCTTGAGCAGCCGCTTTTTGTTCGGCAGGCCGCCGGAGAAACCGCCCAGCGAGCCGTCGCCGGCGACGACGCGGTGACAGGGCACCAGCAGCGGCACGGGATTGGCGCCGCAGGCCGAGCCGACGGCGCGCGCCGCCCTGGGCTTGCCGATCTTCCGCGCCACCCAGCCATAGGAACGCACCCGGCCGTACGGGATGCCCCGGAGCACCCCCCAAACCTTCATCTGGAACGGAGAATGGTCGCCCCAATCCAGCGGCAGGGCGAAGCTCCGCGCCTTGCCCGCCAGATA
>JAVHQA010000196.1:0-1971 GCA_036170875.1 Nitrospirales bacterium
TCTTCGAGGTCGCGGAGGCCGGGGTCGAGGCGGTGAAAAAGATCGTCGTCGAGGAGATGGAACAGGCCATGACGCTGGCGGTGCCCCTCCGGGTGGACGTCGGTGTCGGCGCGAACTGGCGCCAAGCCCACCCATAAATCTTTCCCTCTCCCCTTGAGGGAGAGGGCAGGGTGAGGGGTGATTCGTGGGTCGTGCTTCGACAAGCTCAGCATGACCGGAATCAAACCGTTCGCCCTGAGCATGTCGAAGGGCGCTCCGCCCGGGCGCCCGTTCGCCGCCACCCGCTTTAAACAAATTTCCTCGCCCCCGCTTCGGGGGAGAGGATAAAGGTGAGGGGCGCGGGGTGTGCCTTCCAAATGTTGCTTCCACGCAGCAAAACGGGTAGCGTGTGATCGGTGGATCTCGAACGGGCCAGGGAATCGCTGAAGGCAGCGCAATTCTGCCTGGATGCGGGGTTTGAGAATTCCGCATCCAGTCGCGCGTATTATGCGATGTTCCAATGCGCACAGGTCGCGTTGACGCGCGCAGGTGTCTCCCGCGCGACGTGGAGCCATCCCGCGTTGCAAGCGGCATTTGCCACGGAACTGGTCCATCGCCGAAAAGCGTATCCGCTGGTGTTTCGGGACTACTTGTCCGCTGGTCTTGCTGTGAGACTGGCCGCCGACTATGGTCGTGCTGGAGTGAGCCACAAGGTCGCAGGACGCCAGGTCCGAAGGGCGACGTCGTTCTTTCGGGCGGTCGAGGAAGGAGAAGGGCATGAGTAGGCTTCGTGATTCGGTTGACCGGCGTGCCGTATTGGATGACAAGTTGACGGAGTTGGCGTTGTACGCGAAAGAGCTGTGCCCCGGCGCAGGGGTGGACATCAGCGCGGTCAGCTACGAAGATGAAGATGGGCACGTGGATGTGTTCCCTCCGGCGTCTTGTTCGGAAGCCGACGAGGAGCGTATCGAGTTGGCGCTGGCGGCACGGGTCGCCGAGATTTTTGACTCAACCGGTCTCTATGTGGTTTGTGCAGTCCTGGATCCTGCGGCACGGTGACGATTGAGAAACGGTGTCTGACCCCACGGTTTCCGCCCGGGCGCCCGTTCGCCGCCACCCGCTCCTTTCACACACCATACCATGCGGGGCCAGCCCCACATCGGCTGTAGGGGCGCTGCTTGCCGCGCCCTCCGTGTGCCGTGTCCCAAATCATGGTCATACCCTTGATTTGGTTCAGGACCCGGCCTACCATGATCGCCGTACAGGTTCACCGGCATCGCCCTTGCTCGTCTTTCCTGTTGTGAGGTGCTTCTTGCGACGTGTGCTAGCCATACTCTCCGTGCTGACCGTACTGCTCGGCTCATCCTCTGCGCTTGCTGACAAACGCGACCTGACCATTATGCCAAAAGTGGCTCCCGGCAGCGTGCCGATCGCTGGCGAGAATTGGGCGTTGCTCGTCGGCATTGACAAGTATCGGGACCGCGAGATTCCGGCTTTGGGCACGGCGGTGAAGGACGCGGCGGCCGTACGGGATCTGCTGATTGAGCGTTACGGCTTCAAGGCGGACCGCGTGCGAACGCTGCTCAACGAGCAGGCGACGCGTGTGGCCATCGAGGGGGCGCTGTACCGGTTGGGCCAGCAGGCCGGGCCTAACGATAGTGTTTTCATCTACTACGCGGGTCACGGCCAGACCGATATTGAGAAGGTGCGGGGCTGGTGGGTGCCGCATGATGCAAAGGCCGACGATCCGGCGACGTTCATCAAGAACGCGAGTGTCAGGGACGAGATTGCGGCGATGAAGGCGAAGCACGTGTACCTGGTGGCGGACTCCTGCTTTTCGGGAACGCTGTTCGCACAGTCCCGCACGATGCCCGCGTTCAACGACAAGTTCTTCACCCGACTCTATCAGAACAAATCCCGCTGGGGGCTCACGTCCGGCATGAACGAGCCGGTGGCGGACCAGGGCAAGGGCGGGCACAGCATCTTCGCCTA
>JAVHQA010000197.1:0-9900 GCA_036170875.1 Nitrospirales bacterium
AAACTGCAGGGCGGCGCGGTGGGCTATGACGTGGTCGTGCCTTCGGACTACATGGTCTCGATCCTGGTCAAGCAGGGCCTGCTGGCCGAATTGGATCAGACGAAGATCCCGAACCTCGCCCATGTCTTCACGCACCTCAAGGGCCTCTACTACGATCCGAAGAACACCTATTCGATCCCCTACCTGTGGGGCACGACCGGCATTGGCTACAACGCCGACCTGGTGTCGCCGCCGCCGGACAGCTGGCAGGTTCTGTGGGACGAGCGCTACAAGGGCAGAATCAGCCTCCTCAACGACGAGCGGGAGGTCTTCGGCATGGCCCTGCGCGCGGCGGGCGAGTCCCTGAACGCGGCGGAGCCCGCCAAGCTCAATGCGGCCAAGGCGCGGCTGATGGCGCAGAAGGCCCTCGTGAAGACCTATACCAGCGAGAACTACGATCAACTGCTGGTCTCGGGCGAAGTGGCGCTCGCGCATGGCTGGAGCGGAACCATCATGCGGGCCGCGGCCGAGCGCCCCTCCATCAAGTACGTGATCCCCAAAGAGGGCGGCACGATCTGGCAGGACAACCTGTGCGTCCTCAAGTCGTCGCAGCACAAGGGCGAGGCGATGATGTTCATCAACTTCCTGCTGGAGCCGCAGGTCGCCGCGCTGATCACGACCAAGGTGAAGTATGCCAGCGCCAGCGAGGAGGCGCGCCTGTTTGTCCCGAAGGAGATCGCGCAGAACCCGGCCATCTATCCCCCTGAAGCGGTCGTTGCCAGGCTCGAATGGATCAAGGACGTGGGCGAGGCGATCAAGGCCTACGACCGCGCCTGGACCGAATTAAAAGTGAAGTAGCCGCGCTCGATTTTTTCAAACGCGCTGCGTTATACTGAACAAATTCATACTGCATGATCGGGAGGTGCTGGTGCTCACACGAATGGTTGCTGCGGTGCTGATGGCGCTGGCGCTGGGTGGTCCGGCGTGGGCCGATTTCAAAATTCAGGATTGGTCCTTCGACAAGGATGCGCCGGGCAATCCGCCCGCCGGGTTTGCCGTCGGCAGTGCGAATGGGGCATCCGGACGATGGGAAGTGGCAACGGATGCCAAGGCGATGTCTCTGCCCAACGTGCTGAGTCGAATTCCTTCGGATAAGGCGGCTGCCGCGCCCCAGGTGATTTTTCTCGACGGCGTCGAGGCCATGAATGTGGATCTGACGGTGCGCATCAGGACAGTGTCGAGCGGGGAGGGCCAGGGCGGCGGCGCCATTTTTCGGGCCGAGGACGACCGCAATTACTACGTGGTCTGGCTCAGCCCTCAGGAGAAGTTGGTTCGGATCGATCGGGTCGTGAACGGAGAGGTGAAGCATTTGCAAGACCTGAGCGTGGAGTCCATGGAAGCCGGCAAGTGGCATTTGCTTCGGCTGACGATCCGTGGCTCGGAGATGGAGGCACTCTACGATAACCTGCAGTTCATCTCGGCCCGCGAGGAAGCCTGGGAGTTTGGACGCTACAAGAAAGGCAAGGTCGGGCTCTGGGCGCGCGGGCCCGCCGCGATCTCTTTCGATAATGTCCGCTACATCTCCATGGACGGCGGCACCGGCAGCGCGCCGCTGGGCGGCACTGAATCCACGATTATCAAAAAATAACGGAGATCGTGATGGTGCGCTTGATCGCTGAAAACACTCGGCCCGCATTGTCCGTTCCGCCGGGTCTATGCTAGCATATGGCCCGTCCGGGGAGTGTGAGCGCTGGCTTTCAAGGAGTGCAGAGATGGCCGTACTGAAGATTGCGAGGCTGGGGGCGCCGGTGCTGCGGCAAATCGCTGCGCCGGTCGATCCGGATACGATAGGCAGGCGCGTGTTCCAGCAGCTCCTCGACGATATGCTGGACACGATGGTGGAGACCGACGGGATCGGCCTGGCGGCCCCGCAAGTGTCCCGTTCCGAGCAGGTCGCGGTCATGGAATGCAAAGGAGAGCACGGGTTCCCGCAGACCATTCTGATCAACCCGGTGATCGTGGGGTACTCGCCGGCGACCGCCGAAAGCTGGGAGGGGTGCCTCAGCGTCGATAATCTGCGTGGAAAGGTGACGCGCCCGGTTGGGGTGCGCGTCACCTATCTCGATCGGGACGGGACGTCCGTCGAACTGGATGCGGCGGGGCTGTATGCCGTCTGCATCCAGCATGAACTGGATCATCTCATCGGCAAACTGTTCCTGGATCGCATGACCGACTTCTCGACGCTCACCCACCTGGAGGAGTTCGACAAGTACTGGCGGGCGGAACACGCCGAGGTCATCTAGCCTGCCTTGAAGTCCCTACTTCGGGTTCTGACCTACATCCGGCCGTACTGGGGACTGGCGGCGCTCACCTTCGCGGCGGCCACGACGGCGGCCGCCATCGAGCTGCTCCCTCCCTGGCTCATGAAAATCATCATCGACGACGTCATCGGCGGCCACCGGCCGGGGATTCTGCCGTGGGTCATTGCGGGCCTGCTGGGCGCGCACGTCGGCAAGAACGTCGCGTCGTCGATCCGCATCCGTTTCAACAACACCCTGGAGCAGCGGGTCATCTACGACCTGCGCGACCAGGTCTTCACGGCCCTCCAGCGCCTCTCGATCAGCTACTACGAGAATCGCTCGACCGGCGAGATCATGAACCGGGTCAACAACGACGTCGAGCACGTCGAGCGCATCTTCATTGACGGCATCGAATCCCTCTTGATGTCGTCGCTGACGCTGATCGGGATCTCGGCCATCCTGTTCTCGCTCAACTGGAAGCTGGCGCTGCTGTCCCTGCTGCCCATCCCCGTCCTCGTGTTCTCCGCCTCGTACTTCACCGGCCGGGTGCACAAGTTCTACCGCGGGGTCCGCGAAAGCTCGGCCGATCTGAACGCCTACCTGCAGGACGCCATCTCGGGCATTCGCGAGACGATGGGGTTCAACCGGGAGGCCTACGAGCGCGAGCGGTTCAATCAGCGGAGCAAGACGTACTCCGACAGCAATCTGCGGGTCATGACGCTCTGGTCCATGTACTCGCCCAGCATGATCGTGGTGGGGAGCCTCGGCAGCGTGATCATCCTGTGGTACGGCACCGGCGAGGTGCTGGCGGGGACCCTGTCCGTCGGCGAACTGGTCGCGTTTGTGGGCTATCTGGCCCTGTTCTACGTGCCGATCAACCAGATACACTCGGTGAACCACATGCTCCAGCACGCACTGGCGGCGAGCGAGCGCGTGTTCGAGATTCTGGACACGGCGCCCGACGTCGCGGACCGGCCTGGCGTCGTCCGTCCTGCCGGCAAGCTGCGCGGGGACGTGGCGGCACGGCATGTGTCGTTCCATTACCGGCCGGACATCCCGGTGCTGAAGGACGTGAATTTCGAGGTGCAGGCCGGTACGCACATTGCGCTGGTGGGGCCGTCGGGCGCCGGCAAGAGCACGCTGATCAAGCTGCTGATGCGGTTCTACGACGTGAAGGACGGGGCGGTCATGCTGGACGGCCGCGATCTCCGCGACCTGCCGCTGGCCTACGTGCGCGAGCAGATCGGGCTGGTCCAGCAGGAGCCGTTCCTCTTCAACGGCACGGTGAAGGAGAACATCGCATACGGCGATCTCACGGCGGGCCAGGCGCGTCTGGAGGAGGTCGCGCAGGCGGCGCGCGCCCACGAGTTCATCGTCGAACTGCCGGAGAAGTACGACACCTGGATCGGGGAACGGGGGGTGAAGCTCTCGGTCGGGCAGAAGCAGCGGATCTCGATCGCGCGGGTGCTGCTCAAGGATCCGCCCATCATCATCTTCGACGAGGCCACGTCCAACATCGACACCGAGACCGAGGTGAAGATCCGCGAGGCGCTGGAGGAGTTGACGCGCAACCGGACGACCTTCATCATCGCGCACCGGCTCTCGACGCTCCGCCACGTGGACCGCATCGTCGTCCTCGATGGCGGTCGCCTCGTCGAGGAAGGCACGCACGCGACGCTCCTCGCCCATAGCGGTCTCTACCGCACCCTCTACGACGCCCAGTTCTAGATATAGGGTCGGGGTGGAGGCTAGTGTGTGGTGATGTTGGTGCGCTGGGTCACCCGGAACACCACGCGGCGGTTCTTCTCGCGTCCGTCCGGCGTGTCGTTCGAGGCAATGGGTTGCGTGGCGCCCAGTCCCTGCGCGATCAACAGGTTTTGCGGCAGTCCGTAGGTTTTGAGCAGATAATCCCGCACGGATTCCGCGCGCTCCTTCGCCAGCTTCGTATTGGCGTCCGGCGTGCCTACATTGTCTGTGTGGCCGGTGATCTCGATGATCCACTTGTCGACTTTCCCCATCTCCATGGCCTTCTTGAACGCTTTGCCCGCGGCGTCCAGCTGCTGAAAGGACTCCGGGCTCTTCAGCAGGATGGCGCCTGTCTCGAAGAGCACATAGGTGGTGGCCTCCCGCTTTTTCGCGTCGAAGCCGGGCCGGGGAACTTTGGCGAGCCCTCGCTTCTTCATGGTCTCTTCGGGGTCCGGCTCGAAGAGCACCGAGAATTCGTCCTGCGAGATGAACCGATCAGGCCCGCCGGCCGCGCGCGTGTCTCCAGGTCCGCCCCATGCCAGTGCCAGAAGCAACGCCATCAGTACCACTCTCGTTATCATCATCGTGCCCTCCCCGCTAAGCCGCTTTGCAGACGCCCGGCAGTCTAGCCGAGGCGCAGGCCGATTGCTACCCCTGCCATATTGAATTGGATAGTCTAAGGTATGCAGACGGATACGATTGTGCTTTCAATACGATCAGTTATGGCTATTCATAAAAGACACGCACAGGTTAATTTGTCATCATTTTTCAACGTCTTGCGGAATGCATTCCTGGCATAAAATCGGCGTGTTGCATGGGCATCGACATTGCTTATGTGTAATGATAGGATTGATGAAGATGGCTTGGGATGATTCGGCAACTGACCGGCCATGGAGGCCTTACAAAGGAGTGGAGAGTATGAGTATTCACAATTGCTTGAGCCGATCGGTCTTCGGGATCTTCGGAGTGGCCCTGGCTGCGGGAGTCGGGATGATGGTCATTCCGCAAGACGCTGCCGCCGCCGATAAGCTCGTGTCCGAGGAGGAGTTCTCGGCGCTCTTCGCGCCGGAGCCTGCCGAACCCGACAAGGATGCCGTCAAGAAGCGGGGGCTGGCGAAGGTGCCGCGGCCAGGCTTGGAATCGAAGAAGCGTGAGGCCACGACCAACATTCTCTTTGAAACCGGCTCGGTCCTGTTGAAGACCCCCGGTTCATTCCAGCAATTGGATGTTGCCGGCCGGTCCTTCAAGAAGGCCATGGAAGTGGGCAAGGCGGACAAGTGGATCATCGAGGTCGGGGGTCACACGGACAACGTGGGGAATCCACAAAACAACGTGAAATTATCGAAGGAGCGTGCGGAGGCCATCCGCCAGTACTTGCTGCAGACGTATGGATTGCCGCCGCAGTCGGTGGTTGCGAACGGTTATGGCGATGCCCAGCCCATCGCGTCGAATGATACGGCGGACGGCCGCGAGGCCAACCGGCGGGTTGTGTTCAAGGTGACGCAGAAGGCGGTGGCGGACCAGCAGTAAGCTTTTCCAGCCGTAGTGAAAAGGGGGCCAGGCTACAGCAGCCTGTCCCCTTTTTTTTGCCTGATGCAGGCCCGCTCATCGGCATAGTTTCCGCACCTCGTCCCACTTCACGTCAGCCAACAGCGGTTCGGATTGGACGGGCGTTGCTTTGGCCAGAGCCTTCATCTCGGCGAGCCGCTGCTCCGTATCGGGATGGGTGGAGAGATACGCCGGCAACCCCGCGTCGCCTGTGTGCTGCTTCAATGTCTCGAAGAACCGGACCATGCCAGCCGGATCGATCCGCGCGGCCTGCAGCAGGCGGAGGCCTTCCCGATCGGCTTCCGTTTCGGTCTCCCGGCTGTAGTGGAGCGTAGTCAGCGTCCGTCCCGCTGCCACGGCCAGCGCACCGATGCCCGTGATATCTCCGAACACCGCCCCCACGATCGCGGCGATCGACAGGTCCCGCACCAGCGCCTTCATGGCGTGGCGATGATAGATATGCTGCATTTCGTGGGCCAGCACGCCGGCCAGTTCCTCCGGCCGCTCCGCGGACTGCAGCATCTTTCTGAAGAGCACGATCTGGCCGCCTGGCGCCGCAAAGGCGTTGAACGCCGGCTCGTCCACAACGGTGACGTGGAAGCGGTAGGGGGAGTCGGGCCGGGCGGCCGCCAGGCGCGCCACGATGCCGTCCACGCTGTCCTTCAGCCGCCCGTCGGCGCACCGGCGATCGATCGGCGCGAGTTGCTGCACGACCGATTCGCCCAGCGCCGTCTCCCAGGACGTTGGAATAATCGGCGTGACCAGTTCGGCCAGCGCCGGGATGCCCCAGAGGAACAGGCCGGCGATCACTGCGATGGAGGCCGCACCGGCCAGCACCACGAGGCTCACGAGACTCCCGCGGCGCCGAGGTCCGTCGAACTGCCGCGCGTTCTCTCTGGTGAATCGCTGGAGCGCCTTGAGAAACGCCGGGTCCTCCACGACGATGGCTTCGGGGATAGGGCTGCCGCGTTCCAGCCGGACCGGCTCGTTGGCGTACGCGCCCTGCGTCTGGATGATGTCGCCGTATGGCCAGAAGGCCCGTGCGCCATCCGCGATGTGCAGTTCGAGCCCGCTCGGCGCCAGGACGATGGTGACGGGATGGCGCGCGGTCGTGCGGCCATCGAAGTAATGGCCGGACCAGGATGTGGGGCTAGCCGGGGAGGGCATCGATGTCGAGGAAGCCGGAGAGTTCTTCGCCGGTGGATGTGGCGGCTTGTGCCTGTTGCGTGATGTGCTCGATGTCCACCGGCCCTTGCAGGACGAGGTGCTCCATCTCATAGCGCCGTGTCCGGACCGTCGCCCATGGGAGGGCCAGGCCCAGGCTCAGGACGATGATGGCGAGATTGACGGCATAGAGTCCGAACAGCCCTCCGCCGGTAACCGTGCAGTGGAAGCGCGCGCCGGCGAAGGATGTGCGATCCCAGTAATACCGTCGCTGGAAGGCGAAGTACCACAGCCAGACGAGCCCTAGCGTCGGCAGCGTGAGCAGGAGCGCGAGCACGTATCGGCCCAGCAGCGCGCTCCCTTCGCCGTCAAAGGTGAGCGAGGCGGAGCCGAAACGGGAGTGGCTTGATAGAAAACGTCGCAGGTTGGTCTGGTAGTAGGGAAGGTAGAGCCCGAGGGTGAGCCCCATGAGCAGGAAGCTCCGGAGCATGATTCCCAGGAGTTCCCGATACTCCCCGTGAAAGCTGAAACGCACGCCGCGCCAGGATGTGCGGCTCAGCCGATAGCGCATCGAGCCGATGATCGCCAGGGGGAGCAGGATGACGAAGCCGCCGGCCAGCAGGATTTGTCCCGCCGCGTCGGCATTGGGATTGTCCCAGAATGTGGGCAGAAGCATTCTGGTGATGATGACAAGCCCGCCGAACAGGGCCACCGCCTTGAGCCACCCGATAAGGAGTTCCCGGCCCGTGCCATGAAAGCTGAAACGGTCTCCGGCGAACTCCGTCTGCCCCCATAAATAGTGGCGGGTTTTCACCTTGGCCCAGAAGGAATAGACGCCGAGGGTGAGGAGGGTCAGCAGGACGTTGACGACGAAGATGCCGAAGAGTTCTCCCCCTGAGCCGTGAAAGCGCAGAAGATGGACGGAGTCCGTATCGGAAGGAGCGGTCGCGCCCGGCTGAGCGTCGGCGGGGCGCTTTCTGATGACGGGGATCGCTGCGACCACACCTGCGACCGTCATCCAGACCAGGAGCCCGATCATGCCCGTCACGAAAATGTCGAAAGCGCGCTCTCCCCAACTGTGCCCGATGGTCAGGGTCGCCGGAATTTCCCGAGGGCTCGCGGAGAAAAATGCGGCCAACTCATAGGGTCCCGGCTGCTCGATCCGGAACTCCTTGACGGCCACGGCCAGCCGGTCGTCCCGGAGATAGAACAGCATGGTGGTGACCGGTTCCACGGGAACAAAGGCGCCTGTCGTTTTGGAGAAGAGCCGCACGTTGAGCTTTGCCGTCGGCTGCTGTTCATCCGCTTCCATGAAAATTGTGTAGGTGCCTGTCTGCGTGAACGTCAGCTCGACCGAACTGGGCACCGTCACCTGGATGAGACTGCCGACCATGTTGTTGAGGTTTTTAGTCACGAAGACGGCACAGTCTGCCATGCCTGCAAGGAAGATCAGAAGGGCGGCGATCCAATACCACCGGCTGGCTGGCGGCTTATTCAAAAGAGCTCCTTGTAGTTCGGCCCGTGGAGCTGCCCGCCTTCGTCGGCGTAGCCGATTGAGGCGCGGTCGCGGTGTTCGGCCTCGTGCAGATTGATGACGTAGTGGCCCCGGACCCGGCCGATGGCCTCCGGGAACGTCCGCCCATTTTTCTTGCCGGGATCGGGCGGGTTGTGGGGGCCGCGCGCCAGGATCAGAAGGGAGTCGGTGGTGCCCCAGTCGGTTTCTGAAAACACATAGATATCGGCGAGGGCGTGAGGTCCGAGCTTGTCGCCCTTGCTGGTCGGCGGGATGTACTGGGGCAGGGTTTCGTCCAGGCGGGCCTTCTTGAAACGCTGCAACAACTGGGCGACCTGCTCATCGGTCGTATCCGGCGGCACGAGCACGGCGACGGCGTTATACTCCGGGAGCATGGCCACGGTGCGGGATGTGACGTGCGGTGCGCCCGGCGTGCCCGTGGTCATGCCTGGCGTGGTGGTGGTTTGGCCCGTCGTCGGGTCGGTCGGCTGGTCCTTGGGGTTCGGGATGACGACCCAGAGGATGAACCACAGCGTGAGGATCCCGCCCACGGCGGCGGCGATCGGGTGCCCGTCGGTAGGTTTGCCGGGCTCGGGCGCGCTCGGATTGTGCCAGGCGGGCTCGGGTGTTCCGGCAGGATCGGGAGTGCCATTGGTCATGGTTTGGCCTGACTCCTTTCCGTCGCTTTGGCCTCGTCCCACAGGTGGTCCATCTCGGCCAGGGTCATCTCGGACAGCGCGCGGCCGCGTGACTTGGCGGACTGCTCCATGTGGGTGAATCGCGCGGCGAATCGGTTGGCGGTCCCCCGGAGGGCCTCTTCGGGGTTCACTTTCACGACGCGGGCGAGGTTGACCAGCGCGAACAGGATGTCGCCGACCTCGTCCTGCAGGCGCTGCCGCGCCGCCGCCGTCGCGTTCTGCGCGACATCGGCCCGCGCTTCCTCCACTTCGCGCAGTTCCTCGTGCACTTTGCCCACGACCTGGGCGTAGCCGGCCTCGTCGTGCGGCCAATCGAAGCCGGTGCGGGCGGCCCGTACCTGCAGCTGATACGCGCGCAGGAGCGCCGGCAGTGCCTTGGGCACTCCGTCCAGCGCCGAGCCGGGGTCGCCGTTGCCGGACTGGCCGGCTTTTTCCTGGCGCTTGATTTCCTCCCAGCGGTGGACGACTTCTTCGGCGCCGGATACCTTCGTTTCGCCGAACACGTGCGGGTGGCGACGGACCAGCTTGTCTGCCAGCGTTTCCAGGACGTCTTCGATGGTGAAAGTGCGGCGCTCCCGACCGATCTCGGCGTGGAAGAGGATCTGCAGGAGGACATCGCCCAGTTCCTCCTTCAGCTTGGGATCGTCCTTCGCCTCGATGGTCTCGAGGACTTCATAGGCCTCCTCAATGAGGTAGGGCTTGAGCGATTCGCGGGTCTGCTTGCGGTCCCACGGGCACCCGCCTTCCCCCCGCAGCCGGGACATGATCTCGACGACCTGGTCGAACCGTTTGGACATGCAGGCATTATAGAAGAACGTGCGCAGTTTTGAAATCCGGCATGAAAACTCTCACAAACCCCTTGACTCGGTACTATAGTACAAGGTGTACCGTTCAAAGGAGGTGATGCCATGGCCTCAGCAGTTACGATCGGTCGGTTAGCCAAGGATGTTGG
>JAVHQA010000198.1:0-1941 GCA_036170875.1 Nitrospirales bacterium
CTGGCCGCCGAGGCGATTGTCTCTCCCGTCACCACCAACGTCGTCGTCCGTGTCGTGGGGAACCATGCGCTGGCCCTCGGCGACACCGTTGGAGGAGCGGAGGTCACCATTCGCGACGCGGAAACGGGCGCCGTGCTGGCCTCCGGCCTGCAGACCGGCTCGGCAGGCGATCTCCGGTCCATCATGCAGACCCCGCGTGAGCACAACGAGCAGGTCTTCAGCGTGAAGGGGGCCGCCGCATTCGCCGCGACGCTCCATCTCACCAAGCCCACGCTGGTCGAAATCACGGGCGAGGGCCCGCTGAAGTTCCCCCAGGCCAGGCGCCGGACCAGCAAAACCGTCCTGCTCTACCCAGGCCGACACGTGACGGGAGACGGGATCGTGCTGGACCTCAACGGCTTGCTCGTCCAGATCGAAGCGCCGCCGAAAGACCATCCGCTGGGGATCGGCGACACCGGGACGATCCATGCCCGGGTAAACATGCTATGCGACTGCGTCGTCGAACCGTTCGGCAACTGGGACTCCCGCAAGATGCAGTTGTATGGGGAGATGCGGGTCGGCAACCGGGTGGTCGCGAAAATCGATCTCTACCATCAGGGGCCCAAGGGCCTGTTCCTGGGCAACTTCGTCATCCCGCGCTCGCTGCAGGGGAAGGAACAGGTGACCCTGCGCATCGTAGCCTCCGACGCGGAGGGCATCAACGTCGGCTACGACGAGCACGCCTACCCGCTCGTCCCCTGGGAACAAAGCCGCGACGCCACCGGAAGAGAGATTCCGCCGAGCCCACCGCCAAAGCCGTAATTACAGCGCATTCATCCGAAGCGTAGGGCCGCACCCGCTCGAAAACTTTTTCGGTATCCCCTGGCCATTTTCTCTTTGACAAGTGTTAGGCTACAGGCTACAATCTATTGGTGAAGATACGGACTTTTGCGCATAAGGGTCTGAGAAGACTCTACGTGGAAGACAGCGTGAAAGCCCTCCCACCCGATACGGTGGATAAGCTCCGCAAGATGCTGGCATACCTCGATGACATGGAAGACCCGGAGGAATTGCGCACGCTCACGGCCTGGAAGGCGCACACGCTGACCGGCGACCGCAAGGGCACATGGAGCCTCAGCGTCACCCGCAACCGGCGTCTGACGTTCCGCATCGACGCCGCAGAGCGCGAAATCTGCGACGTCAATTTGGAAGACTACCACTGAGACAGAAGGAGCCAACACCATGCCTATGAAGAACCCGCCCCATCCCGGAGATTTTATTCGGACGGAAATTATCGACTCCGCCGGCCTGTCGGTCACGGCGGCAGCCGCCGCGATTCATGTGTCCCGGCCCACACTCTCCAGCCTGCTTAACGGCAAGGCCGACCTTTCCGGAGACATGGCGCTGCGTCTTGAAAAAGCCTTTGGGGTGAAGATGGACACGCTTATGCGGATGCAATCCGCATACGACATCGCCCGGACCCGCAAGCGCGAGAAGCAAATCTGCGTGCGGAGGATTCGCCGGCCGGCCGATATTCACCCATGAGTCTGATGTAAGGTGTTGGACACCACTCTCTTCCTCCTACAAGGCTGTCGTTGCAAAACAGTGATCTTGTTGAAGCTGGTCAGGCGCGGCCACCACGCCTACGACTAAAACCCATCGGGCAGACAACCATTCGTTTAGTAGAGGCGCATGGCCATGCGCCCTCTTTCTTCCGTTCGTGGTGAGCCCGTCGAACCACCGTCATCAATTCTTAACGTAAGAGCGGGATTTAGCGCATCCCGCTTGAATGATTTGGTTCGTGGTCATGAAAACCAACCCTTCTTTATACCCCACATCTTGCGTAACTCTGGATCAGAGTGGGCAAAATACGACACTCTCATAACAATGAGATTGAACACGTCGAACGGAACGTGTCAACGATTTTGAGACACCGACCGGTGACATTTAGTGAGCACCCTC
>JAVHQA010000199.1:0-1935 GCA_036170875.1 Nitrospirales bacterium
GTGGCCGACAAGGACGGCATTCGGATCAAGAAGCGGGGCGCGGGGGCCGCCAATCCTTTTCATGCCTTGCGCGGGAAGGGTAGAAAGCGTCTGGATGTGGATCGCTATATTGAGACTGTCCGCGGGCGATGATCACCGCCGTCGATACGACCGTGTTGCTTGATGTGCTTGCCGACGATCCCAAGCATGCTGACCAGTCGGAGGAGCTGCTCGCGCAGGCATTCGAACAGGGCAGCCTCATCATATCTCCCGTTGTCTACGCCGAGTTGGTTCCCCAGGCGCGTGACCGCGAGGAGCTTGACGGATGGCTGCACCAAGCCGGAATCCGCATCGTGCCGTTCACGGCGGACCACGGTTATACAGCGGGCGCGGCGCACGCGGCCTATCGAAAGGCCGGTGGCAAACGGGATCGGGTTCTGGCCGATTTTCTCATCGGCGCTCACGCGCTGCACGAAGCGAACCGGCTGCTGACGCGCGATCGAGGCTTCTATCGCCGGTACTTTTCGGGCTTGGAAATCCTGTCAGCGTAAGGTTCGGCCGGTTGCGTTCATTCCGGTCACCCTGAGCCTGCCGAAGGGTCCCCTAATATTCCCTCGCCCCCTTTGAGGGAAAGGGCAGGGTGAGGGGCATCCGTTTTTGATTTGCCCCTGCCGCCATGCTATAACCTACGCACGATTATCAGTGTTTTAACGAGGGCTCTCGATTGTCGCATGGCCCACCTCAGGCTAATCTTTTCCCCGTTCTAAACCAGGGTCTTTTCTCCTCAAACTTCCTCGACACCAAGTTCCTCGAATTCTCGATTTGGCGTGATCCATCCGGGGTATTGGACCGAACGGCTCAAGCCCAGGCCACCGTGCGGGCGACCTATGATGCCGCCCAGCGCGCCGGCGTTTTCGAAGCGAAAGATGAGCAGAAAACCGAAGATAAGTTTATCCGGCCGGTCTTGAAAGCCCTCGGATGGGTCTACGACCCTCAGCCGCGACATAAACGGCGAAAGACCAAGGTTCACCCCGACTATGCGCTCTTCGCTACCTCTGCTGATTACGAATCAGCAGGTCAGGCCGCCAACGAGCCCAATGCCTACTACTCCCTGGCTCACGCTATCGGTGAAGCGAAGTATTGGGGGCGCCCGCTGAACGACACCGTCAAGGACGATCCCCTGGACGCACGCGATGCGACCGCCCAACTCGTTCGGTATCTCGACGAGGTGTACTATCACACGGACGGCAAGGTTCTCTGGGGTATCCTCACCAACGGCAAAATCTGGCGGCTATTCTCTCATCGAGCCGCTTCCCGCTCCACCAACTTCTACGAAGTTGATCTGGAGGCGCTGCTTCAAGCAGATGATCCCATCGAGTTTCGTCGGTTCTATGGGTTTTTTTCCCAAGACGCGCTTACGCCTGACCCAGCCACCGGCATGCGGTGGGTAGACCTTTATCTTGAGGAAAGCGATCGCGCAGCTCGAGCCGTCAGCGGACACCTCAAGGATCTGATCTTCAAGCAGGTCTTTCCCCAGGTTGCCGAGGGCTTCATCACCTACCGTCGCGCAGAAAAAGGCATGCGTACCGAGACGGAGGAAACGTTGAGGGAAGTCTTTGCAGGAAGCATGACCCTCTTGTTCCGCCTGCTCTTCCTCCTTTATGCCGAGTCACGGGACCTGCTTCCGATCCACGACCAGATGGGGTACCGCAAGAAAAGCCTCCAGGCGCTGAAGGAACGCGTGTGGGAAGACCTCCGCATCGGCGTGAAACAATCGGCGCAGTCCTTCGAATATTGGGAGCATCTGGCCAGGCTTTTTCGGGTTGTTGACAAGGGAGACCCGGCCCTCAGTGTTCCGCATTACAACGGAGGGCTCTTTCACGCCCCTAAGAAAACGTCGGAGACATCCTTCTTGGAGGATCGGGGCGCGCGCTTTCTGGCCGAGCATAAATTAGC
>JAVHQA010000200.1:0-15326 GCA_036170875.1 Nitrospirales bacterium
GATCGCCCGCCCGTCCGAAGCCCACTGCGATGGCGCGGCCGAGCCCCCGGGAAGCCCCGGTCACCAGGACCACGCGGCTTTCAGATGATGGTCCGCTTCCTATGGGTGTCCCCTTAACAAGCGAATGCACCGGGATGTCCCTTTAAGTGGGGCAGTACAGCCGCAAGAATCTCTGTACTGGCACTTCAAAATATCGGAAGGTGACAAGAGAGACTACTAATAGCACAGCGAAGAATAGGCACATGAACCAGGGTGTGTAGTAAGCAGAATAAGAGTAAACAGAAGAATTTGCTGCAAACCGAGCTACCATCACAGAAAGCAAAAGTTGTAGCGGAAATTGGAGCAGCAAGAATGAGTACGAAATGTCTCCGAGAAAGGACACTTGCTTTCCAAACGGGCCTCTACGAGTTTCAATCAGGGCTAACGACAGAATTGTCAGAGGAAAAAGCACCATAGCCGGCCATGCGCCCGGCACTGCCTGGATGCACCACTGAAAGGACGCATCGAAACGCCAAAGAAGTGGAACGGAACGGAGGGATAGTACGCTCAGAGTTACTTCATTCGGAAACAGAACAAGAACTATCGTTGCCACCCATGCGACGATCATGAGATTACAAGCCCACTTAGTGAGGGTAGCGGCACACCGGGAGGCGATGATTGCTTGGTACGCTAGAAACACACAGCCACCTAAAAAAAATGAACCGATACCTCGCCCAATCGGGGAATAGTACTTCTGCACGACGAAAAACCCCGCCGCTGAGATGAGAGCTAGCACGATAGCTCTGACCGGCAGCAGGCGACAGCAAATAAAGAAAAGCGCATACAATAGAACTTCCACGGAAACGGACCAGCTTGGCCCATTAAACGAGTAGCCGCGTTCCATGCCCCAGGAAGAAGCGAAAAACAGGTTAAGCAGGAAATGTTTGCTGTCGTTATTCTGAAAAACAAAGTAGCTTCCTCCCGCGCTCATCAACCATAGCTGACCGATGGCGACAATTAAAAGTGTTGCGAAATGCAGTGGATAAAGTCTGGAAAAGCGCAACAAGGCAAACCTGCCTGGTGAAATTGTGCCTTCGGCAACACGTCTTGAATAGAGCCAAAAAAAGATGAAACCGGAAATACTGAAGAACAAATCGACGGCCAACCACCCCTTGCTATATAAAACAAACAGCCCCCATTCAGCGAGGGGAAGCCTCCATACAGGGGATGGAACTGGCTTTGTTCCAAGGAAGAAGAAATTTTGCCAATGCCAAAACACTACGCTCAGTGCAGCGATTCCTCGCAGAACATCCAGAGAATAAAAGCGTTCAATGGTATTGGGATGTCGGTTCATTACACTCGGTCTAACAGGATAACGAAAGTAACCACTTGAGCAATAGCACTGTTTCCTCCGAACCTTTAGCGTGTGAATCCTATAAGCTTGGGAGGTAGATGGCAAGTGTAAATGGGGCAGGACATGACTTGATGGCGCAGGCGGGTTGTGTTAATTTACAAAGCGTGAGCACCCGATACAGCATTCCTGCGGCGGTCCTCCTTGTCGCCTGCCTCCTGCCGGGCACTGGTCCTGCGGTGGCGGCTCCCGAGTTCGCCGCCAGGGAGATTCAGAACACGGAAGAGTATTTTCCCGACGAGATCGGCAGCGTGTGGCGGTATAAAGGCCACAGTCGGACGGATGCGGTGGAACGTGTTTCCGAGGTTGCGTTTGCCAACGAAGTGAGCGCCATCGGCACGACCAACATCAAAGGCGAGACCGTCAAGATCTTCCGTGAAACCAATCAGGGCAACAAGGGGCCGACCGACGGCTTCTTCCGGCGGGACAAGGCGGGCATCACCTATTACGGCAGCCAGCCCACCACTCCATTCGAGCAGCAATTGATCCCGTACCGGGTGCTGGTGTTCCCGCTGGTGATGGAGGGAACCTTCCGGCAGCTCGAGAGGAAGGACGTCGACATGCAGGCGGACCTGGACGGCGATGGCCGCCATGAGCACGCGGATGTGGTGGCGGATGTCCGGGTCTCGGCCCACACGCCCGTGACGGTGCCTGCCGGGACCTTCTCCGACGCCGTCCAGATTGACGCGTCCATGACCATTGTGATTACGCTGACGAAGAGTGGGCGCGTGATCACGAGCCGGGACAGGATTACGAGCTGGTTTGTCCGCGGAATCGGGCTCGTCAAGTATGTGGAAGAGATCGAGGCGCCTCCTGTGCTGGAGACCCGGGGGGAGGTGACCCACGTCAGCGAGGAACTGGAAAGCCATGCCCTCAAGGGGACGGTGGGTGCGCCTTCCGCCCCCGTGCTTCCGCCCCAGCCAACCGGCCGCCTCTAAGCGATTCCTGCAGTCGTCCGTCCGACGCGACGATCGTCTTCAGCACGTCCAGGACATGATCGATCTGTGCGGGTGTGTGGCCGGCCGTCACGCTCATGCGGATGCGGCTGGTGCCGGCCGGCACTGTCGGGGGACGAATGGCCGGGGCGTACACGCCGTGCGCGAGCAATTGGTCGGACAGGGCGAGCGCCTGGTCGGCGTCACCGACCAGGAGGGGGATGATCGGCGAGCGACTGTCCAGCGTGTCGAATCCGATCCGGCGGACGCCCTCATGCAGGAGGTCCCGCAGGCTCCAGAGTCGCGCACGCCGTTCCGGTTCGGCTTCGATCACGTCCAGTGCGGCGGCCGCGGCGGCGGCCATCGCCGGCGGCAGCGCCGTGGTGTAGATGAAGGGGCGCGCCCGGTTCACGAGGTACTCGATCAGGTCCCGCGAGCCCGCGACGAAACCGCCCATCCCTCCCAGCGCCTTGCTGAGTGTGCCCATCTGAACGATCGCGCGGCCTTCCAAGCCATAGTGCTCCACTGTCCCCCGGCCGTCTGTGCCCATCACGCCGGTCCCGTGCGCGTCGTCCACGACCAGGGTCGCGCCCGCCTGCTCGGCCGCCTTGCAGAGTTCAGGGAGAGGGGCCAGGTCCCCGTCCATGCTGAACACCCCGTCCGTGATGATGAGCGCGGGGCGGGGCGGGCGCCCTTGCTGGAGGAGCCGTGCAAGGTGGGCGTGGTCCCGGTGACGATACACCCGCAAGGGGGCCTCGCAGAGCCGGCAGGCGTCGATCAGACTTGCGTGGCACAGACGGTCGACATACAGGACGTCCCGGTCTTCCGCCAGCGTCGGGATGAGGCCCAGATTGGCCTGGTAGCCGGTGGAAAAGACCAGGGCGGCCTCCTCGCGTTTGAACGCCGCGAGGCGCTCTTCGAGCTCGCGATGCGGGCGCAGGCTTCCGGACACCAGCCGCGAGGCGCCCGCGCCGACGCCGTAACGACGGATTGCGTTGATGGCGGCTTCCGTGACGCGGGGGTGTGCGGCCAGGTCCAGATAATTGTTCGAGGAGAAGAGCAGGACCCGATGCCCGTCCAGTTCCACCTCGGCGCCGGGAGCGGAGTCGATTGTGCGCAGGCGGCGCAGGAGCGAGCGTCGAGCCAGGGCATCCAGGCGTGATGTGAACATGGTTCTCCCTATAACCCGCAGATCACCGGGGTGTCAATCCGGAGGCCTATCGGCGGACCGCCTGCGGGCATGCGCAACAATCAAGCCGATGCAGAGGAGAACGCCGCCCATGGACGCCCAGGCGCCTGCCTTGAGCAAGGGGGTCTGGTAGGAAAACGTGATGACATGGTTGCCGGCCGGCATCACCACTGCTCGTACGATCGCGTTGGCCCGCAGGATAGGGAGAGGCGTGCCGTCCTCCAGCGAGGCCGTCCAGCCCTTGTCGTACGCGTCCAGGAGAATCAGGACGGCCGGCTGAGGGGTCTCCACGCGCACCCGCACGTTCTCGGGCGCGTACTGCTCGATCACGGCGAGCCCTCCCGGTGCGGGTCCCGGCAAGGTCGCGTCCGATGTCTCGATGACATCCACGGCGCCGCTCAGGAAATCAGGCCGTGCGAGCAAGGCCACGGGATCGACGGGGGACGCCAGGCGTTCCGGTTTCGGCGAGAGATAGGCGCGTGGCTTGGCAGGGGTGGGATTCGTAAAGAGCGCGAGATCGTACTCGGGAAGTTCAGCGACGAGTGCGCGGGCGAAGCTGGGCTCCTTCAAAAGAAACCGGCGGCCGACATAATAGGTGACGTTATACCGCGCGGCTGCCTCTACGCCTAACTTCCGCTCGATCATGGACGCAAACACCGGGTTGAGACCAGGAAGGTAGTGATCTGCGGATTCAACGTGAAACTGGGTGTTGTACTCCAGATCGAGGGCCTGTCGACTCGCGATGGTTGCGGCATCGTAGCCGAGCAGGTTGAAGGCAGTTGTCGGGATGAAGGTTTTAGAACGGAGCGAGACGAGACGGAAGCGGCCAGGGTGTAGCGCCCCTTCGCGCGCCTTGAGAATCTCGATGAACGGGGGCGTGAACGAAGCCGCTTCAGCAGGCCCGGTGTGATACGCCTCCAGGTTGGCGCGCCCGAGGTCGAGGGCGATGATCGCCACAGTGACAATGAGCAGAAAGCGCACGGGCAGCAACCCCCTTCGGGCGCCTAGAACGACCAGCCACATTCCCAGCGCGGCGATTGCGCTGAAGAAAAAGGCGAGCGCGGCCGAACTGGTCACGGCTTGGGCGAGGCCCGGTGGCGCCATGAAGTGTGCAGCGGTCCACGCGCCGGCGGCTTCGGTGCGGAGGCTGAGCCCGGCCCCTGCGCACAGCACAGCCGCGACAAGCCAGGGCGCCACGGGACTTTTCCCCGTACGCACTGCGTCGAGTCCGGCGCCGGCCAGCATCGCGACTGCAAACGACACGATACCCATGAACTTTTCGGGATATCGAAAGGCCGACCAGAAGGGGACAAGCTGGTAGAGGAGTTCATAGAGACCGCCGAACCGTCCGAGGGCGAGAAGCAACGCGAGGCTGCTGAGCACGGCCAACACACGCAGGTCTCGGCGATACCAGGCCCCGATCAGCGCCAGCCCTGTCACGGGCACCCCGAGATAGAGGCTTTCCGCCAACAAGCCCGAGAGCCCGCCCTCAACAGTGGGGCTTCCAAAGAAAAAGCGCCCCATGTCTGCCGGACTGGCCGCTCCGTCAACCGGGGAAGCGAGGGCCGTCACGAGCCGCAGCGGATGGGTTGACCAGCGAAGCGCCTGCTCATGGAACAGCGCGGGATTCATGCGGTCGCTCCCCTCAAACACGGCCCAGGCCGGCCCAAGTTGGATGCCGGCGAGCAAGGCCGTGAGCCCTGCCACGAGCATCAGGCGCAGGGATGCCTGGAGGCGGGAGCCCGGCGCGCGCGCGGCCGTCCAGAGCAGGGCAATAAAGCCGTAGTAATAACCTGTCTGCACGTCGCCGTTCAGGAAGACCGAGGCCCACAAGCCGGCGGCGGCGACCGTCCAGACCCGCGCCCCTCCCAGGGCTTTTTCGAGGGCGGCGCAGAAGAGCGGCAGCGCGCAGATCGAGTAGAGGTAGACGAGGTTGTCGGTCAGCGAGACGACGTAGCCGGAGAGCATAAACGCGATGCCGGCGACCAGCGCACCCGTGCGCGAAAGGTTCAGCGCGTGTCCCAACGCAAAGGCCCCGAGGCCGGCCAGCAGACATGAAAGGAAGGTTGATGCGCGATACGCGTCAGGCACGGGAAGCAGGAAATAGAGGGCCGTAAACGGATGGAAGACTCCTGTGGAGGCCGCTCCAATGAATGGGCGCCCCAGGGCCTCGTAGGGAAACCACTGCGGCAGCTCGCCGGAGGAGACGCGCTCAATGAGATACTGCTTGATCGGAAGGTGAAAGCGAAAGGCGTCGCGCTTAATGAGCACCAGGCCCGGCAGCCAGAGTCCGTGGTAGAAGACGAGCGTGACGCCGGCGAGCGCCGCGACCGCAAGCCCCGTCGGCGACGTGATTCGGGCGAGGAGCCCCCGCCTGCCGTCTGGTTTTCCCTGGCGTGACGGCGGGATCATGGGTGGTTTTTCGAGCGGCGTACCAGCCGGTGCGCACGCACAATCAAGCCGAGGCAGAGGAGCACGCCGGCCATGGACGCCCAGGCGCCTGCCTTGAGCAGAGGGGTCTGGTAGGAAAACGTGACGACATGTTTGCCGGCCGGGACCACGACCGCCCGCACGAGCGCGTTGGCCCGCCAAATGGGGATATCTGCACCGCTCTCGATTGAGGCCGTCCATCCCTTCTCGAAGGCGTCGAGCAGGATGAGGACGGCTGGCTGCGGGGTCTCCACGCGCACCCGCACGGCTTCAGGTTCGTACTGCTCGATGCGTGCGGTGCCGGCCTCAGCAGAGCCCGGCAACACCGCGGCATCCGTTTCGATGACATCCACTTCCCCGCTGAGAAAGCCGGGTCTCGTGTACAGCGCGCCGGAATCGACCGGCGATGCCGTGCGCTCCGGCCGCCGCGACAGATAGGCGCGCGGCTTGGCCGGGACGGGGTTCGTAAAGAGCGCAAGGTCATACGGGAGGAGTTGGGCCACGAGCGCCTGGGCGAAGCGCGGATCCTCCAGGTGATAGCGGCGACCGATGTAGTACGTCACGTTGAGGCGGGCCGCGGCTTCGATCCCTGACCGCGGGTTTAACGTCTCCGCAAACTGAGAGTTGTACCCCGATAGATAGGGCAAGGCGGATTCAAGGCGAAACTGCGCATTGTGCTCGTGGTCGAGGGCCTGCCGGCGTTCCACCGAGGCGGCACCATGGTAGCCAAGCGGGAGCATGAGCTCCGTGGGCCATACCAGGACATCCTCAAAGATGGACACCATCCGAAAGCGTCCTGGGGCGAGCGGGCCTTCGCGCTCCTGGAGCGCCCGGGCCAGCGGCGGCATGAACGTGGCGGCTTCCACCGGCGCCGTGTGATAGGCCCCCAGGTTTGCGCGCGAGAGGTCGAGGGCGAGGATTGCGACCAGCGCAGCGAGCAGAAGCTGTTCGCGAAGCGCCCCGTGCTTGAGTCCGGCGGCGGCGACTCCCATGCCTGCCGCCGCGAGGGCGCTGAACAAAAAGGCCCATGCGGCCGAGCTTGTCACGGCATGGGCCAGGTCCGCCGGCGCGCCGAAGCTCCCGGCTGCCCACGCGCCGGCGGCCTCGGTGCGCAAGCCGCCGGCGATGCCCAGGAACAGGACTGCCATGGCGAGCCAGGGCGCGAGGGTCCCCTTGCCCTTCCGCAGCGCATCCACGCCCGCTCCGGCGAGCATCGCGGCCGTGAAGGATACGACGCCCATCAGCTTCTCGGGGTATCGGAACGCCGACCAGAACGGCGCCGCATGGGAAAAAATGTCGTACAGGCCGCCAAACCGACCAAGCGAGAGTAGGAGTGCAAGGCTGCCGAGCCAGACAAACACCTTCAGATCTCGGCGATACCATACGCCCAGAAGGGCCAGCCCCGTCATGGGCACGCCGAGGTAGAGGCTCTCCGACCAGAAGCCCGCCTTGGGGGTGCCGAAAAAGAAGCGCGCCATGGCCACCGGGTCCACAGTTGCGCCGACCGGTGAGGCCAGAACGGTTGCCAATCGCAGGGGATGGGTTGACCAGTCCATGGTTTGAGAGTGAAAGAGCGCCGGGTGCGCGCGCTCGCTGACCATGAAGACCCCCCACGCCGGCCCGAGCTGAATGCCCGCGAGCAGGCCCGCGAGACAGAGGACAAGGGCCAACCGCAGTAACTCATGAGAGAGCCCTATGGCGCGCGCCAGCGTCCAGAGCAGCGCGATGAAGCCGAAGTAATAGCCCGTCTGTACATCACCATTGAGAAACACGGTGGCCCAGATGACGGCGGGCGCGACCGTCCATGCGCCGCCGTTTTTGAGCGCCCTTTCAAGGGTGGCGCAGAAGAGCGGCAACACGCAAATGGAATACAGGTACAGGAGATTATCGGTCAGCGACACGACATAGCCGGACAGTGCGAATGAGATGCCGGCGATCAACGAGCCTGCGCGGGAAAGATTCAGCATGCGGCCCAGCGTGAAGGCTCCGAGCGCCGCCAGCAGACAGGAGAGGAGTGTCGCGGCACGATAGGCGTTGGGTCCGGAGAAAAGGAAATAGATGGCCGTGAACGGGTGGAAGATGCCCGTGTGGGTGACCCCGATGAACGCGCGCCCCAGGCCTTCATAGGGGAACCACTGCGGCAGTTCGCCGGCAGCCAGGCGTTCGACGAGGTATTGCTTGAGCGGGAGAAAAAACCGAAAGGCGTCACGTTTAATCAGCACGAGACCGGGCAGCCAGAGCCCGTGGTAGAAGGCGAGCGTGATACTGACGAGCACGGCCACCGCCAGCCCTGTCGGCGATGTGAGCCAAGCAGGCAGGCCCGGCCTGGGGTTGGGCGTCTCGAAGGACGATGGCGACATCAGGCGGTGCTTTCCGGGTGGCGTTTCCGCCCGCGTGCATGCGCGATCAACCCGATACAGGCAAGGACACCGACCAGGGACGCCCAGGCCCCCGCCTTCAGTAAAGGGGTCTGGTAGGAAAACGTGACGACATGGTTGCCGGACGGGACAATCACGGCCCGTACGAGCGCGTTGGCCCGCAGGATGGGGAGATCCAGCCCGCTTTCGAGTGCGGCCACCCAGCCCTTATCGTACGCGTCAAGCAGGATGAGGACGGCGGACTGCGGCGTGTCCACCCGCACCCGCACCTCTTCAGGATCGTACCGCTCAATACGCGCGGTGCCGTTTGGGGCCGGGCCCGGCAGCGGTTCTCCGCGCGTTTCGATCACGTCCACATCGCCGTCCAGGAAGTCTGGGCGGAGGACGAGGGCGGCCGGCGCGACGGGGGAGGCCGCGGGCTCGGGACGTTGTGCCACGTAGACCCGAGGTTTTGCAGGCGCGGGATTGCGAAACAGTGCAAGGTTGTAAGGGGGGAGTTGGGCGATAAGCCCGGGAGCGAACTGCGGGTCTTTGGAACGGGATCGCGGGCCAACGTAAAAACTGACATTGTACCGTGCGGCCACCGCCGGGTTGTTTGCATCCAGAATCGTTGTGAGCGCGGCGCTGTAGCCCGGCAGGTAGGGTTGTGGCGTTTCGAGATGAAACACGGCATTCTGCTCCAGGTCAAGCGCCTGCCGGTGCTCGATGGACGCCGCGCCGTAGTGGCCAAGGGACAAGTAGAGACTTTTCGGCACCACATTTTTCTTCTCGTGCAGCGAGATGATCCGGAAGCGCCCGGGGGCCAACGGGCCTGCCGTTGACGCGAGCGCGTGGACGAGCGGGGGCGTGAATGTCGCGGCGTCGGCCGGACCGGTGTGGTAGGCCCCCAGATTGGCCCGCGAGAGGTCGAGGGCGATAAGTGCCGTCAGTGCGAGGAGGAAGACGGGGCCCCGGCGCGAACTGCGTTGCGCCCATGCGGTGATGAGCCAGACGCCCAGAGCCGCGAGCGCGCTGTAGAAAAAGGCAAGCCCCGCCGAGGCCGTGATGGCGTGGGCCACCGCTGCCGGGGCATCAACGTTCGCAGCGATCCACGCGCTTGCCGTATCGGTGAAAAGGCCAATCCCGGCGACGGCGCACAGGATGGCTGCGGCAAGCCAGAGCCGCACGCGTCCTTTCCCCATCCTCAGGGCGTCGAGTCCGGAGCCCGCGAGCATTGCGGCTACAAAAGAGACCACCCCCATGAACTTTTCCGGGTAGCGAAAGGCCGACCAGAGCGGGGCCACTTCGTACAGCATCCCATAGAGGCCCCCCCACTTCCCGAGCGCCAGAAGGAGCCCGACCACTCCAATGATGGGAAGGACACGCAGGTCCGGTCTGTGCCTGGCTCCCAGGAGCGCCAACCCGATGACTGGGACTCCGAGGTACAGGCTTTCCGCCCACAAGCCGCCGGTCGGATGGCCGAAAAAAAAGCGGCCCAGGTCCACCGGGTCCAGTTGCTCGCCAATCGGCGAGGCGGCGACCGTCAGCAGCCGCAAGGGATGGGTTGACCAGGCGAGCGCCTGTGTGCGGAAGCGGTCCGGCTGCGCACGTTCACTGTCCGCAAAGGTCGCCCACGCCGGTCCCAGCTGAATGCCGGCCAGCAGGATCGCCAGCCCTGCCATGAGCGCCAGTCTGAGCCCCGCTTCACGGTAGGAGCCCGGCATTCGTGCTCCCATCCAGAGCAGTGCGATGAAGCCATAGTAGTACCCCATCTGCACGTCCCCGATCAGAAAAACCAGGGCCCAGATTGCGGCGGGGGCGACCACCCACGCGCGCGGCCCCCGAAGAGCCTTCTCCAACCCGGCGCAAAACAGTGGGAGCAGACAGGCTGAATGCAAGTACACGAGATTGTCGGTGAGCGACACGGCGTAGCCCGAAAGGACAAACACGATGCCGGCCAGCAGCGCTCCGGAGTTCGAAATCTTGAGCATACGGGCCAGGGCAAAGGCCCCGAGCGCTCCGATCAGGCAGGAGAGGAGCGTGGAGAGGCGATAGGCGTCAGGGACGGAGAAGATGAAAGAGACCGCGGTGAAGGGATGGAAGACTCCGGTGTGGGTGGCGCCGATAAAGGGACGACCGAGCCCTTCATAGGGGAACCACTGGGGCAGTTCGCCTGCCATCAGCCGCTCGATCAGGTGCTGTTTGATGGGAAGGTGGAACGCAAAGGCATCGCGCTTGATCAACACCCGGTCCGGGAGCCAGAGCCCATGGTAGAATGCCAACGTCAGACCGCAGAGGACAGCCACAGACAGCCCGCTGTGCTGCCACCAGCGTGCGGTCGCTCCGTCGGGATGCTCCGGACCGGATCGGGCGATCATGAGTCGGCCCCCGGCCGGCGTTTCTGCCGCCACGCTTGTCCCATCAGGCCCAGGCAGAGCAAGGCCCCGGCGAGGGAGGCTGCGGCGCCGGCGCGCAGGAGCGGTGTTTCGTAGCGGAACGTCACGACGTGCGCGCCGGCCGGCACAACGACGGCCCGTACCTGCGCGTTCGCCCGCAGGATGGGGAGTTCATCGCCTGTCTCAATGGTCGCGGTCCAGCCTTTGTCGAACGCGTCCAGCAGGATCAGAACGGCCGGTTGCGGCGTCTCGACGCGTACCCGCACCACTTCCGGCTCGTACCGCGCAATGAGCGCCCGTCCTGCCAGGGCAGGTCCAGGCAGGGTTGCGTCGGGTGCCTCGATCACGTCTATCTCTCCGCTGAGGAAGTCGGCCCGCGCGAACAATGCGGCGGAATCGATCCGCGTGACGGCGCGCTCCGGCTTTGCTGAGAGGTACGCGCGGGGTTTGGCAAGCGTGGGATTACGGAACAAGATCAGGTCGAAATCAGGGAGTTCGGCGATGAGGCCTCGGGCGATCCCCGGGTCTTGCAAGCGGGACCGCAATCCGATGTAGTACGCGACATTGTAGCGGGCTGCCGCCTGTGCGCTGACCCCCTTTTTTACCATGGATAGCAGGTCCGCCTTGTACCCGGTGAGGTAGCGGCGTGCGCTCTCGACATGAACTTGGGCGCCGTGTAAGGCGTCAAGCGTATGCCTTCGTGCCACCATGACTGCCGCGTAGTGGCCAAGTGATCGTACGAGTTGCTCAGGTATCACGACGTGTGGTTCCTCCAGGGGCACCAACCGGAAACGGCCGAGCCCCGACATGCCTTCGCGCGCGTGGAGCGCGACGGCCAGTGGTGGCGTGAAGGTGGCGGTTTCTACCGGCGCGGTATGGTAGGCCCCCAGGTGGACCCTTGAGAGATCGAGCGCGATGACGGCGAGGAGAACCCCGAGCAACAGTTCTTCACGGAACACCCTTCGTTGAAGTCCGGCGACGACCGCGCCTACGCCCATTGCCGAGACGGCGCTGAAAAGGAAGGCGCGCGTTGCTGATGTGGTCACTTCACCGACCGAAGCATGCGGCAAATTCGAGGCCGTCACCCACCAACTGACTACGGTGGAGGAGATGCTGAACCCAATGGCCGCGCAGAGAACTGCTCCAATCAGCCAGGGCGTCACGCGTCCCTGCCCTGTCCGCAATACGTCGAGCCCGGCTCCCGCCAGCATGGCGGCTGCAAACGCCACGAACCCCATTAATTTCTCGGGGTACCGGAAGGCGGACCACAGCGGCACGTACTGGAAAAAGAGTTCGTAGAGGCCACCCCACCGACCGAGCGCCAGCAGGAGTGCCAGGCAGCCCAGCCAGACAAGCACATGCAGATCATGGCGATATCGCGCGCCCAGGAAGGCCAGGCCGATCACCGGGATGCCGAGATAAAGGCTTTCCACCCAGAAATAGCCGATGTATTTTTCCTGCACGTCGGTGGCAACGATCTCCTGCCCGCTGGTTGCGAAGACATCGTCCCCGACCGGTGACGCCAGGATGGTCAGCAGCCGCAGTGGGTGGGTTGACCATGTAAGGGCTTCGTCGTGAAAGACCTCGGGTTGCGCGCGCTCGCTGCTGGTAAACAGCACCCAGGAAGGTCCGAGTTGGATGCCGGCGAGCAAGACTGCGAGACAGGTGATGAGCGCGCACCGGCGCCATGCGGTGAAGCGGGGGGCCGGCGCACGGGTCACCGTCCATAGCAGGGTAATGAAGCCATAATAGTACCCCGTTTGCATGTCGCCGATCAGAAAGACCGTCGCCCAGATGGCCGCGGGTGCCACCATCCATGCGCGGTTCGTTACCAGCGCCTGCTCCAGGGCGGCGCAGAACAGCGGCAACACGCAGATCGAGTAGAGGTACAGGATGTTGTCGGTGAGCGAAACGATATAGCCTGAGAGTGCGAATGCGATGCCTGCCAGCAGCGCCCCTGTACGTGAGAAGTGCAACGTCCGGCCCAACACAAAGGCCCCCAACGCTGCCAGCAGGCAGGCGAGGAGGGTGGCCACGCGATAGGCATCGGGCACAGAGAAAAGGAAATACAGCGATGAGAACGGGTGAAACACACCAGTGGCGGTCAGCCCGATAAACGAGCGGCCCAACCCTTCATAGGGGAACCATTGAGGCAGTTCGCCGGCAAAAAGGCGCTCGCTTGCGTATTGCTGGAACGGGAGAAAGATCCGATAGGCGTCGCGCTCGATGAGCACCAGGCCCGGCAGCCAGAGGCCGTGGTAGAAGGCAAGCGTGATGCACATGAGCGCCGCGACCGCCAGCCCGGTGGGCGAGCCGATCCGGCGACCGATGGGTGGTCGGGAGTCGGACGCTGTCGGGGGTGAAGAAGGGATCATGCGTGGGCATTTCTGTGGCGCGTGCGCCAGCGCGTCGGCACGAGCAGTCCCGTGCAGAGCAGGACGCCGGCCAGCGAAACCCACGCGCCGGCCTTCAGCAGCGGCGTGTGGTAGGAGAACGTGACCACGTGGTGTCCCGTCGGCACCGCCACGGCCCGCACCAGCGTGTTGGTCCGCATGATGGGAATCTCAGAGCCGTTGTCAAGGGTGGCCCGCCACCCGTCATCGAAGGCGTCGAGCAGAACGAGAAGTGCGGGTTGCGGAGTGTCCACGCGCACCCGCACTTCTTCGGGGCGATATCGTTCGATGGTGGCCGTGCCGTTCGGGGAGGGGCCCGGCAGGGTCGAATCCGTGGTTTCAATCACATCCACCTCACCGCTGAGGAAGTCAGGCCGTGCGAGCAATGCGGCTGGATCGACCGGTGAATCACTGCGCTCCGGATGCCGGGACAAGTAGGCGCGGGGCTTGGCCGGAATGGGATTGCGGAACAGCACGAGATCATAGTCGGGCAACTCGGCGACGACTTCGCGGACAAGCCGGGTGTCCAAGAGGCGGGACCTCAATCCGACATAGTAGCCGACGTTGTAGCGTGCGGCGGCTTGAAGTCCGATACCTTGCCTGAGCATGGCAATCAGTTCGGCTTTGTATCCCGGGAGATAGGGCTTGGCTGTCTCGATATGAAACTCGGCGTTGTGCAACGGGGCCAGCGCTTGGCGTCGTGCGACGATGACCGCCGCGTAGTTGCCCAACGTGCGTTCGAGTTGCTCCGGAAAGGCTACCAGGGTCTCGACCAGGCTAATGATCCTGAAACGGCCGGGATCGAGCGAGCCGGCGTGCGCCTTGAGCGCCTCCACGAGCGGTGGATTGAATTCCGCGACTTCCGCCGACGCGGTATGGTACGCGTCCAGGTTCGCGCGCGAGAGGTCAAGCACGACGATCGCGACGAGACACACCAGAAGCCATTCACTGCGCAGCGTCGTGTGCTTGATCGCGGCTGTGATCACGGCGACGCCAAGCGCGGCCGCCGCGCCGAAGAGGCATGCGGGGGCGGCCGCGTCTGTGATTGCTTGAGCCAAGGCCAGCGAGGCCCCCAGGCTCGATGCAAGCTGCCGGCCTGCCTCGGTGGGAATTGCAAGACCTGCCCCGAGGCTCAAGGCTGCGGCGACGAGCCACGGCCACAACCGTCCTCTGTTGGCCCGGATCGCGTCGAGTCCCGCTCCCGCAAGCAGCGCCAAGGCGAACGAGACGATGCCCATGAACTTCTCCGGATAACGGAACGCCGACCAGAGCGGCACCACGTGATAGAAGAGATCATAGAGCCCGCCCCACGGTCCGAGGGCCAGCAGGAGAGCCGCTCCCCCGAGCCAGGCAAGCACCCGTAATTCGGGTCGGTGCCACGCTCCCAGAAGCGCGAGCCCGACCACGGGAATGCCCAGGTACAAACTCTCGGCCCAGAAGTAGCCGACGTACAACTCCGGCATGACGGTGTCGGGCGCTCCATCGGTTACAAAGGTAAGGACATCTTCGCGGATGGGTCCGGCCAGGATGCTTAGGAGACGCAGAGGATGGGTGGACCAGTCCCCTACCTGCTTTTCGAATAGCGCGGGATGCACCCGGTCGCTGCCGACGAACACAGCCCAGCCCGGTCCGAGTTGAATACCAGCCAGGAGTGCCGCAAGCACGGCTACGATCGCCAGGCGCAGGACCGCGTCGAGGCGTGAACGGGGCGCGCGCATGAGCGTCCACAGCAAGCCGATGAATCCATAATAATAGCCCGTTTGCACATCGCCGTCCAGAAACACCGTCGCCCAGACGACTGCGGGCGCCACAGTCCACGCGCGTGACCCGGTCAGTCCCTTGTCCAAAGACAGGCAGAAGAGCGGCAGGAAGCAGATCGAGTACAGGTACGGGCTGTTATCCGTGATCGAGACCACATAGCCCGAGAGGGCGAAGGAAAGGCCGGTGAGCAGCGCCCCCGTCGGCGAAAGGAGCAGTCTGCGTGCGAGCGCGAAGGCGCCCAGCGCGGCTGCCAGGCAACACAACAAGATGGAAAGGCGGTAGGCGTCGGGCACGGGGAACAAGAAGTAGAGCGTTGTGAAGGGATGGAACACTCCCGTATGCGTCACGCCGATGTACGGACGTCCGAGCGCTTCATAGGGGAACCACTGAGGTAACTCGCCGGCGGACAGTCGCTCCACGAGGTACTGCTTGAGCACGAGATAAAACCGAAACGCGTCGCGCTTGATGAGCACCA
>JAVHQA010000200.1:15426-34063 GCA_036170875.1 Nitrospirales bacterium
AGGTACTGCTTGAGCACGAGATAAAACCGAAACGCGTCGCGCTTGATGAGCACCAACCCCGGCAGCCAGAGGCCGTGGTAGAAGGCCAGCGTGACACTGACAAGCACGGCCACCGCCAGCCCCGCAGGCGAACCGATCCGGGCGTGGGGAGGCACCCTCACGTCTCTTATGGGGAGCCGCAGCCGTTCTTGCGCGCCACGATCAGGATATTTTTTCCGATTCGTGGAGACCACCGGTGCTCGATCCATCGTGTGACCGGCACGAACCACCTGTCGTAGATGTGCGCGAGGCGTGGATTGATGGAGGTGGAGCCGCCGATGACGTTCAACAGATACCAGGGCAGTACGCCGAGGCAGTCCATGTATTTCGCCGCGACGACTTCGAATCCACCCGCCCGCATGATCTGTTCCAGCTGCGTTCGCTCATACCGGCGAAAGTGGCCGACCGACCGGTCCAGCGGGCTGTACAGCCAGGAGAGGGCCGGCACGAAGACGATGCAGGCGCCGCCCGGGGACAGCGCGCGATACGCCGCGCGGATCGTGTCCTGATCATCCTTGATGTGCTCCAGGACGTTGATCATGATGACGGTGTCGAACTGTCCGGGAAGCGCGTCAAAATATCCGTTGGTCGCAACCACGCGGTCGGCACGCAGCAACTCCGGGTACGTGCGCTCCATTCGCTCCTGTAACAGCTGAAAAAGCGTGCGCTCCGGCTCGAAGACGGCCAGCCGGGCGGTCGGACGGCGGGCGACGTGGTTGCGCATGAGCACGTCGGTGAAGGTGCCGATGCCGGCGCCGATTTCCGCGAGGCGGGCTCCAATGAACGGGTGGGCCTCTTCGCTGATCCACTGGTAATACTGCTCGAGCTTATCCAGGCTCAGCAGGCTGGCCGTCAGGGACTCGCATTCAGTCATGGGCGTCGATGTCGGCACGCTGGGAAAGGATTTTAGGCGTGGGCTTGTGAAGAGGCAAGCGCAAACTGGCGGGAGGTTGCCGCCGGTCGTTTGACATTTGCCGGAGGCCTTGCGTATAACGAACCGCGCCCGAATGAATGCACAGGATTGAGATGTTCAAAATAAGAAACCCCCACAAGGAATCCCTGACCGATCCGGCCCACATGGTCGATTCGGTCGGGCAGGCCGCCCGGCAGGCGCGCGCGAATGTTCGATGGCTGCTCGCCGGCGTGGCCGTGGCGGTCATTGCGGCCGCGGCCGTCGGAGGATTTTTCTGGATGCGCCAGCAGGATGACCGCGCGGCAGCCGACCTCCTGCACGAGGCGACGCGCAGCGTCACCGAGCGATCCTTTATGGGGGGGCCGCCTTCGGCACGGACACCCGAGGAACTGAAAAAGGCGGTCGAAACCTTTCAAAAAATTCTGACTGATTTCCCGCGCAGCTCGGTCGCGCCTCAGGCCGGCTATCTGCTAGGGAATGCGCTCAGTGATCTCAAGGACTGGGATGGCGCCATCACGACCTACCAGGATTTTCTCGCCCGCCATGGGACCCACCGAGCCCTCGTCCCCCTGGTCTATCAGCGCCTGGCCTATGCCCAACTGGCTCAGGGAAAGGTCGAAGAGGCGGAAAAAACACTCACCGCTGTCGCGAAGATCCCCGGTGCGCCCAACAAGGACCAGGCGTTATTTGAGCTTGGCAGGATTGATGAGACCCTGAAGCGGCCGGAAGGCGCGCTGGCCCATTACCAGGAAATAATGAAAGACCACCCGTCGTCGCCTTTTGCCGCGGAAGCCTCCGTGCGGATCAAGACCCTTGATGCGCGGAAAGCGGCTGCCCCGCCGGCCGAGCCCCCCGCCGCTCCTTCCAAATAATTTCAGCGAGATGCTTTGACGGATACGTGAGGCGTGCCCATGACGGGCTTGCTTGCCTGAGGGATGAGCAGCCAGTCGCCAGGCTTGGGCTTCTCGGATTTACCCATGGCATTGGCTTCGAGAATCGCCGCGACGGTGGTGCGGTGCCGCGACGCGAGAAGCGGGAGGGTGTCGCCGCGACGGACCTGATACCTCACGGCGTGGACGCGCTTCCATGCCTGGTAGGTTCCCAGGTTGGCGAGAAAGGCGTCCTTGCGGCCTGCCGGGACTTTGAGGTGGTAGGCCGGGTCCGGTGGAGTCAGGTCTTTTTTGAGTTCCGGGTTGAGCACCTTCAGTTCCTCGTAGGACACGCCTGCGGCCAGGGCCGCCGCCTTCAAATGGATTGGGTGGGTGACGATCACCTCCTCGTATTCCACCGGCGCTTGCGAGGGAATGGCAAGTCCGAAACGGGCCGGATCCTTGGCGATCAGGGCGGCGGCCAGGAACCGGGGTACGTACTCCTTCGTCTCGAGTTTGAGCAGCTTGGTGTCGGTGAGGTCCCAGAAGTCGTCGGCCTGCGCGCGAACGAGCGCGCGTCCGACCTTCCGTTCCCCGGCATTGTAGGCCGCCATGGCCAGGGGCCACGATCCGAATAACTGGTGCAGGTCCCGGAGATATCGGGCGGCGGCAACCGTGGACTTCAAGGGATCCCGCCGCTCGTCGATCCAGTTGTCCACCCGAAGGTCATAGGCCTTGGCGGTTCCCTTGATGAACTGCCACGGTCCGACCGCCTGGGCGCGGGACTTGGCATGTGTGCTGAATCCGCTCTCAACCAGGGACAGGAAGATCAGGTCCGCGGGCAGGTTGAACTCCGTGAAGATCTGCTCCACCATCAGCCGGTGTCGCTCCAGTCGGCCCAGCCAGATTTCAAAGCGGTCGCGAATGCGGAACGAGAAGAATTGCACGTGCTTGTCCACCTTCGCAGTCCGCATGACCGGAATGTCGAAGTCCAGGGTTTCCGGCTGGTCGAGTATTTCGGCGGCCGTCTCCATGGCGAGCGGCGCCGCGGGCGCGGGCTCAGACGGCAGTGGGAGCGGTTGGGACGTGGCATCATGGCTTGCGAGGGGGGGGAGGGTTTCCGTCGGCACTGCAATGAACACGCTGCCGGGGCCGGTCTCCTGGACCGGTTCCACAGCGGCATAGTGAAGGGGCAGAGCCTCGTCCAACTGGTACAGATCGGACGATCCGGCCCATCCCTCGGCCGGCAGAACTCCGGCTGCAAGCAGTCCTCCCCAGAGAGCGATGATGCTGATACGTGTAGCCATGGGCTTACGCATAAGCTGCATACTCTAGACGAAGAGCCCCTGGAAAGCAAGTTAAAGCGGCTCTGCAACGTCTTCTGTGCGCTCCAATAGGCTGATTTCCCATTCACTTAGGCCTTTGGGTCACCTTGACACGTTTCCGACCGTATGATAGCGTGGCCGAGCATTCAGCCATCAATAATTTTCCCTTCAAGAAGGAGTGTTGCGGCATGCTGAAACGGTACCTGTTGGCTCCAGGGCCGACCCAAGTTCCCCCCGAAGTCCTGCTGGCCATGGCCAAGCCGATGGTTCACCACCGGGCTCCCGAATTTTCAGCCATGTTTGGGGAACTTCGCGAGGATCTCAAATGGCTCTTCCAGACCCGCAACGACGTACTGACCCTGGTCGCGTCTGGAACCGGCGCCATGGAGGGGGCGGTGGCCAACTTTCTGTCGCCGGGCGACAAGGCATTGTACGTCAATGGAGGCAAGTTCGGCGAACGCTGGGGGAAGCTGTGCAAGGCGTTCGGGGTCAATGGAATTGAGATCAAAGTCGAATGGGGCGAGTCGGTTGATCCCCAGGCCGTGGCCGATGCCCTGAAGAAAGACCCCGCCATCAAGGCGGTGTACATCCAGGCGAGCGAGACGTCCACCGGCGTGGCTCACGATACCAGGGCGATCGCCGAGATCGTGCGGTCCCGCGAGGAGACGATCCTGGTGGTGGATGCCATCACGGCACTGGGCGTGTTCGACTTGAAGACCGATGAGTGGGGAATCGACGTGGTGGTGGCCGGATCCCAGAAAGCGATGATGCTGCCTCCGGGCCTGGCCTTCGCGAGCGTGAGCGAGAAGGCCTGGCGGTTGGCCGACAAGGCCAAGAACGCCGCCTTCTATTTCAACTTCAAGAAGGAGCGGGATGCCCAGCAGAAGAATCAGACCGCCTATACGGCCGGAGTCTCGCTGATGATCGGGCTCCAGGAAGTGTTCAAGATGCTGAAAGCCGAAGGCCTCGGCAATGTCTTTGCGCGTCATGCCCGGATGGCCCACGCGATGCGGGAGGGCATGAAGGCGGCCGGCCTCGCGCTTTTCCCGAAACAGACCCCCAGCGACGCCCTCACGGTCGTCTCGACACCGGCGGGGGTGGATGGCCAGGCGGTCTATAAGAACCTTCGCGAGCAGTACGGGATCACGGCGGCCGGCGGGCAGGATCACCTCAAGGGGAAGATCTTCCGGATCTCGCACATGGGCTACATGGACACCTTCGACGTCATCCAGGCGCTTGCTGCCACCGAGATGGTACTGAAAGGGCTCGGCCATCCGGTGAAGCTCGGGTCGGGTGTGGGGAAAGCCGAGGAGCTGCTGCTCGCGAAATGAAAATCCTTGTCAGCGACAACCTCTCCAAGCAAGGGGTGGAAATTCTCCAGAAGGCCGGTCTGACCGTAGACGTCAAGACCAAGATGCCCAAGGATGAACTGCTCCGTGAGATCAAGAACTACGAAGGGCTGATCGTCCGCAGCGGGACGAAAGTGACGGCCGAGGTCATCGCCGCCGCCGACAAGCTCCGGATCATCGGACGGGCAGGGTCAGGCCTGGACAATGTGGACACCGCGGCGGCCACCAAGCGCGGCATCGTGGTGATGAACACGCCGGGCGGCAACACCGTGACCACGGCCGAACACACCTTCGCGATGATTTTTGCCCTCGCCCGCAAGATTCCGCAGGCCACCGCCTCGATGAAGGCCGGCAAGTGGGAAAAAGAGAAATTCATGGGCGTGGAGCTCTACAACAAGACGCTCGGCATCGTCGGGATGGGACAGATCGGGAGTCATCTCGCCAAGCTGGCCCAGGGTGTCATGATGAATGTGATCGCGTACGATCCATATCTGGCGGAGGAACGGGCCCGCAAGATGGGCGTCGAGGTCATGAGTCTGCAGGAACTTTTCCGCCGCGCCGACGTGATCACGGTCCACACGCCGCTGACGGCCGAGACGCAGAACATCATCAACACGGCATCGATCTCGACGATGAAGGATGGGGTGCGCATCATCAATTGCGCGCGCGGTGGGATCATCAATGAGCAGGACCTCTATGACGCGCTGAAGAGCGGCAGGGTCGCGGGCGCCGCCTTCGACGTGTTTGAGGAGGAGCCGGTCAAGCCTGCCCATCCGCTGCTGACACTGGACAATTTCATTTGCACGCCGCACATCGGCGCGTCCACTACGGAAGCCCAGGAGAACGTGGCGGTCGGGATCGCCGAACAGATCGTGGACTACCTGACGCGCGGCATCGCGCGGGGCGCCGTCAATATCCCGTCGGTGCCGGCCGAACTGCTGCCGCGGCTTCAGCCGTACATCACGCTCGCCGAGAAGCTGGGGCTGCTGCACTCCCAGCTCTACGAAGGCGGCATCGAGCGCGTCACGATCGAGTACAAAGGCGAGGTCGCGGGCGTCAATGTGGCGCCGCTGACCATTGCGGTGCTCAAGGGGCTCCTGACGCCTATCCTGGAGGAAACGATCAACTACGTGAACGCGCCGGTGGTGGCGCGCGAGCGGGGGATCGAGGTCAAAGAGGTCAAGAGCAGCGATGCGGGGGACTTCACCAGCCTGGTCACGATTCAGGTGGAATCCGATAGGAAGACCAGCCGGATTGCCGGGGCGCTCTTTGGCCGGCGCGATGCCAGGATCGTCCAACTGGATAATTTCCGCGTGGAGATCGCCCCCGAAGGGCACATGCTCTTCATCCTGAACTACGATCGTCCCGGCGTGATCGGTGAGGTGGGCCAGGTGCTCGGCGCGCACCAGATCAATATCGCCCGCATGCAGTGCTCGCGCGAGGAAAAGGGGGGACAGGCCCTGCTCATCGTGGGAGTGGACGCGCCGTTGCCGGCGGACGTGCTTCGTGCCATCACCAGCGCCAAGAATATCATCTCGGTTAAACTCGTACGCCTGTAACCGGCGTTGCCGGCTGGTCCCTCATGAAGAAGGCTGCCCGTTCCTCGATTCCCCAAGGCGGCGCGACCTTCCTGCCCGTCGCGGCGGAAGAGAAGCGCGTGGTCGAAGAGATCGTCTTCGCGGTCTTTGCGGAACGCGGCTATCGCGAAATCATCCCGCCCACGTTCGAGTACCTGGATGTTCTGGCCCAGGGGCTTGACGCCGAACTCATCGAGAAGTCCTACAAGGTGGTGGATCGGGCCACGGGGCGCATCCTCGTCATGCGCCCGGACGTCACGGCCCAGATCGCCCGGATGGTGGCAATGGGCATGGTGGACCAGCCCCTTCCCCTGAGGCTCTGCTACAGCGCGAATATCTTTCGGTACGAGCCGGAGCATGCCGGACGCGATCGCGAGATCTTCCAGATCGGCATCGAGCTGATCGGTCCCAAGGGCACGGCGGCCGACGTCGAGCCGATCATGGTGGCGGCGGAATGCCTCCGGCGTCTCGGGATCACCGTCTTTACCATTGCGATGGGGCAAGGGGCATTTTTCAATGCGTTGCTGCGCCGGACCGGCGTCTCGGCGTCCGTGCAGGGCCGCCTCCGTGAAGCGGCGGCGCGGAAGGACGTGCCGCGCATGGAGGTTCTGCTTCATGGCGCCGGCGTGCGAGGACGCGCCGCCACGGCGCTGTTGGCGGTCCCCGGGTTGTTCGGGGGGTACGAGATACTGGAGGCGGCCGGCCGGCTGGCCCCCCGAAGCGAGGACTGTCGTCGGCCGCTCGCCCGGCTGCGAGAGGTGTGGGAGCGGATGACGGCGGCGGGCCTGGGGGACCATCTCCTGCTGGACATGGGAGAGATCCGGCGGATGGAGTATTACACCGGACTGGTCTTCGACATCTATGCCGACGGGCTGGGCGCGGAAGTTGGGGGCGGGGGACGGTACGACCATCTGATCGGCCGGTTCGGGCGCGAGGTCCCGTCAACCGGATTTGCGTTTGATCTGGACCGGCTCCTTCAGCTTCGTGCCCTGCAAAGCGGCCGGGCGGGGGCGGCCGGCGTGACACGGAAGCGCCGATGACGCCCGGAGGTCGATCTGAACGTGCCCTTCGCGCCGATCCCGCAACGCTCAAGCTGCCGCCGCAGAACGTCGAAGCGGAACAGGCCGTGCTCGGGGCCATTCTCCTGGACAACCAGGCGCTCTACAAGGCGATTGAACTCATCGGGTCGGATGAGTTCTACCGGCCCGCGCACCGGCGGATTTTCGAGGCCATGATCGAACTGTCGGAGCAGAACCAGGTCGTCGACCTGGTGACCCTGACGGATCATTTGCAACATGCGGGGACCCTGGAAGGGATCGGGGGCAGCGCCTATCTGACCGATCTCGCGCAATCTGTCGCGACCGCGTCCAGCGTGACCCACCATGCCAAACTCGTCCACGAAACCGGGATCAATCGCGCGCTGATCGGGGTGGCCACGGAGATTGTAACCCGTGGATATGAGGGCACGAAGCGCGTTGACGAGTTGCTGGACTACGCCGAGCGCAGCATCTTCGGGATCGCGGAGAGCCGGCTGAAAAAGTCGTTCACCTCGATCAAAGATGTGGTCAACAGCACGGTTGAGCACATCAACAAGCTGTACGAGCTGAAGGAAAAAATTACCGGCATTCCGACGGGGTTTGCCGACATGGATAATGTGACCGCCGGCCTCCAGCCCTCCGATCTCATCATCGTCGCCGGCCGGCCGAGCACCGGCAAGACCAGTCTGGCGCTGGGGATGGCCTTGAATGCCGCGCTGCACAAACCGAAGTCGTACAAGGTGGCCATCTTCAGCCTGGAAATGTCCAAGGAGCAACTCTGCATGCGGTTGCTGAGTGCGGCCGGCTCGCTTGACATGCACCGGATCAGGACCGGCCAACTGCACCGGGACGACTGGTCGAGCCTGACCCGCGCCGCCAGCGCGTTGACTGAAAGCAATATCTACATCGACGATACGGCGGGCATCACGGCGCTGGAAATGAGGGCGAAGATCCGCCGGCAACGGTCGGAGACCGGCCTCGACCTCGTGGTGGTGGACTATCTCCAATTGATGTCCGGGGGCGCCGACAGCGAAAACCGGCAGCAGGAAATTTCCGACATCTCCCGGTCGCTCAAATCCGTCGCCAAGGAGTTGAACATCCCGGTCGTGGCGCTCTCGCAGCTCAGCCGGGCGGTAGAGAGCCGCCAGGACAAGCGGCCGCTGCTGGCCGACCTCCGGGAGTCGGGCGCCATCGAGCAGGATGCGGACCTGGTGATGATGATCTACCGCAAGGACATGTACGCCGGCCAGCAGGGCGAGGTCGAAGAGGCGGCGGACCCCGAGCATGTCGCCGAAATCATCATCTCCAAGCACCGCAATGGGCCTACGGGCGTGGTGAAACTGACGTTTCTACCGGAGTACGCCAAGTTCGGCAACTACATCCGGGAGCAGAATTGACTCTCCCCGGGGGCGCCCCTATAATCCGCTGAGAGCATGCCCGTCCAATTTCGCGTCACGCCGAAGGAGGCAGCCATTCCCACTGCCGTGCTACGATTCCTCCTCTGGAGCATCGGCTTCTCGCTTGTGGCGGCCGGCGTGCCGTCGTTCACGCATGCCGCACAGCCGGCGATCGTATCCGCCAACCCCTCCTCATCCCAGCGCGTGCCGGATCCGAAAGCCTACTACCATTTTCTGCGCGGGTACCAGGCCGAACTGGCCAATGACGCCGTGACGGCTCAGGAGGAGTATCGCAAGGCGCTGGCGCTTGATCCCGCCTCTGTGGCGCTCCATCTCCGGCTAGCGACGCTCTATCATACCCGGGGCGAGCATGGAAAAGCCCAGGCCCATGCCGAAGAAGTGCTGGCCAGGGACGCGGCCAGCCTGCCGGCCCTGAACATTCTGGCTGCCGTCGCGGTGGCTACGGGCCGCTCCGAGCGCGCGATCGGGTACTACGAGCGGATCGTGGCGATACGGCCGAAGGAAGCGCAGGCCTACTATTCGATGGGGATGCTCCTGGCCGGTCAAAAACGGTATGAGGAGGCGGAGCGGATTCTCCGCCAGGGCATCGCGCTGTCGCCGGCCTCTGCGCCGACCGGCTACTTGTACCTCGGCCACGTGCTGGTCGAACAGAAGGCGTGGGATCGGGCCGTGCAGGCCTATCGGGACGCCCTGGCCATGAATGCCGGCTTTGATCCGGCCTATCTGGGGCTGGCGGCGACGTTTGAAGCCAGGGGCGACAACGCGCAGGCCATTGCGACTCTCAGAAAATACCTCCAGGAGGTCAACCGGGGCAATCGTGAAGTGCGCCACCGGCTGGTCCGGCTACTGTTGACAGAGAAAGCCTATGAGCCGGCGCTCGCGCTGTTGCGCGAAACCGTCGGGGAGTCTCCCGGGGATGTGGAGGCCCAGCTTCGCATCGGCCTGATTTATGGTGAAATGAAGGCGTTTCCGAAAGCGATCGAGCAGATGAAGCTCGTGCTGGTGCTGCGGCCGAACGAACTGCGGGTGCGCGATCACCTGGCCTATCTCTATGAGGAGATGAAGGACTACGAGAAAGCCATTGCGGAATACGGGGCGATCATCCAGACTGATGAGCGGTTCTCCGATGCCCACCTCCATCTCGGGTACCTGCTGTATCGCCTGAAGCGAAACGAGGAGGCGCTTCCGCATTTTCGCCAGGTGATCGCCCTGAACCCCAAACTGCCGGACGCCTATCTCATGCTGGGCCTGACCCTGTTGCAGGCCTCGCGGCACGAAGAAGCGGTGGCCGTCTTTCGGGAAGGCCTGCAGCGGAATCCCGACAGCGCCGACTTCCACTTTAACCTGGGCACGGCCTATGACAAACTGGGGCGGTTCGACGAGTTGGTCAGCGAGATGCAGGAGGCCATCCGGCTGGACCCGCGGCATGCCGATGCGCTGAACTATCTCGGCTATACATTTGCGGAGCGCGACATGCGGCTGGAGGAGGCCGCCGGGCTGATTCAGCGGGCGCTCGTGGTCAAGCCGCAGAACGGCTACTACCTTGACAGCCTTGCGTGGGCCTATTTCAAGATGGGCCGCCTGCCGGAAGCGCTGGAGGAAATGAAGCGGGCCGTCACTGTGGTGCCCGACGATCCCGTGTTCTTCGAGCACCTCGGTGAGATATATCTGACCAGCAACATCCCGAGCGATGCCCGCGAAGCCTGGCTTCGCTCGCTGGAGCTCGATCCGATGAACAGAAAGCTGATGGATCGATTCAAGGCGAAGGGGTTCGGGGACCCGGCTGCCGATGAGCGGATCCGCAAGGCGCAGCAAAAGCAATCCAACCGAGTGCGTTGACGCGTGATGGGCAATTCCCTGCGACAAATTTTGCGCGCGTCCGACGAGAATTGACTCTGGTTGGCCATAAGTCGTAAGCAGAGCGCGCCAAGCAAATGATAAATTTAGCTTTTTGTGTTTCAATCATTGGCGTGAATTTTGCTGTTTGATTAATAGCGGTGTTTTGTTCTGCTGTGAGAAAGTCTGTGATTTTCAGGGATGTGCGCAGAAGGAGTGGGGTGCCTATTCTCCAGCGTAAAGAGCCGGGAGGTTTCACTCTCATCGAGTTGATGATTGTGGTCGCGATCATTGGGATTCTGGCGGCTATTGCCATCCCGAACTTCATGGTCTATCAGGCCAGGGCCCGGCAGTCGGAAGCCAAGGTCAGTCTCGGAGGCCTTTTCACGACCGCCACGACGTACTTTGCTGAAAATGGCACCTTTACAACCACTGCTCAACTTGACTATGTTTTTGCTGGGACGCCCAAATATTCGTTATGGTACGATGTCAATGGTACTCCCACGGCCGTTCAAGGTGGAAGCACTGCAACGGCCCCGTGTAATGTGAACAGCTCCCCAGCTACCGTGCAAACTACTCCATCGGCGTTTACTGCGGCTGCCAGAGGCAATATCGACGCCGACACTACCTGTGATGATTGGACTATCAACGACTTGAGAATTCTCAAGAATACGGTTAATGATGTAAGCTTCTAGTCGGCGAGCACCCGTTACCTTTCCTGGAGCGACAATTTATCGTCACGAAAGAGACGGAAATTGTTCGCATACGGAAAATCTGGAGATGGGCGTTACTCAGAATGTTCAATTTATTCAAAATAAAAGAACTGGTAGTCATTAGGCACAAGGATTGCTTATACTACTGTATATTGATGGATCACTTAACAGCTTTGGGCATGCTGGGTAACGGGCTTGTACGAAGAATTAACGTTCAATCATAAGGAGGGATCGTGATGACAAGTCGAATTAAAGGGAACCAGGGTTTTACGTTGATCGAGTTGATGATCGTGGTGGCGATCATCGGGATTCTGGCGGCCATTGCCATCCCGAACTTCATGACCTATCAGGCCAAGGCCCGGCAGTCGGAAGCCAAGGTCGGTCTCGGAGGCATTTTCACGACCGCCACGTCGTACTTCGCCGAAAACGGCACCTTTTCGGTCACCACTACTCCAGAACTCGGCTATGCTCCGGCTGGGAGTCCGAAATACAGCTTCTCGTACGCCGGGTCCACGATCAACTCCGGTGCGACCGCTCCTGCAACTGCCGGCGGCTGTGGAGGCAACACGACTGTGGTGGCATCCAGCGCGACTGCGATCGGGTTCACGGCCGGGGCCATCGGGAACATTGACGGTGACACCACCTGTGATGAGTGGATCATCAACGACATCAGAATTCTGTCGAATACGAAGAACGACGTCTCGAACTAACCCAAGTGTAGTTTAGGGATGCCCGACTGCGAGAGAGCCCTTCCGGATTGCCTGTAAGAAATACGGAAGGGCTCTCTCAAGACGTGAGGGTGGTGTGACCAGTCTTTCCATTGCAGTCCGTGTATCCCAATCGAGTTGATGGCCGTCTTGTTGTTATAGGGGGCCTTGTTGTTTTCTCCCCCCTGATCGAGGGCGGGACGACTCACTTTCCAGTTCTCATTATCCGCCTCATCCTGTTTGCCGCACTCGCTGCATGGGTGATTGTTTCGATGAAGAAGGGGGGGATGACCGTGCATCCCAGCCCCCTTTTCATGGCTGTTGCCGTCTTCGTGGGATGGGCGGCCCTCTCTGTTTTTTATTCCGCCTACGCTGCCGTCAGTCTCCACTGGCTCGTCAGCATTCTCAGCTATGCCACGTTGCTATGGCTTGTCGTGCATCTCGTGGAAAACGCCGACCAGGTCAGAAAACTGGTGGTGGTCATTCTGGGGATGGGGTTTTTTGAGGCGGCTGTGGGGAGTTATCAATTCCTGTGGGGCGGGTATCCCCGGGCAAAGGGTACGTTCTTCAACCCGAACTTTTTCGCCTTGTATGAAATGGCCGCCTTCACGCTGGCCTTCGGATTGCTCTGCTATGGGTCTTTGGGAAAAGCACGGCGGTGGGAGCGGCCGGTTCTGTGGGTCGTGTCCGGCGCCACCGGGCTTGCGTTCATCATGGCTCAATCGAGAGGCGCGTTGCTGGCGTTCGTCGTGGCAGTGGGGTTCGTTGGGCTCTGCCGGTTCGGCAAAATTTTCATCGGTGCTCTCGTCCTGTGCCTGCTCGTTGGTGGGGTCGTTCCGAACCCCCTGCAACAGCGTATTCTTTCGGTGGGGACAGAGGATCCCTATGCGTATAGCCGGCAGGACATCTGGAAGAATTCGCTCCAACGGCTGGTCGACCATCCGTTGGGGGTGGGGCTTGGACTTTACAAGTACACGTCGTTTCAGTACCGGTTTCCAACTCAAGGCGGAGTCTCACGGTTCTGGAAGCGGGCCGAGTCGGCGCACAGCGATCTTCTTCAGATGGCGGTTGAATTGGGGGTGGTGGGGGCGATGATCTTTCTGGCGGGGATAGGGCTCTTGGGACGCGAAATCAGGGAAACGCTTGTCGGCCGGCTGGAGCCGCGGCAAAAGGGCATCGTCACCGGACTGACCGGCGGTATTCTGGGAATTCTTGTCCATGCAGCCGTGGATGCCGTGTTTCATGAGCCGGCCATCGTCCTGCTACTCGTCCTGTCTGCCGGCTTGATCCTGGTTGTGAAACGTCTGAATGCGCCTGCTCACGCATCGGTCCTGACGGTGCCGTTTCCCTATCACCCGGCCCGTGTACTTCTCATCGGAGTGCTTGCCGTGTTACTTGGTGTTCTCAGCATTCGGCCTGCCGCGGCATGGTTTGCCTTTGAGAAAGGAGGGCAGGAGTTGGCAGCCGCCCGGATCGACCGGGCCGTGGCCTGGTATGAATGGGCTGCCCGCATTGATTTCGGGACGAGCGCCTATCACGATGCGCTCGCGTCCACGCATGTTGATCGCTATCAACAGTCCGGCGAGGTGCGGTGGCTGTATGAGGCGGTGAATGAACTTCGAGTCGGCCTGAAGCTGAATCCGCTGGATGCCCGGTTGGCGAATAGATTGGGCATGCTCTTTCTTTTGCTGGCGCAACAGTCCGACGCGGGGGAGGGGCGAGAGACGTTCCTGGAGCCGGCCGCGGTGTATTACGAACTCGCGATTCAGTTGGATCCGTACTCCCCGTTTAATTATCTAAAGCTGGGCCAGCTTCGGCAAGGGCAGGACCGCAACGACGAGGCCTTGGCGTTGTTCGGGCGGGCCACGGAGTACGAGCCGAACTTCTTGCCGGCCCGGGTTCATCGAGCCGAGCTTCTTGTGAAAGTCGGACAAAAAACCGTTGCGATGCAGGAGTATGACGAGATCGTAAAGGTCCGCAAACGTTACCACGGCGCCGGCTTGAATGCTCTGGAACGACAATACTTGGACGTCGATCTCTCTCGCCTGAAGAGGGAACTAGGAGTGGACACCACTTCATGACGCGTGTGGTTCGGCGCATGGCCTCGGGCGCTACGCTGGTGTTGGCCATGGCGATTCTGCATCTGCTCCAGATTGATCTCGATCACAGGAGGTCGTCCACGCCGAACCTGCAGCGGTTTATGTATCTGCCGCAAGGCGAGTACCTGAAGGCCGCCGTTCTGGGCTACGAACACTTAGTTGCCGACGTTTTGTGGTTGCAGGCCATCCAGGCCATGGGCGAACGGAAGGTGACGGATGAGGCTGGGCAATGGATCTACCATGTGCTCGATGTGATCACGACCTTGGACCCCATATTTGTCCGTGTGTACACCGCGGGAGGCATTGCCCTCACGACGCTGGTGGTCATGCCGGAGGAAAGCAATCGGCTCTTGCAAAAGGGCATGAGCCACAATCCTGATGTGTGGGAACTCCCCTTTCTCCTCGGGTTCAATTATTATTTTGAACTGCATGATGATCGCAGGGCGGCGGAGTATATTGTGCGGGCGTCCCGGCTTCCCAAGGCGCCCTCTTATCTTGCTCCGTTCGCCGCGCGGCTCTATGTTTCGGCGAGGGATCCGGAGGATGCCGTTGTCTTTCTGGCGCAGGTGTATGCGCAGCCCAGTGATGAGAGCATCAAGCGGGTTCTTGAACGACGATTGAAGGAAGTCATGGTAGAGCGAGACCTGCAATTGCTCGAAGAAGCCATCAGCCGCTACCGGGCGCGCCACAAACGGGCTCCCGAGCATCTGGAGGATCTCGTGGGGCCTGGCTTTTTACGCGCGTTGCCGCCCGAGCCGTTCGGCGGCCGCTATCTCTACGACCCCCTCACGGGCACAGTGCGCAGCAGTGAGATGAAGGAACGGCTGCAGATGCTTGGCAAAAGGAGACCGCGATGACGCCGCTCCGCCTGGTTGGACTCACCAAAGAATTCCGTCTTGGTTGGGGCCGCCAGCGGGCACTGGTCGTGGACCGGCTTGACCTGGAAGTGAACCAGGGTGAAATTTTTGGTTTCCTGGGGCATAACGGCGCCGGCAAGACTACGACGATTAAACTGCTTCTGGGCCTGCTGACCCCCACCGCCGGCACGGCCTGGATTCTCGATCGGCCGATTACGGATGTGGATGTGAAGCAGGCGGTGGGCTTTCTTCCAGAGTCTCCGTATTTCTATGAGTATCTGACGGCCGAGGAGTTTTTGACCTTCTACGGCCAACTCTTCGGCTTGGGCGGGCAGCAACTGGCGGTGAAGGTGGACGAGCTGTTAGAGATGGTCCGAATGAAAGACGCGCGACGCCTGCCGCTCAGAAAATTCTCCAAGGGCATGCTGCAACGCATTGGCTTGGCGCAGGCGCTGATCAATGATCCGCAACTGATCATTCTCGACGAACCCATGTCGGGTCTGGACCCCATTGGCCGGCGCGAGGTGAGGGATATCATTCTCCAGCTTAAGGGCCAGGGGAAAACGATCTTTTTCAGCACGCACATCCTTCCGGACGTGGAAATGATCTGCGATCGGGTCGGCATTCTTGTGAGCGGACGGCTACGGTCGGTAGGGGCCATCCACGACCTGGTGGGGGCCTCCGCCATCACGTCTGTCGAGGTCGTTGTGGAAGGGCTGCCGGACATCGGCGTGAGAGAGGCGGAGCGGCTGGGGGGGGCGGTGTTCCGACGAGGCCCTCAGGCCATGATTACGATCTCCGATGAGGCCGTGGTCCCTTCGTTCCTTGATGTGATCAATCGGCACGGAGGACGGCTGGTGTCCCTGGTTCCGCACAAGCGGTCGTTGGAAGACCTCTTCCTGAAAGAAGTTGGGATGGGTCGCACATGAACCGCATCCTTGTCATTGCGCGGAACACGTTTCGCGAAACCTTGCGGGACAAGATTCTTTACAATCTGGTGTTTTTTGCCCTGCTCATGATAGGCAGTGCGGCCCTCCTGCGCACCCTGACCATGGGCGAACAGGCGAAAATCGTCAAGGATATCGGCTTGGCGGGCATCAATCTGTTCGGCGTGCTGATTGCGATCTTTGTCGGGATCAGCCTGGTCAGCAAGGAAATAGACAGGCGCACCATCTATTCGATCATCGCGAAGCCGATCCGCCGGTCTGAGTTCATTTTAGGCCGGTACTTCGGTCTGGTGGCGACGCTCTGCGTGAACACCGCCATTATGACGGCGGGTTTCTCCCTGACACTCTTTTTCAGCGACGGGGAGATGGATCTGGGGCTGCTAAAAGCGATCGGCCTCATCGGCGTGGAACTCTTCGTGATCACCGCCGTGGCGGTGATGTTTTCTACCTTCACAACACCCGTCCTGAGCGCGACGTTCAGTTTGGCGTTCTATGTCATCGGCCATTTAACGGACGACCTTAGGGTTCTGGGCGGCAAATTGCAGGCTGGGCTGACCAAAGGAATTTGGGACGGGCTCTATTACACGCTTCCGAACCTCGAGTATTTCAACGTCAAGGGTCGGGCAGTGCATGGCCTGGTGATCGAACCCCTGTATCTGGTCTCTGCTGTGGTCTACGGGGCAGCGTATTGCGCCGTGGTGTTGATCCTGGCCTGCATAATCTTTCAACGGAGAGAATTCAAGTGAGCAACCCGTGCCAGGTTCGTGGAACGCACAGCCGGTTTCAACGGTTGCGGATTGTGCCCATCGAGCCCGATGTATTCTGATGGACGTCTTGAATGCCAGGCAGCGGCGGGAATTATTGTTGGTCCTGGTTCTTTCCGCCATCGTGGTCGCGGCGGCGGTGGGAGCCGATCGTTTCAACCTCGTTTCAGGGAATCGCGCCGCCGTCTTGTACGACAAGCACTATACGGCAGCGCGGGCGCCGTTCAATACCACCGACCTCTTTGAGGGCGGGTGGAACGCGACATCCGATGGCTTGCGACTTGCGCCCGGCCAGTCCGGGAGCGTCACGATTCGGGTCCAGAATGATCGCGAGGGCCGAGTCGTCATGAACCTCCTTGGTCGGGGCGGACAGGGGCTGCATTGGCGCATATTCGTGTCTGGTGATGGAGCCGTTTTTCGAGAGGCGGCCCGTGGTAATGCCTTCGATGGCGGACGCCGTGAACTGACCGCGTCGGGTGCCCGTTTCGATACGATCTGGATCAAGGTGGCGGCGACGGTGGACGCGAGCGCCCGGCAGGCAGAGCCGGCGGTCCTCTCGCAAATGCGCGTTGTCGCCCTGAAGCCCCCGCTGATCTATCCCAATCTGCCGCTCGCATTCCTGCTTGTCCTGACACCGGCGCTGGCGTACGTGATGCGTGTGTCTCTACGCCCGACGGGAGCGCTGCCCTTTAGCCTCCTGGTTCTCTGCGGCCTTGCGATCCTGACCGAGGCGATCGCGCGGACGCACATGGCCCATGAGCCCATGCTCTGGTGGGAGCGGGCCGTTGCCAGCCAGGAGTACAACGACTACTTCGTGATTCCGTATGGTCTGCTGCTTGCACTTTGGTGGTGGCGTGCACAGCGGGACACGCTGTTCGAGACGCAGCAGAAACCATGGCTGTTCTTCGCCCTCCTGGGCATTCTGGCCTGGGGGGGGAGCACTCGCCTGGGTGCGTTGGTTGAGTGGGGATGGGCCCGAACAAACCCTGATGCGGTCTGGTACATGCAGTTGGCCAAAGAGATGAGTTCGCTCTATGACACCGGGTACCGGGAGCCGTTCTGGATCTGGTTGCTCAAGGGATGGTTCTGGGTGACGGGAGGCGCGACGCTTATGCACCAGCGCCTCTTGACCGTCGTGCTTTCCGTCGTGTTGCTTGGGGTGGCGTATAAGCTGTTTCGCGACTACACCGGGCAACCGCTGGTGGGACTCCTTGTCGCCGGGCTGCTGTGCGCGAATCCGTATCTGATCAGTCTGAGCACGCAGGGGATGCGAGAGGAAGCGTATCTCATCGCGGTGCTCTGTGTCGTCTATTTCGTCTGTGTGCCGAACATGAAGCTGTCCGTTCGGGGACAGGCGATCGGGCTGGCACTGTCGGGTGCCGCCGTCCAGTTGTTGCGGTTCAACAGTTACGTGTTTTTAGCGCTGCTTTTGCTGGTGTGGGCATGGAGGCAGGCGCCTGGCAAGTGGCACTACGTCGCACTGCCCGTCGCGTTCATCGCCGTCGTGTCAGTGCCGCACCTTGTCCATAACTACAGAGAGTCCGGCGATCCGATGTTGAGCGTCAACGTGCATTACGTGTGGGTGCGAAATCATGAGTTCGTGAACTTCAAAAAAATTGGTTGTGACGGGTGCCCGAGCCAGGAGGAGTTGCTGGTGAATTGCTGCGGGGGGCCGAAGGTGGGGCTGTATGGATACCTGTTTGGCATGCACAGCGTTCAGGAAATCGTGGAAAGAACGGCCCGGGGCTACCGCGACATGTATTTGAAGCCCACGGTCCTGTTTGCGATTCAGAGCGGCACGCAGTCGTATCTGTGCTATATCCTCTATCTTGTCGGGCTCGGTGCCATCGTCCTGTTCGGCCCTTACCGGGAGATGTTGGCCATGATCGTGCTGCTGGCCAATGGCATCCCATTCGTCGCGACTTTTGACGTCGACCCCAGGCTTGGAATCCAGACCGCGCCTTTCGTGGCGTTCATTCTCGCCTATGGGATATGGTGGTCGTTAGCGCAAGTCCTCCGCTGCCGGGCGTTGCTGCGTGGGCCGTCGTCGGCGCTGTGCGAGATGGGCTCGGTGTTTCGCTCGGGAGTGCGGTGAAAGACTGCGACCGGATTCTGCGGCAGGGAGAGAGGCTGGACAGATGGCGGGTTACCTGAAAAGGCGGTTGGACCTCGTCGGGCTCTTTGGCC
>JAVHQA010000201.1:0-1893 GCA_036170875.1 Nitrospirales bacterium
TGGCAGCCCTGGGGCTGCTCCTGAATGTGAAACGACGACGTTTGACACTGTTTTATTGATTTTCACCCTCACCCATTCCCTCCCCCCTCGAGGGGGAGGGCGAGGGAGAGGGGGGGCAAGTTTTTAACCTTTTGACGGCAGGCGGGTCTAACGGATTGAGGTGGACGACATGAGTCTCTATCGCGCCCGCTACACCGGTCTGACAAGGAGTGTTGTATATGGGGTTGGAGATCATCATCAATGTCACGCGGGAAGAGACTCGCGTGGCCGTGCTCGACAGGAAAATCCTCACGGACCTGTACATCGACCGGATCAAGCAGCGCGACTTCGTCGGCAACGTCTATAAGGGCAAGGTCGTCAAGGTCCTTCCGGGCCTGCAGGCCGCCTTCGTCGACATCGGGCAGGACAAGGCCGCGTTCATGCACGTCTCCGAGCTGACCGGCGGAATCGGCGCGGAAGACACGCTGATGGAAGAGGATGAGAAAGCCTCCGAGGTTCCGAAGCCCAAGCGCCACAGCGCAAAGCCCATCGAGGAACTCTTGGACGAGGGCCAGGAGCTCATGGTCCAGGTCACCAAGGGGCCGATCGGAACAAAAGGTTCGCGGGTGACGTCCTACGTCTCCCTCCCGGGCCGCTTTCTGGTCTTCCTCCCCCACGTCGAGCATATCGGCATCTCGCGCCGGATCGGCAGCGGCGAGGAACGGTCCCGGTTGAAGCAACTCATGCTGAAGCTCCGCAAGCCGGGCTCCGGCTATATCGTGCGGACCGTCAGCGAGGGCGTGACGGACGACGAGCTCCGCGCGGACGTCGAGTTCCTGCAGGCCTCGTGGGAGGACATTCTGGAGAAGGAGGGTCGCCTCAAGGCGCCGGCCCTCCTGCATAACGACCTGGATCTGGTCTTCCGGACGGTCCGCGACCACTTCACAAAGGACGTCCAGCATCTCTGGGTGGACTCCAAGTCCGATTACGACGCGATCCGGGAATTCGTGAACCGCTACCTGCCCGAACTGCTGTCGCGCATCCATTACTACACCAAGGACGAGCCGATCTTCGACCACTTCGATCTCGAATCCGAGATTGCCAAGGCCACCGCGCGCAAAGTCTGGCTGAAGTCGGGCGGGCACATCGTGATCGACCATACCGAGGCGATGACCGTCATTGACGTCAACACGGGCCGCTTCGTCGGCAAGCGGGACCTCGAGGAAACCATCACCAAAACCAACCTGGAAGCCGTGAAGGAGATCTCCTACCAGCTCAAGCTGCGAAGCATCGGGGGGATCATCGTCATCGACTTCATCGACATGGACCGCGAGCGCAACCGGGAGAAGGTCTTCCAGGCGCTCAACGACGCGCTCGCCACCGACAAGGCCCGGACGCGCATCCTGCGCATTTCGGAGCTGGGCCTCGTGGAAATGTCGCGCGAACGCGTGCGGGAGGACCTCTACCGCGCCCTCTCCGAGCCCTGCCACTACTGCGAGGGCCGCGCCTACACCAAGGACCCGACCACGATCTGCTACGAACTGTTCCGCGACATCCGGCGCCTGGAGCCCCTGCCGGACGAGCGGACGGTCGTCATCGGCGCCCATCCCAGCGTTGCCTCGATGCTGGCGGACGAGGAAGCCGGAACCATCGCCGGCCTCGAGCGCGAGCGGAAGGTCAAGGTCGTCGTCAAACCCGACCCGACCCTCCACATCGAGCAGTATGATATCGTGATGATCTAGATGGGGTGGCTTGACGGCGGGATGAAGCGTTGGCTATGGTGAAGGCGTAACGTCTGCACATCCCGGTACTAGGCCAAGGACCAGACAGGACACATGAAACCGAGCGTCATGACAGCTCAGGAACGGGAAGGGGCGCGTCTTGGCGCGCCTGGGGCGGGCGGGTGTAAATGGT
>JAVHQA010000202.1:0-2203 GCA_036170875.1 Nitrospirales bacterium
TAACGCGAAAATGAGGAAAGCATATTATCCCTCTTTGGCCGCGTGACATATGACAGCACGTCGGCCATGATGATGTTGATATGCGCATAAGCAGCGGCAGGGATTTCGCGCATTGCTGCTTCCGATTGAACGTAGGCACTCTCGATCAGTTCGTGCCGACAGTTCGCGATGATCGCGTCTGCGCTCTCTGGCGTTGTTTCCAGATGAAATTGCAGACCAATAACATTCGGGCCAACCTGAAACGCTTGGTTTTCGCAAGCGACACTCCTTGCGAGCTTGGTCGCGCCTTGCGGCAGATCGAAGGTTTCACCGTGCCAGTGAAAGACGGTCAATGTCTTTGGAAACGAGAAGCAATCGGCTGCAGTAGAGGTGGCCTCGATATCGAACCAGCCGATCTCCTTACATCGGCCGGGATACACACGAGCGCCAAGTGCACTGGCAATGAGCTGCGCCCCAAGACAAATGCCGACAACGGGCCGCCCTCGTTGAATTGCTTCAAGGATGAACTGCTTCTCGCTCTTGAGCCATGGCAACGAAGCCTCATCGTTGACGCTCATCGGCCCGCCCATTGCGATGACGAGATCAAGATCAGCTGTGCCCGGCAAGACCGAGGACTCGTAGAAGCGCGTGTGCCCGACGGTTGCGCCTTGCGATGCCAGCCACCCCTCAATGCTGCCAACACTCTCAAAGGGCACATGCTGCAACACGTGAACTCTCATGATGACTCCGGTGTGCTCGTGCGGCTAACGGCCTGCCGTGAGGCAACCGCTGCGGATCACCTCCTTACTGGATCTCGCCGCTCTCTGGGATGGCCCCCTTGTCAACGGTTTCCTGGAGTCGACGCACTTCCTCGAGAATCCCCATGAAGCGACGGCCAAAGGGCGTCAGCACGTACTCCACTTCGACGGGAGGCTTCTCGCCGAACACGCTGCGCTGCGCGATGCCGAAGCGGATCATCTTCCGCAACCGCTCGTTCATCACCTTCGGCGACAGGCCTGGGCACGCCCGAAGCAACGCGCTGGGCCGGCTGCCTCCGCCAGCGAGAAGCCGAAGCAGGCGGACCGACCATTTGCATCCGACGACGCTCTCGACCATGGAGGCGACGGGAATGCCGCCGCCATCCTGCGACAAGGGTACCGTCCCAACCGATGAACCGTCTTGAACCATTGCGTACCTACCTTACCGAAAAGTGCATTCTTGAAACAACTCTGTACGCTGCGTATCGTTCACCGTAACGGCGCCAAGACGAATGCCCTAAACCCCACAAGACGAAAGGAGACACCCCATGAAGAAGAAAGCCGTTTTCTACCACGCAGGCTGCCCCGTGTGCGTCAGCGCCGAGCAATCGGTGCTCGGGGCGCTGGACAGGAACCGCTTCGACGTCGAGGTCGTGCACTTCGGCGCCGACAAGAGCCGCCTCCCCGAGGCGGAAAGGCTCGGCATCAAGTCCGTCCCCGCACTGGCGCTGGACGGCCAGGTCTTTCACATCAACTTCGGGGCCAGCCTGTCTGACCTCATGTGACCGTGCCGGGAGGGTTTCGTAGTGACGCACGTTCTCAACCATGTTCTCAACCTACACAAAGAGGGAATCCCATGAGGTTACGCCGCACCAGCAAACTGATGAATCGCATCCCGGTGTCTGTCCTTGTTCTGTGCACCGTCTCGTTTGGATTCTTTGCTTCCGACACGCAAGCGGCTTCGCCCGAGTCCAAACGTCTCGCCAAACAAGTGACCGTCGTGTCGGTGCAGGATCCGATTCCCGGACACGCGCAGCATCAGTTGGGCATGCTGCTCCCGCCCGAGGAAGGAGCCATCTACAGCGGCACCCTCACCTACACGGCCAGCAAGCCGGTCGAGGTGGTCGTGTTCCATGCCTATGACGCCAACGTGAAACCGGACGCCGAGCACGGCGACGTGTTGACCGGCACGATCAACGGAAAACCCTATGCCATCTCGGTCATGCAGTTCTCCAACAACGTGAAAGCCACCAACTCCGCCACAGTGTCGTTTGCGGGCAGCGGGGTGGCGCTCCACACCCTCGGCGGGGAGAAATTCACGGCCACGGCCACACTCCATGCCGATCGGCTCGTTGGGACGCGCTAGCCGACACGAATCCCAATCAGTAGTCCTGACGTTTATGGGGGAGCACTGCCTAAGGGTGCTCCCTCAGCTCTTATGACCCTTCCTTCTTGATCTGCTCGCT
>JAVHQA010000202.1:2303-9543 GCA_036170875.1 Nitrospirales bacterium
CTTCCTTCTTGATCTGCTCGCTCAGGTAATTCTCGATGCCGACCTGCTTGATCGTCTCGATCTGGGTCTCGATCCAGTCGATGTGCCCTTCCTCGCTTTTGACCATGTCTTCGAGCTTGTGCCGGGTCGTATAGTCGCCGACCTTGGTGCAGTGCGTGATGGCCTCTGTGAGCACTTTGACCGCTTCCTGTTCCAGCTTCAGATCGACCTTGAACTGCTCCGGAACCGTCTCGCCCACATGCACATCACCCAACCGCTGCATGTTGGGAACGCCTTCGAGGTAGAGGATATGCTCAATCACTTCCTCCGCGTGTTTCATCTCGTCAATGCTGTGCGCGCGGATCTTGTCGTGCAATCGCTCGTACCCCCAGTTGTCGCACATCTCGGCGTGCACGAAATACTGGTTGATCGCCGTGAGCTCATTGGTCAGGATCGTGTTCAGCCTCTCGATGACGCCTTCTTTGGCCTTCATGGCAGCCTCCTTCCGGCGGGATTGTTGAGAACGGCGGGGCACTCGGGGGCGCGCTCTGCCACAAAACGTGGCAGCCGATTCGACAAGGAAAGCGTAAGCCTCTGCCGTCAGAAATGTCAACTTGTTTATTCAGTAGAATCCACTAGAAATGAATTTCATTCCCGCTATCATCTATAAGAACGAGGGGAACTTAGAGGAAAGACGGTCTGGCGGGAACGGAGAGGAGCCCTTACGTCTCTTGGAAGGAGGCCGGCTTGCGAACATCGCAGGACGGCGAAGGAGCCACAGATTGATACTCGTTCAAGGCCAAAGCGGCCAGATCCTGGATGCCTTTTACGCAACGCCCGCAACAGTCTTCCTGGTCCAACCCCAAAGCCGACGTAAGCGCATCGGGACAGACCAGACCGGCACGCCCAAGCTCGCACACATCCGACTCCTTGATCCCTTTACAGAGGCAGATATACACGGTGGCTACTCCTTGCGGGCCGTTGGGGCTCGCGGCCCGCAGATATCGCTAATTCAGAAAACGATTGTGATAACCGTTCTCAATATTAAAGAGATTATAGGGCCTCGCCCCTCGCCTGTCAAGCCGGATTTGTTCTTGCTATACTGCGCCTGCCGACCAGTCTGGAGATATCCTAACCGGGAATGGCATTTAAAACAGCCTGCTGCATGCCCGAACACATCCCATGGAACCCATCCATACCGTTACGCTGAAACCGGGGGAAGAAGCCCGCCTGCTGGCCGGTCACCCGTGGATCTATCGGAACGAAGTGGAGGGATGGCCGCCGGGCGTGGAGCCGGGCGACCTGGCGGATGTCGTTGACAGCCGCCGGCGCTTCCTCGGACGCGGCTACATCAATCCGCGCTCCACGATCGCCATCCGTCTCTTCGGACGCGACCGCACCCCCATCAATGGCGACTTTTTCATGAACCGCATCCGGCAGGCCCAGGCCTGGCGGGAAAAGACGCTGGGGAAAAGGTCTGCCTACCGCGTGGTTCATGGCGAAGCGGACGGGCTGCCCGGCCTGATCGTGGATCGCTACGGCGATGCCCTGGCGATCCAGGTTCTGACCGCCGGGATGGACCGTCGCCGGGATCTCATCCTGAAGGCCCTCAGAGAGGTTCTCGCTCCCCAAACCATCGTGGCCCGCAATGATTCTCCAATGCGCGAACGCGAGGGCCTTGTTCGGGAACGGGGTGTCCTTTGGGGGGAATTGCCTCCTGAGCTTGTCGTGCAGGTGAACGGCCTGGACGTGGCGGTGGACCTTCTGGAAGGCCAAAAAACAGGCCTGTTCCTGGACCAGATCGAGAACTATCGCCTGCTCGAGCGGCTGGCGGACGGAGCAGAGGCGCTGGATTGCTTCTGCTATACGGGCCTCTGGGGCCTCCACGCCGCCCGGTACGGGGCAGCCCGCGTGACAGGCCTCGATCAATCGGCGCCGGCTATCGCGCGAGCGAAGGTTCTGGCCGAGCGAAACGGCCTGGCCGGGCGCTGTTCCTACCGCGTCGGCAACGCCTTCGACGAGCTCAAGGAGCGGGACCGACGCCGCGAGTCCTTCGACCTGATCATCCTCGACCCCCCCGCCTTCGTCAAAACGCGTGACCGCCTGTCCGAAGCCGTCGCGGGCTACAAAGAAATCAACCTGCGGGCGATGCGCCTTCTCCGCCCCGGAGGCTGCCTGATCACCTGCTCCTGCTCGCACCACCTGAGCGCCGAACAGTTCCGGCGGCTCCTCAATGACGCCGCAGGAGACGTCCGCCGCACCGTGAGACTCATCGCGCAAGGCACCCAGGGACGCGACCATCCGGCGCTCCTCGGAATGCCGGAGAGCGAGTACCTCAAGTGCTTCGTTTTACAGGCTTTGTAGGGCGCTCGTTTATTGACTGCCCATGGTCATTATGCTACGGTCAAATGGCTTTTCCAGTGACGGAATTTGGGGCGATTAGCTCAGGGGGAGAGCGCTTGCTTCACACGCAAGAGGTCGCAGGTTCAAGACCTGCATCGCCCACCACCTTTCTCACCCGCCCACCCCGGGCCGCTCTTGAATCGCGCCCTTTTCCCGTGGCTTGCTGGAACCGACCCTTCGATCAAATAGGGGCGGATATACAATGCCTTACCCTTTGCATTTTCTTCTAGACAGTAAGGGTGTCTTTTGATACACTCGTTGCCAGTGATGCCAGTTTGATGGAATGGAGGCTGGACATGCTACTTACACGAAACTTGATGGCGATCCTGCTGGTGGCGGCGCTGGGCCTCTCCGGCTGCGCCAACTCCCCGGGAATGTCCCCGGACGTGTATCCCACGCCCAGGCCGCAGGACCTGCCCGTCGGGATTGATGAAGGACTGATCACTCGGGATTGGGACGGCGGTTTTCCCTTGCGGTGGTTCGCGTTCCTGCTGAATCCTCTGGGCATCGCCGGCGATCTCATCATCAACCAACCGCTCTATCTATTGGCAGCGCAAGAGCCCGAGTTCTGGGGCTACACCAACCAGGATAATCTTGCCCGGCAACGCTTCCCCAAGTCCCAGTACAGCTACGACACGTTTTACTATCAGTACCAGCAGTACCGGGAAGCGAAAAAGGCACGGGAAGCGCAATCGCCCCCGGCTCAATAAGCCGCCTGTTGTAGTCCTCTGTTTTTCGGCACCTCCAGGTCGTTCTGCTCCTGCGTGATCGCGTGGGGGCTCCTCTGCATGTTAACCGCATGCGGCGACGGCCCCCTGAGACCTCCTCCGCAAGGACCGCCCGCTCCCCGCCTCACCCCGGTGTCGGCCTGGAACCTGTGCGACCGCCGGGAAACCGTCCTCATGAACGAGGCAGGACGCCGGACCGAGCGCACCCATTGGGGGCTCGGAGAAGAAATCACTGTTTATCGCCAGACGGTCGGCCGCGAGAGCGAATATCATCTGTTTTTCGACGACCGCGGCCTCCTCGTCGGCTATATCGGCATCCTCTACGAAGGACTCGATCTCGCCGGCCAGCCCGACTACGCGGCATGGATAGCCAAGCAACGCCCCACGGAGTTTCTCCTGCCGGCAGGAGGTTCAGGGAAAAGCCCCGGCTTGCGCTCGGGACGTCTCTATGGCGACCAGGGCGCGCGCGTGAGCGGACGGGCCATCGTGATCCTGCAGAAAGATCGGCCGATGCTCTTTGTCGATTCGAACGTGCTGACCTCCTATGCCCCTTTGCTCTCTCCGTACAGACCGGACTATCTCCGCCGCATCCTTCCGCCGGCTGAAGCCGCGCCCCGGCCCGCCTACGGGCCGGCCGACAGCGAGAGCCGGGACTACATCGCCCACCAGTATTTCGCCAAGGGAGAGGTCGCCCACTTCGGCTTGTGCGGAGAGAAAGCACTGGACGTGGCCGTGGAAGCCTATCAGCGCGCCATCGAGACCGGCCTGAGTGAACCGCTCTATCAAGCCGAGGCCCATCACCGGCTGGGGCTGTCCCAGCGGGACAAGGGCCTCCTGCCACAGGCGGTGGCCTCCATGGAAACGTCCCTGAAGATCCGGCCGGCGATCCCGGAAGTGGTCAACCATCTCGGGAAAGTGTACGCGCTCTTGGGAGACAAGCCGCGGGCGGTGGAAGCCTTCCAGACGGCCATCGGCCTCAAGCCGAATTACGCGGACGCCCATTTCAATCTGGCGGAAGCCATCGAGGACATGCAGCCGCGCCGGGCCCTCACGGCCTACGAGAATTATCTCGCCTACACGGAGGACACCCCGGGCGAGAAAGAGCGGATCGAGAAAGCGCAAAAGCGGATTGAGGTGTTGCAAAAATCGGGGAAGTGATCAGATCTCCCGGCGGCCGTCCAACGACTTGATCAAGGTCACCTCGTCGGCATACTCGAGATCCATGCCCACCGGCACCCCGCAGGCGATCCGGCTGATGTGAATCCCCAGGGGCCTGATCAGGCGAGACAGGTAAATAGCCGTGGCCTCTCCCTCGATGGTCGGCGACGTGGCCACGATCACCTCCTCGACCTTGCTCTGCGCAATCCGATCCACGAGATCCTGCGCCTTGATGTCGCCCGGCCCCACCCCGTCCAGGGGAGAGAGCGCCCCGGCCAGCACGTGATAGAGCCCCCTGTACCCGCCCGTCCGCTCGAACGTCAGCAGCGTGGTGACATCCTCCACCACCACCAGCCGCGTCGCGTCGCGGGACGGATCCAGGCAGATGTCGCAGAGCTCGCCCTCGGCGATGTTGCGGCACTGGCGGCACAACCCCAGCCGCTCCTTGACCGCGCGGATCGCCTGGACGAGGCGGTCGGCGTCTTCGCACGGCTGCTTGAGGATGTGGAACGCCAGCCGCTGGGCGGTCTTCCGGCCGATCCCGGGCAGGCCGGCCAGTTCCCGCACCAGCGCATCGAGAATGCCATACCGCTTCATTGTCAGAGCAAGCCGGGGATCTGGAGCCCCCCCGTAACCCCCTTCATTTCCTCCGCCACCATTTCGCGCGCCTTCCGGAGCGCCTCGTTCGTGGCGGCGACCACGAGGTCCTGCAGCATGTCGGCATCGTTGGCTTTAACGACTTCCGGATCGATCTTCACCGAGACAATCTCCAGCCCGCCGTTCGCCACGACGCTCACCATGCCCCCGCCGGACGACGCTTGCACGGTCTTTGTCGCCACCTCCGCCTGAACTTTGGCGAGACGCTCCTGCATGGCCTGGGCCTGCTTCATGATGTTGCCGAGATTTCCCATCCCTCCGAACATTCCCTTGTTGGCCATCTCAGTCTCCCTTGCTCTCCCGCTCCGCCTGGGCCTGGTTTCGCCGCACGTCCTTGACCTCGCCGCCGAAGACCGACAGGACCTCCTTCACGAGCGGATTGGCCAGCACCTCGTCGCGCAGGTGGCCCTCCGTCTTCGCGGCGCGATCACGCCGGAGATCCGCCACCGTCGGTGCCTGTGTCCCTTCCTCCAGCGTGACCAGACGCAGCCGGACGCGCCGACCCGCCAGCGCCGCACAGACGTCCGCCACCGCCTGTTGAGACGCCTCCTGCTGGAGCATCTTCATCGACACGCCGGCCGACGCGGGAAACCCGATCGTTACCATGTCGCCCACAATGCCGACCAGCGTCGAATTTTCGAGAAACGCGCCGATGTTGGGCCGCTCGGCCTGCACCCGCGTCACCACGTCCTCCCACACCAAGGCAACCGGTTCTGAAGAACCGGCCTGGGTCAGGGGAACAGGTTCCTGCGCGGCCTGCGTCGAACGCGCAGCAGGTTTCGCCTGCACGGCCTGCGGCGGCGGGACAGTTGGAGGCGGAGCCGTCTTGGGGGCCGGAGGCGCGGCAGGGCGCGCGGCCTGCGGGGTGGCTTTTGTCTGGTGTGTCTGCGCCTTGGCATCCTGGCGCGCGGGCGGCATGCCGGCCTGTTCGCTCCCGACGCGACAGGCTTTCACGACGGCCATCTCCACGACGTACCACGGATGCTGGCTGGTCCTGATTCCGTCCTCGGCCTCCAGGAAGACACGAAACAGTTCCTGGATGTGGTCCAGGGAGAGACGCCCGGCGTCGGCCTTGATTTCCGCCTGTTCTTCCGGGCCGAGTTCAATCAGGTCGTCGGCATCGGCCACCACCTTGGCGACCAGAAGGTTCCGGACGTGCTCCATGAGTTCGCCGGAGAACTGGCGCACGTCGCAGCCGTAATCCTGCACGGCGGCCAGCGAACGGAGCGCGCCCGCCGCCTCACGCGCCAGGGCCGCATCGAGCACTCCGCGCAGCAGTTCGTGGGGGACGGAGCCCAACAGCGTCATTAGATCGTCCGCCGCGACACGCTTCCCGCCGAAGGCCACGGCCTGATCCATCAGGCTCAGCGCGTCCCGCATGCTCCCGTCGGAGGTACGCGCCAGCGCGCTCAGGCTGCGCTCGTCAATGGCGATCCCCTCCGCCTTCGCCACCCGCTGGAGGGTGTCGATGATCTCGCGCCGGGGAATCCGCCGGAACGTGAAGTGCTGGCAGCGGGACAGGATGGTCTGGGGAATCTTGTGCGCTTCCGTGGTCGCGAAGATGAAGACCACATGCGCGGGAGGCTCCTCCAGCGTTTTGAGCAAGGCATTGAAGGCGGCCGTCGAGAGCATATGGACTTCGTCGATGATGTAGACCCGATAGCGGCCGCGGGCCGGGCCGGTCTTGATGGTCTCGCGCATCTCGCGGACGTCGTCCACGCTGTTGCTGGACGCGCCGTCGATCTCCATCACATCGAACGACGTCCCCGAGCCGATCTCCAGACAGCTCGGGCACTTGAGGCAGGGATTCGGCGTGGAGCCCTTGTCGCAATTGAGGGCCTTGGCCAGAATGCGGGCCATGGTCGTCTTGCCGACTCCCCGCATGCCGGAGAACAGATAGGCGTGAGCCGTGCGGCCCGATGTCAGCGCGTTGGTGAGCGTCTTGACGACGTGGGCCTGGCCGGTGACCTCGGAGAAGGTCATCGGGCGGTGCTTGCGGGCTGAGACCTGGTAATCCATCAGTCCTTTAAGAACACTGGCGGTTTAACGGGGGCCAGGTGATCCTGCGGCACAAAGAAGGGCCTCCTTACCGTTGCTTCCTTCCGGACCTGGCGGGGTTCAAAGGTTTCTTTTGCACAGGGCCCGGCCCCACAGAGCTAGCTAAACCGGCATTTCGATCATAATGTGCCGGATATCCAATATCATTTGCCAGCAAGCTCGGTTTGGCGGAGAGGGCGGGATTTGAACCCGCGATACGGTTTCCCATATACGGCATTTCCAATGCCGCGCCTTCGGCCACTCGGCCACCTCTCCCC
>JAVHQA010000203.1:0-1881 GCA_036170875.1 Nitrospirales bacterium
CTCTGAATTTTGAGTCCAGTCTCCTTCAAAGGAAACGATCTGTAATTGTCCGCCATATTGCTTGAGGAAGTCGGTTAGCAACCAAAGCCCTACTCCTGCGTTTCGGCCTATAGGCTTGCCGCTCACGCCGGATTGCACTGCGAGTGATATGGCTTCCGGGCTGCTCTTTAGGGCGGGGTACTTCTCCCGCAGAGTAGCCAAGATTCCAACACCCAGATCAACGATTGAGAAGAACAGGCGCTCTTCAGCCGGGTAATATTGTGCACACACGTAGCAACCTACCGCAGAGTCGCTGTGGTCGATAACGTTATTAACGACCTCGGCCAACGATACGGTGACTACCGTTTGGACCGTATCTGGTGACAGTGAAGTATTCACGGCGAGCCACTGCGCGATGTTGTCAAAATACGAGCCGTCGTACATTTCCAACCGTTTCAATTTGACGCCGGTGCTTCGTCCAGACCCCTGGACGATTTTTCCTGCGAACAAGAACTCCGAGTAGAAGCCTTGATCTTCTAAATACCGCTCGACTGTTGAATTGCTTGGTCGGTTAAACGACACCGTGCATCGTTCTCGTCGTATGACATCAAAGAGAAGGATGGTGAGAAGGCTAAGGCCAAATGGTCTGAAAAAACAGACATTCGTGCAATCAAAGAGGACTTCTCCCCCTTCGGCGTTCGCTGCGGCTCGATACTGGTCAAGCGTTTTCCGGTAATCGAGAATGCGATTCGCGCACTGACTGGGGAATTCCACGCGCAGCATTGTTGGTTATTGTAGCGGGGGCGGCTTTTCATAGCTAGCCCCGGGGTAAGCCTGCGGAGCCAGGCACCGTCAGCCCAGGTCGCCCCATTCATACTGCACGATCGCCAGCGCCGCGAGCGCGGCGCTTTCCGACCGCAAAATCCGGGTTCCCAGCGACACGGCTTCGAATCCCGAGTGCTCCGCCAGTTCGATCTCTCCAGGCTCAAACCCGCCTTCCGGCCCGATGGCCAGCGCCACGGAATCGGGCCGGGGTTTCCCGCGGAGCCGGTCTCGTAGTGACAGTCCACCCGGCTTTTCCCACAGGATCAGCCGACAGGCGGTTGAAGCGGATTCGGCGCACCAGGCGGTAAATGGTTGCGGTTCTGTTACGGCCGGCACCTCCCAGCACATGCTCTGCTGCGCGGCCTCGAGCGCGATGCTCTGCCAGCGCTGTGTCTGGTGGCCGGTGCGCGGGGCCTTGGGACGGACGATGGTTCTGGCGGTGATGAGGGGGACCAGGCGGGCTGCGCCGAGTTCGGTCGCTTTCTGAATCGCCCAGTCCATGCCGTCGCCTTTCATGAGCGCGAACCCTACCGTGATGCGCGGGAGACGGAGAGGCGGAGGGGGAACTTCAGAAAGGATCTGGCCGGCCAGGTGGTCGCGGTCTGCAGCGGTGATCCGGACCTCGTAGCGAGGGCCGCCCGATTCCGCGAGCCACACATGCTCGCCGGGATGGACGCGGAGGCTTCCCTTCAAGTGGCGAGCCAGCGGGCCGGTGAGAGAAGCCGTTGTTCCCTGAATGACCCCCCGCTCGATGAAGAAAACAGGCATGAAGCCGGGAAACCCGGGTTATTCGAACATGTTTTTCATTTTATCGATGAGGCCGCTGCCTTCGGCGTCGAGCGACTCGCCGCCGGCCCTGGCGAATTCTTCCAGCAGCTCTTTTTGTTTCGGGGTCAGCTTGGCGGGGATCTCGACCTTCACGCGGATGAGCTGATCGCCGGTCCCGTTGCCTCGCAGACTGGGGGCCCCGAGGCCTTTGATCCGGAAGATCTTGTCGTGCTGCGTGCCCGGCCCGATCTTGATGAGCGTGTGCTCTCCATTCAGCGTCGGCACCTTGATCTTGGCGCCGAGCGTGGC
>JAVHQA010000204.1:0-5849 GCA_036170875.1 Nitrospirales bacterium
CCGTCCGCGCACAAGATCGCGATCCATCACGCCGTGATGGGCACGACGGCCCTCCTCGCCGGTACCTGCAAAATCATCGCGGGAGCGAAGCGGCAGGAGGGGCGCTCCCCCTGGGGGATCGCCTGGGCCGTCCTCGTCCTCCTCATCGGTGTCGAACTGCTCGTGTACACGGAGTGAGCCAGCCCCTTTTCGCCCGTTTCTCCGGTTGACCTTCCGGGGGTGTTCCTTTATCATTAAGGGACGATAGGAACCCCCTGGTGACACGGCCCAAGACCTCCTTTCGCTGCCAGCAATGCGGGTATCAGTTCCCGCGTCAGTTGGGGCGCTGCCCTGAGTGCAAAAGCTGGAACAGCATGCAGGAAGAACGGGCCCCCGAGGTCGGGAAGGGGCGCCCCCGCGGCGTCGCGGCCGCCACCGGCCCGCTCCCGCTGGCAGACATCGAGGCCGGCGATGAAGCGCGATTCCGGACGGGCGTCGGCGAGTTCGATCGGATTCTGGGCGGGGGCGTTGTCCATGGCTCGGTGATTCTGATCGGCGGCGATCCCGGCATCGGCAAGACGACCCTGCTGCTGCAAATCCTGCCCCGCCTTGCGAAGGCCACCGAACGTGTCCTGTACGTCTCCGGCGAGGAGTCCCCGCGCCAGATCAAGATGCGGTGCGAGCGGCTCGGGATCGACTCTGACCGGCTGCTGATTTTTCCGGAGACGAACCTCGAGGAAATTCTCAAGACCACGCAGGCGGTGGCGCCGGCGGCGCTGGTCGTAGACTCGATCCAGACGACGTTCACGGGGCTGCTCACGTCCGCGCCCGGCAGCATCAGCCAGGTGCAGGAGGTGGCCGCGCAGTTGATGTTCTACGCGAAGCGGAGCGGGACGCCGGTCTTTCTCATCGGGCACGTGACCAAGGACGGCGCGATCGCTGGCCCGCGGACGCTGGAGCACATCGTGGACACGGTGCTGTACTTCGAAGGGGAGAAGAGCCACGCGTACCGGATCCTCCGGGCGGTCAAGAACCGGTTCGGGTCCACCAACGAGATCGGGGTCTTCGAGATGACGGATGCCGGCCTGCAGGAGGTCGCCAATCCGTCGGCGTGGTTTTTGTCGGAGCGCCCGCAGAAGGCGACCGGCTCGGTGGTGGTGGCGAGCCTGGAGGGCACGCGGCCCATTCTGATCGAATTGCAGGCGCTGGTGTCGCCCACGAGTTTTTCCATGCCCCGCCGGATGGCGAACGGCGTGGACGGCAGCCGGATCGCGCTGCTGGTGGCGGTGATGGAGAAACGGATGGGGCTCAATCTGTCGGGCCAGGACATCTATGTGAACGTGGTGGGCGGGCTGCGCATTGATGAGCCGGCGCTGGATCTCGGGATCGTGGCGGCCGTCGCCTCCAGCCTGCGGAACCGGCCCATCGCGCCCACCACCATCGTGTTCGGCGAAGTGGGCCTGGGCGGGGAAGTCAGGGCGGTGGGGCAGGCGGAGACGCGTCTGCGGGAGGCGGCGAAGCTGGGCTTCCGGCGCTGCCTGCTGCCGGAGCGCAATCTGGTGAAGATGCCGCCGATCGACTCACTGGAGCTGATTGGCGTGGCGGAAGTGGGACAGGCGCTTGATGCCGTGCTCACGTAACAGGGATATAAAATATTTCTCGGTTGTGCTTCGACAGGCTCAGCACGAACGGAGTGGAGTGAAACCGTTCGCCCTGAGCTTGTCGAAGGGCGGCCTGAACGCACTTCTAATCATTATCAGTATTGTGCTGCTGGCGGGCTGTGCGAGGGCGCCGGTCGCGCCCCAGGCTCCCACTGCATCGGCCGTCACGGCGGAGGAATTGGTGGCGAAGCTCCAGGAGCGGGAGGCCGCCGTGCAAACGCTGAAGGCGCTGTTCACGGTCGAGGCGAGCGGGAGCGCGCTCAAGTCTCCCCAGCGGATGGAGGCGGCGCTGGTCTACCAGCGTCCCGGGACCATCCGCCTGCAGACCTTTGCCCGCCTGGGGTTTCCGCTGTTCGACCTCCTGCTCGCCGGCAACCAGTACCAGCTGCTGTTTCCCTTGCAGGGGAAAACGCAAAAGGGGCTGGTTTCAGAACTGGACCGCAAGGGCGGGATCGGCGCGCCGGTCACGCTGGGCCTGCAGGCGACCCTGGGCAGCCTGGGCGGCGTCATCCTGTCCACCGAGCACGTGTCTCTGCGCGAGGAGAACAGCCAGTACGTACTGGACGTGATGGCAGAGCCGGGCCTGGATCGTGTGGCGCGTCGCCTGTGGTTTGCGCAGAAGACGCTGGAAATCGTCCGCCAGGACCTGTTCGATGCCTCCGGCAATCTGGCGGCGACGATGACCTATCAGAACTATCATGCCGTCGGCACGACCTCGGCGGGCCCTCTGGCGTGGCCGTCCCGCGTGCTGGCGGAAGACGGGCTCGGCCAGGCCAGGCTCGTCCTGACGTTTCATGAAATCATTCCGAACCCGGAGCTGACGTTGCAGGATTGGGGCCCGCTCAAAGCCGAGCCGGTGGCTGCGCCGTCCGGATTCAAGAGGGACAACTGATGCGGCTGCTGGCCATCGAAACCGCCACACCCGCACAAAGCGTGGCACTGGTCGAGGATGATCGGCTGCTGGCCGAGCTCTCCTATGAGGCGCAGGGCAACCGGGGAGGCGTGCTCCTGCCGACGGTGGATCAGGTATTGAAAAAGGCCGGTGTGGCGGCCAGGGATCTTGACGCGGTGGCGGTGTCCGTCGGGCCGGGGTCGTTCACCGGGCTGCGGGTCGGGCTGGCGACGGCGAAGGGCCTGGCGCTCGGGGCGGGGGCCAGGGTGGTGGGTGTGCCCACGCTGGAGGCGTTGGCAGAGGGCTACACGCCGGCGAATGTGACGATCTGCGCGCTGCTCGATGCGTACCGGGGCGAGGTGTATATGGCCTTGTTCAGGCGCAACGGGAATGCACTGGAACGGTTGAGCCCTGACGCGGTGCTGGCTCCCGGCGCGGTGGCATTGGCATTGGCGGCGGTCGAGGGCCCCGTTCACCTGATCGGGAACGGCGCGGCGCGGTACCGGGAACCGCTTGAAGCGGCACTCGGCGGACGGGTCTGTGTGAGCGACGAGGGTCTTCGCGCAGCGCCCACGGCGGCGGTGGTGGCGCGGCTGGGCATCCGGCAGTTCGCCGGCGGGAGCAAGCCCGACGCGGAGGTGGCGCTGACCTATCTGCGCCGCGTTGAAGCGGAAGTGAATTTTGAGAAGGGCCTGCTGAAGTCGCCGCTGGCCCGGGTTGCGCGATGATTGACGCCCGGCCGGTTATCCTCTCGCCGATGCAGGAGCGCGACCTCGACGAAGTGCTGGCCCTGGAGCAGGCGTCCTTCACCGAGCCCTGGACGCGGAAGATGTTTCTCGGCGAGTTGCACGGAAATGCGTTTGCCGTGAACGTCGTGGCCCGGGCTGGCGAGGCGGGATATGGGACGGGCCTTGCGGCGGGAACGCTCCTGGGCTACGTCATGTTCTGGGTGGTCTTTGAGGAGCTGCACCTGATGCATCTGGCGGTCCGCCCGGAAGCCCGCCGGCGTGGACTCGGGGAGGAGCTGGCCCGGCACGCGCTGTCGGTCGGGTCGGAACGCGGCGTCCGGACCACGCTGTTGGAAGTGCGGGCCTCGAACCTGGCCGCCATTGCGCTGTATGAGGGGCTCGGCTTTGCAAAAAAATGCCTCCGCAAGGGATACTATGACCGTCCCCGGGAGGACGCGGTGATCATGACTTTTTTAATGGAGAACGGAGGGGCCACCATGCTCAACGAAGATCCGGCTATCCTGGAACTGGCTCGCAGAGAATCATCCGAATTCAAGACGCTGGAGGGCACCCATCACCGGCTGGAGGCGCAACTTAGCGAGCTCAACAAGCGGCACTTTCTGACGGCCGAGGAAGAGCAGCAGAAGAAACGCATCCAGTTCGACAAGCTGGCGACCAGGGACAAGATGGCGGCCATCGTCCGCGCCTTGAAGCAGAATCGGACCCTGGCGGCCGGGCCGTCCGCGTAACGTGCCGGCTGCGGCCGACATAGCGGCGGGGGGGCAGGCGGGTGAGCCCGTCCGCACGCCGCTCCATCGGCACATCGCCGATCTCAAGCGGCGGCTCTACTGGTGCGGGGCGTTCTTTCTTGTGGCCTGCGTCTTCACGTTCACCTATGCCGATGACATGATCGCCTGGCTCAAGAAGCCCTACGCCGACGACCTCATCTTTTTCGCGCCCACCGAGGCCATCTTTGCCGCCATCAAGGTGGCGCTGTTTGGCGGCATCACCCTCACCGTACCGGTGATGTTGTATCACCTCTGGAGGTTCTTTGAGCCGGCTCTGTTGCCGGGCGAGCGGCGGTGGATCATCCCGTTTCTGGCCATTGCGTCGGGGTTCTTTGCGATGGGCGCGGCGTTCGCCAATTTCGTGATCGTGCCGCTGGCTCTGCAGTTCATGCTCCAGTTCGGGATCGATCGCGCCCTGATCCCCCAGATCGGGGTGGGCCTCTACGTCGACTTCAACGTGAAGTTCCTGCTCACCTTCGGGTTCGCCTTCGAGATGCCGCTGATCATCACGCTGCTGTCACGGCTGCGGGTCATCACGCCGGACCTGCTGGCCCGGTATCGCAAGCATGCCATCATGGTCAATCTCATCCTGTCGGCGATTCTCACGCCGACCTCCGACCTCTTCAACCTGCTGCTGATGGCAGGCCCGTTGATCGTGCTGTATGAAATCGGTATCCTCAGCGCGCGCGTGTTCGGCCGTCCGCCGGCCTGTCCGCCCACCGAGGAAGAAGAAGAGGACGAAGCCATACCCGCTGTTCCCACGGGAACGGCAGGCCGAAGGGTTGTCTAGTGAAATCACGGGGTAGTTGTGATATCCTAAGTGTCTGTGTCGGCATGGGCCTGGGGCTCATGGCCCCGGCGGACGCGCCGGCCCAGCAGGGCCCCGGAGAGCTGCTCGGGCCGGAGACGTTCGTCAGCATCCAGTCGCTGGCGCTTGGCGAAAAGCAGATGGTCTATGCCGGCAGTTTCGGCAAGGGCATCTTCAAGAGCGACGACGGGGGCCGGACCTGGCTGGCCGTCAATGAGGGAATGACGGACCTGTTTGTCTACGTGGTCGCGGTGGGGCCCGACAAGGCGGTGTATGCGGGGACACTCCGGGGCGGGGTGTTCCGGACGCGGAACGGCGGCAAGTCCTGGACGGCGGTGAACGCCGGGCTGGATCGCCTGGAAACTCAGGTGCTGACCTTTCATGGGGGCGTGCTGTACGCGGGCACCGGATCAGGCGTCTACTGGTCGAAAAACGGGGGCGAGAAATGGGTGGCGGACAACCATGGCCTCAACAATTTTCTGGTGCGCGCGCTGGCCGTGGACGGACAGGGCACCCTATATGCCGGGACCACGGGGATGGGGCTTTACCGCAAACCCGCCGGCGCATCCCGGTGGGCGCGGATTACGCCCTCGCAGCTGTCGCATCCACGGGATCAGATCCCGGCGAATTTTGTGCGCTCGCTGGTGGTGGGCAAGGCCGGTGATCTCTATGCCGGGACCGCCGACAATGGTGTGTACGTGAGCCGCGACCAGGGCGAGTCCTGGCGGACCCTTGGCGGGCACCTGGCGAACGCTTCCGTCCGGGGCATCGCGATCGGCGGGTCATCGTGGTTCGTGGGAACGGGAGTGGGGATGTATCGAAGCGGCGATCAGGGGAAGACCTGGGCCCTGGCCAACAACGGACTGACCGAACGGGCGATCCAGTCGTTCGCCGTGGGCAAGGACGGGACGGTGTTCGCCGGCACCAGCGGGGGCGTGTTCAAAACGGAGGACGACGGCGCCCACTGGTTTTCCACGAACCAGGGCATCGGCA
>JAVHQA010000204.1:5949-9439 GCA_036170875.1 Nitrospirales bacterium
GCAGGCGGGGCACGGATGGGGATGGAGAAGAAGGACACACGCGCGGTCATCGCGACCAAGTTTGGGGAGATTGAACTGAAATTCTATTTCGACATCGCCCCGCGCCATTGCGAGAGCTTTCTGAAGCTGGCCGCAGTCGGTTTCTACAACGGCTGCACGTTTCACCGGGTGAATCCGGCGGGGCTGAAGGTTATTCAGGGGGGCGATCCGAACAGCAAGACCCTGAACCGGGGCACCCACGGACTAGGCGGGCCCGGCTATGCGATCCCGGCCGAGTTCAACAGCCGCCCCCACCGACGGGGGACCCTGTCCATGGCCAGGGGAAACGATCCGAACAGCGCAGGCTCTCAATTCTTCATCTGCGCGGACGACTGCGGGAGCCTGGACTGGCAGTACACGGTCTTTGGCGAGGTCGCCCGGGGGATGGAGACCATGGACGCCATCCTGAACGTCAAGAAGGATGGCAACGATAATCCGTTGGAAAGGGTCGAAATGACCGTGATGGTAAAGGAGAACCCATGAACGCAAAGACTGGCCTGTCGTGTCTACTGGGAGTGCTGATGCTCACGCTCACCGCCTGCGGTTCGGCGGAGCTCATGCGTGAGAAGGATCGGGAGAATACGGATCTTCGTAGCCAGGTCGAGCAGCTGCGGCTGCAGGCCAGGGCGAAGGATGATGAAGCCCGGAAGCTGGCGGGCCAGCTGGCCGAGGCCAAGAAGCTGCAAACGCAAGTAGCGGCGCTTGAAGATCGCCTGCGGGTGATGGACGACATGATGATGTCGAAGTCCGAGGACATCGCCAAGCTGGAAGCCCAACTGGCAACCGCCAAAGAGGCGGCGGCCGCAGCCGCGGTCGCGAAGCCCGCTCCCACGAAGAAGAGGAAATCGGCGTCGGCCATGAAATCCACGACATCTGCGGCGAAGGCTCCGGCGGCTCCCGCGAAGGCAAAGGATGCGCCGTCGATGCCGGTGGATGTGATGGGGAAGGCTACGGAGGCTCCGGCGAAGGCGCCTGCAGCCGGCGCGAAACCGTAAGGATAGGCCATGATCAGATTTGCGAACAGGCCGGGCGGCGCTCGTCTCCTCATTGCCGCTTGTGCAGTCTTCCTGGCGGCGGCCTGCGATTTTCATTATCGCGCGGCCGCCGACCCGGCCGCGGATGAGGTGGTGGTCCGGGCGATCCCGGACGCCGGGTCCGCCTACGATCATCCGGCCCGCCTGACTGCGCAGGAACTGACCAGCATCCTGCAGGAAGTCCGCGTCGAGTTCAAAACTCATTGGCTGCAGAAGCTCATCACCGGTCCGCTCGAAGCGGTTCCGCTCTTTGACGAGGCGGCGTTGGCCCGCGTGGCGCCTCACCTGGCCGAGGCGCTGGTTCAGGCGGGGGCCCATGACCGCATCGTGTTCTATGTGGCTCAACGTCGGGCGGACGACCGGCGGGACGTCACGTCGGGGACGCTGTTCGTGAAGGGGCGCAGCCTGACCATCGCGCTGGTCAACTACCAGAACCGGGTGGACGTGGTGCCGGGCCTGACGGCGTATGATCGGCAGGCTCCTGAAGTGGCGGTGGCGCCGCAGCAATTTTCGCTTGCCTTTGGGCAGAACAAGTTCGTGATCGAGCAGGGCGGGGACGCCCTCGACAAGTTGCTGGATGCCGCGCCGCCTACGCTGATGGTGGATTACGCCCAGTTCCTTGAGTACAAGTCCAGGGCGGCGGCCGCGTCCAGAAACTAGACGTCCGCCACGCAGTGCGCCGCTCCGGGGTTATTCCTTCCATCTGAAATAGACGGTACTGGAACCTCCCGCTCCAATCTCCACCTTCTGCCTGACCTCGCTCTGGTCGCGCCGGATGGCGGTGATCTCGTAGGTCCCGGCAGGGAGGTCCACGAAGAGCCACGGCCCTGTGACCTGTTCGCCGGGCACGAGCAGGCTCACGGTCCCTTTTGTGCCCTTGATTGTGACCGCCACCTGCGTGAGGTAGGCCCTGGTGCCCGCGAGGAAGACCAGCTTCAGCGGGTACGGAGGATACTGGGCCGCGCGCTCCTCCACGCCCACGCCGGCGCTGAAATACCGGACGGCGCCCACGCGGTAGATCGGCAGGATCGTCTGGGCGGTGATGCCGTCCGCCGCCGTGTATTCCAGTTCGATCCTGTCTCCGGAGGGGATGTCCCCGGTATCAGGGGCGGCGCCGGCCTGCGCGAAGGGATCGGCTGCGATGAGGCAGCAGAGAGCCGCAAACAGGATTCGTGCAGCCCGGAGCGCCAGCTCCATGCGGGGCGCGACGGCATCGCGGTCTTTGCGCAGGGTCACTTCGACGATCCGGTTGTCGTTGATCCCGAGGGCCTCGCAGACGGCGTCCTGGGTGATTTTAAGGCCGCCGTCGATGTCGCGCCGGAGTTCCGAAACGAAGTAGAACCGCAGGTCGAGCGCCAGGGGAGCGTTGCTCTGGCCGTCCAGGAGGCCGCGCCCGCCGGTTCGTTTCGAGAGCGCGCAGAGCACTTCTTGCCCCACGAGGGCTTTGAACCGGCGGCCGGCCGCCGAGAGCACCCGCCGCCCGTTCACGGTGGCGTAGTGATGGTTGATGCTGGGAGGAACCGGAAGTACCAGGCGTAAGAGGTCGCCGGGGTGTACCTGCTGTGGAAGTGTCTCGTGGTAGGCCCCTCCCCGAAACAGGACGCCGACATTATGGATGCGGGTTTTCCGCGGGATGAGCGACCGGAGATCAGGTCTTTCGCCGGGTTCGGTCTGGGGGCTGCGATAGGACGACAGGCGGAGGACGGCGGGGCGTGAGCGTGAAGGGCGCGGCTTCACCGCCTGTCGAGAATGTCCATGATCTTGCTCATGGAGGCTTCGTGCTGGTTTTCCGCCTGGACGAGGCGTCGGCGCCAGTCCACGGGGTTCCAGATTTCCAGGAAGTCGAACATGCCGACCAGCACGATCTCCTGATCGTCGGCCAGATTGAGGTGTTTGCGGAACTTGCCGGGGATGAGAATGCGGCCGGCCTTGTCGATTTCCGATGTGGAGGTTTCCGACACCACGTGATGCATGAAGAGGCGGCTCTGGTCCTCGTCCAGCCTGGCCCGGGTGTTCGTGAGGGCGCTGGTCCACTTGGTCAGCGTGTACGTCCGGATGCAGGTCGGCTCGCTGCGCTTGAGGAAGACGACCGCTTTCTCTCCCGCCTGCCCTTCGGGGCAGAGGAGGTCGCGGATATAGGGGGGGAGAAGGAAGCGGCCCTTCTCGTCCAGCTTGCAGAAGTTTTCTCCGGCAAACATCAGCGGCTATTTCTCCGCGTTTGCTCGCGGCTCTTCTTCCGGAGCCACATGTCCAACTCAGACTTCACGAACCGCCAGTCCTTGCCGAGTTTGAAGGCCGGGACGCGCTTCTCCTGAATGTAGCGGTAGAGCGTCCGAGGAGCCACCTTCAAGTAGCGGCACGTCTCGGCGGTCGTCATGACTTCGTCGCGTACCGCTTTGGCCATTGAGCATTCCGTA
>JAVHQA010000205.1:0-1852 GCA_036170875.1 Nitrospirales bacterium
CCGACGGGATCCATTCCTCGTTCGACGGCATGTCGAACGTGATCGGCCTCATCGGTCTGTGGGTCTCGGCCCATCCGCCGGACGCGGGACATCCCTACGGCCACAAGAAATACGAGACCTTCGCGGCGGCTGCGATCGGGCTGCTGCTGTTCGGGACCTGTCTGTACATCCTCCGCAACAGCTATCTCCACTGGCGCGAGGGCGTGGTGCCGGAGGTGACCGCCATCAGTTTTGCGATCATGCTCGGGACGATGGCGGTCAACTGGGGGGTCATGACCTGGGAGCGGCGGCGCGGCGGAGCTTTGCAGAGCGAGATCCTGGTGGCCGATTCGCTCCACACGGCGAGCGATATCCTCTCTTCGTTCTCGGTGCTGATCGGCCTCGCGGCCGTCGCGGCGGGCTATCCGATCCTGGACCCGATCGCGGGGGTGGTCATCGCGGGCTTCATCGGCCACACGGGCGTGCTGGTCCTCAAAGAGGCGGCACAATCACTCGCCGACCGGGCGCGGATCGACGTCGAGGCGATCCGCAGGGTGGCGCTGATGGTGGACGATGTGCGCTGCTGCGACAACATCCGGACGCGCGGGATGGCGCGGCACGTCTTCATGGACCTGTGCATCCACGTGGACCCGGCGATGGCCATTGCCCGCGCCCATACCCTCGCGCATAACGTGGAAGACCGGCTCAAGCAGGTGTTTCCCGGCGTGGCCGAAGTCGTGGTGCACGTGGAACCGGAGGACCATGCGTGAGCGGCTGTCGGCCCATCTGCGCGCGCTGATCGCCGAACGCCATCCGCTCTCCTCGCCCGTCGCTCTTCAACAGGCGGAAGACTATCTCGCCGGGCAGTTCCGGCTCCTGGGGCTGGACGTCTCGACGCATTCCTTCGAGGCATTGGCAGGCACGTATCGCAATGTCATTGGGACGCGTTCTGCCTCGAATCCTTCGCCGGAGAGCAATGCGCCGCTCATCATCGCGGCGCATTACGACACGGTCATGGGTTCCCCCGGCGCCGATGATAACGCCAGCGCGCTGGCCGTCATGCTGGAAGTTGCCCGGTGTCTTCGGGACGTCCCGCTGAGCCGGGAAGTCCGCTTCATCGCGTTTTGCCTGGAGGAGGAAGACCTGCTCGGTAGCCTGGCTTATGTGTCGTGGCTGCGTGAATCCAATCAGCAGATCGCCGGCGCCATCGTGCTGGAATGCGTGGGCTACGCGTGCGCGATCGAAGGCTCTCAACGGAAGCCGCCCGGCGTGCCGGTCACCGTCCCCACGGTCGGCGACTTTCTGGCGATTGTGGGGAACACCGCATCAGCCGCGCTGGCGGCGGCGGTTGAAGGCGCTGCGAAGGAGCAGGTGCCCGATCTCAAAACGGTCGCGCTGACGGTTCCGGGCAACGGCGAACTGTTGCCCGACACCCGGCGGAGCGACCACGCGGCCTTCTGGCATTATGGCTATCCGGCCGTCATGCTCACCGACACCGCCGACTTCCGCAACCCGCATTACCACCGCCCCACCGACCGACTCGACACGCTGAATCTGGAATTCATGGAGAAAGTCGCTCAGGCCGTGGCGGCGTCGGCGCTCCGCTTGTGCGATGCGCCCTTATCCGGTTCGCGGCCATTGTAGGGGCAAGGCGATGTCTCGCCCGTCTCATTTCCCCCGTGCCGTGGCCCCGATGTAACTTTTTCCATGGCGCCCGTGTCTAAAGTTCAGGAGCGAAGAGGCGGATGCCCGGCAGGCGATGGCACAACCTACCACGATACATCAATAATGATGTTGCCATGCCATGGATTTCATAGTAGAGTATTATGAGACTGTGGCGGGGAGGTGTCCCGTACGCGAGTTTCTCGATGAG
>JAVHQA010000206.1:0-9273 GCA_036170875.1 Nitrospirales bacterium
TAAAACAGTGTCAAACGTCGTCGTTTCACATTCAGGAGCAGCCCCAGGGCTGCCATCGAGGTCACGGTCGTCGTTCCGCCGTAGCTCATCAGCGGGAGCGGGATACCGACGATCGGGAAGATCCCCATCGTCATGCCCACATTGACCATCAGGCAGAAGCCCAGCATCGACAGGATGCCGGCGGCCAGGAGCAGGCCCAGCGGGTCCCTGGCCTTGAAGGCGATCTCCGAGGCCAGGAAGATCAGGGCCGCGAACAAGAGGAACAGGACGAGGACGCCGATGAAGCCCCATTGCTCGGCAAAGACCGCAAAGACGAAGTCCGTGTGCCCTTCGGGGAGGAACTTGAGGCGGCTCTGCGTGGCTTCGTCGAGGCCCTTGCCGAGCAGGCCGCCCGCCCCGATGGCGATGCGGGCCTGCAGGGCGTGATAGCCCTTGCCGGCGGGATCGATCATGGGGTCCCAGAAGGTCAGGATGCGCTCGCGTTGATAGTCGTGGAGCGACGTCCAGATGAGCTCCCAGGCGAACGGGAACAGCATCGAGGTGAAGAGAATGCCCATGCCGAGGGCCTTGGCATGCAGGCCGCTCACCAGCACCATTGAGACGAAGATGAACGTGAAGCTCATCGCGGTCCCGAGGTCCGGCTGCTTGAGGATCAACAGGAGGCCGGGCAGCGTCAGCAGGCCGGGCACGATCACGCGCTGAACCCAGCCGGACCGCTGCACGTCGGCGAAGTACTTGGCCAGCACCAGCACGAGCACCAGCTTGGCCACTTCCGACGGTTGGAAGGCGATGGGCCCCAGCGAGAACCAGCGCTGCGCGCCCCGGCTGGACTTGCCCATCACCAGGACCAGCGCCAGAATAATCAGCATCACCGCGTACAGGACATAGGCGTGCCGGGCCAGCTTGTGGTAGTCGATGGCGATGGCCGCCAGGAAGGCCAGTGTGCCGATCAGAATCCAGGCCAGCTGCTTGGCGTACAGCGGGGCCTGCCCTCCCGGCGCCGGGCCCGGCGCGACGCTGTAGATGGAGATCACCCCGACGGCGAGGATGCCCATCGCCACGAGGACGAACCGCCACTCAAAATTGTCCGGTGTTCTGGTGTCGATCATCGGTGTCCGAGACTTTCAGATATTCCTCGATCAGGGCCTTTGCGATCGGCGCGGCGAACGTGCCGCCGTGTCCGGTGTGCTCCACAATGACAGCCACCGCAATCTTGGGATCGTCCGCCGGCGCGTAGGCCACGAACCAGGCGTGGTCGCGAAACTGCTTGGGGAGAGCCTCGTGATTCGTGCCGGTTTGAATGGGGCGCACCCCTACCACCTGCGCCGTGCCGGTCTTGCCGGCGATCTCCACGATCTTCGAACGGGCGCGCCCGCCGGTGCCGTGCGTGACGACCCCGTGCAGGGACTCGTGCAGCAGGGCGAACGTGCGGTCCTGTAGCGGGACGGTCCCGCGGTCCTGCGGCGGGATCTCCCGGAGACGGCTGCTCGCCCGCTCGCGGACGGCGCGCACCAGCCGTGGTTTGTACAGGATGCCGCCGTTGGCAACCGCCGCTGTTGCCACGGCCATCTGGAGCGGGGTCACCGAGACATAGCCCTGCCCGATGGCCACCGAAATGGTTTCGCCGGCGTACCACGGCTCTTTCCGGACGCGCTGCTTCCACTCGGTGGAGGGGATGAGCCCGACGCGCTCGGATGGCAGGTCGATGCCGGTGGGCTGCCCCAGCCCGAACCAGCGCGCCGTCTCCGCGATCGCGTCGATCCCCAGCCTGTGGCCGATGTTGTAGAAGTACACGTCGCACGAATTGACGATCGCCTGGTCCATGTCCATGACGCCGTGCCCGCCCTTCTTCCAGTCCTTGAAGACGTGGTTGCCGGACGGGAAAGTGCCGGTGCAGCGAACCTTGGTATCGGAGGACCACTTGTCCGATTCGAGCGCGGCCGAGGCGACGACGATCTTGAACGTGGAGCCGGGCGGGTATTGCCCCTGCAGGGCCCGGTTGGTCAGCGGGTGGCGCGGGTCTGTCACAATCTGCTCCCACACCGCGGCGGTGAGGCCGCGCGACAGGGTGTTGGGATCGAAGGTGGGGCGGCTCGCCAGCACCAGCACATCGCCGTTTGTGGTGTCCAGCGCGACGACCGCACCGGCCTCTTCGCCCAGGAGGGATTCGGCCATCTGCTGCATGCGCATGTCGAGGCTGAGATAGAGGTCATCGCCGGGCGTCTGTTCCACGACCCCGACCGTTTTCTGTTCGTTGCCCCGCGCGTCCACTTCGATGGTCTTTTCGCCGGCCGTGCCCCGGATCATGCGATCGTATGTCTTCTCGACGCCCGCCTTGCCCACCATGCTGCTCTGGGGAAGGCCCGCGAAGGCCGGCTCGTCCTGCTGCTCGGGCGAGACCTCGCCGACGTAGCCAAGGAGATGTCCTCCCAGCGAGCCCTGCGGATAGTTGCGCTGGGACTCGGCATGGATCCGCAGCCCCGGCAGATCGAGGCGGTGGCCTTCGATGAGCGCGGCCTCGCGGAGCGTGAGGCCGGCTTTCACCAGGATGGGCACATACGACCTGGCCTGAAGGGCCAGCCGCTTTTGGGTCTCGGCGCGGGGCAGGCCGAGCAGGTCCTCCAGGGCGGCGGCCAGGCCTTCCCGGTCCCGGATGTCTTCCACGGTGAGGTAGAGGTTGAAGCTGGGGACGTTGTTGGCGAGCAGTTCCCCGTGACGGTCGAAGATCAGGCCCCGTGCCGGCTTCAGGTCCACCGTGCGGATGCGGTTCTGTTCCGAGAGCGCGCGGTAGTAGTCGCCCTTGACGACCTGCAGGTACCACAGGCGCACGGAGAGGAACAGCAGCCCCAGCAACAGGCCGAGGCGCAGGTACAGCAGCCGGCGCTGCAGGTTCTTGAAGTCCTCGTGCTGGGTGGTGAACTTACTCATAGGTGAAGGCCGCCAGCGGCGTGCGGCGCGGCTTCCACAGCCGGATGAGCTTGAAGGCCGCCAGGCCGAGGATCGCGTCATAGCAGGCCTGCGGCAGGATGATCCCGCGTGCTGACAGGAAGAAGCTTGCGCCCGATCCCGCGAAGGACTTCAGCAGGTACATGACGGAGCCGGAGAGGAGCGAGAGCCCCAGCATGAGCGTCAGCACAAAAGCCCAGGTCAGGTTGACCAGGTTGCGCCTGGCCAGCCCGGCCATCAGGCCGAGGACCGGTTTCAGGCAGAGGTTGCCCCAGAGGGCGCCGCCCGAGAAGAGGTCCTGGGCGAACCCCATCGCGAGCCCGGCCAGCACCGTTTCTATCTCGCCCCGGTACAGTCCGATCAGGCACACGGTGACGAGCGCCAGATCCGGGCGGATCCCGGCGATGCTGATCCGGTCGAGCAGCACGATCTGGATCGGAATGACCAGCAGGACCAGCGCGACATAGGCGGCGACCTTCATCGCTGGTCCCCCGCGTCGCGCCTGGCCGGGGGCTGGAGGGGGAACGGCATGGGCGGGAGCTGCGTCGACTCGCGCGGCGACGTGATGACGAGCACCTCCTCGATCTTGGCGAAGTCGGTATCCGGCGAGATTTCGGCGGAGAGGAACAGCTCCGCCTCGCGCCGCTCAATCTTGGTAATGGTGCCGATCGGCAGGCCGCGGGGAAAGCCGCCCGCCAGGCCGGACGTCACCACCTGGTCGCCGACCTTGACGGTGGAGAGAAGCGGGAGATACTTGATGCGGGTGAGGCCCTTCTCCGTGCCCTCCACGATGCCCTCGTCCCGCGTACGCTGCACCAGTCCCGTGACCGCGTTGTTCGGGTCGATGAGCAGCAGGACGATCGCGAAGCGGTCATAGGCCTTCACGATCCGGCCGATGATCCCCGCCGGCGTCACGACGCCCATGTCGATCGCCAGGCCGTCTCCCGCGCCCTTGTTGATGACGATGCTGCGGTACCAGTTGGAGGGATCCCGTCCGACCACCTGCGCGGAGACCGTGGGATAGGGAAGCCGATCCCTCAGCTCCAGCAGGTCGCGCAGGCGCGTGGACGCGGCGGCCGTCTCGTGCATGCGCACGTTCTCCTGCCGCAGGCGCGCGATTTCCTGGCGCAGCGTGAAATTCTCGTCCCGCACGTGCTGCAGGGTCCCATAGCGGGTCCACATGCCGTCGACGCCCTGGTTGCCCCACTCCAGCGCGCGCAGGGGAATGGAGACGGCGGCGGCCATGTACCGGCCGAGCGCCAGCAGGGGTTCCTGGCGGGACTCCGGCAGCAGCAGCAGCGCGGTGATCAGCAGGGCAAGAAGCAGGAGGATGGCCCGCTTGCCACCGGCGATGGAGTGTAGAGAGATCATGTCCCCGGCCGGTTCGGCGTGTTACCGCGTGCTGCTGTACTGGGACATCACGCTGATTTTGCGCAGCAGGTCCAGTTCATCGAGAATCTTGCCCACGCCCAGCACCACCGAGGTGAGAGGGTCATCCACCGTGATGATCGGCAGGCCCGTCTCCTCCCGCAGGCGCGTGTCCATGCCCCAGAGCATGGAGCCGCCGCCCGTCAGCACGATTCCGCAATCGATGATGTCGCCGGCCAGTTCCGGCGGCGTGTTTTCGAGCGCCACCTTGACGGCGTTCACGATGGTGCTGATCGGTTCGTACAGGGCCTCCCGGATCTCCGAGTCGTCCAGCACGAGCGTCCGCGGAATCCCGGAGATCAAATCGCGCCCCTTTACCATGAGGGTTTTCTTTTCCTCGTAAGGATAGGCGGAGCCGATTTCCACCTTGATCCGCTCGGCCATGTGTTCGCCGATGAGCAGGTTATATTTCTTCTTCACGTAGTTCATGATGGCGTCGTCCATGCGGTCGCCCGCCACCTTGACGGATTCGCTGTACACGATCCCGCCGAGCGAGAGCACGGCGATGTCCGTCGTGCCGCCCCCGATGTCCACCACCATGTTGCCGGACGGCTCCGTGATCGGGAGACCGGCGCCGATGGCGGCGGCCACGGGCTCCTCGATGAGGTATACCTCGCGGGCGCCGGCCAGCTCCGCCGAATCACGCACCGCGCGCTGCTCCACCTGCGTGATCCGCGACGGCACGCCGATGATGATCCGCGGCCGCACGAAGGTCCGGCGGTTATGCGCCTTTTCGATGAAATGGCGCAGCATCTTTTCCGCCATCTCGAAGTCGGCGATCACGCCTTCCTTCATCGGGCGGATGGCCAAGATGTTGCCGGGGGTTCGCCCCAGCATCTTCTTGGCCTCGATGCCGACGGCCAGGACCTTTTCGGTCTTCTTTTCGATCGCCACGACCGACGGCTCGTTGAGGATGATGCCGCGCCCGCGCACGTACACGAGGGTCGTGGCGGTGCCGAGGTCGATGGCCAGGTCATTGGAGAACCACCCGAGGATGTCTGAGGTGACGCTCACGCCGCTGCTCCTTTACGTCTGGGACTCCACATCGAAGATCGTTTCGTCAACGACCTGCGTGTGAGCCAACTCATCGCCGATCCGCAAACCATGCGCGTTGCCGATAATCAGAAGCGCCTCAATGCCAAGGACGGCGACGGTACCCAGCCATCCCACGTAGGGAACCTGGAAGATGACGTAGCCGACGGCGAGCGGCACGTTCCGGATGATCGAGTCCTTGAATCCGGCCGGCGCGCGCAGTTCAGGGGCCCAGGTCTGGAGCCCAATGAGACGTTTGCCGATGCTGCGCCCGGCAAAGCCGTCTGCGACCAGCACGTACCACAGAGCCACCCAGAACCCGTACGGTGGCGCCAACTCCCCAACTCCCAACACGATCAATACGTCCAATGACTTGGCGATGAAGCGGTGGAGGACCGTGGCCTTGGGAAACACCTGGACGGGCGTTCGTTCCTGCTGCTTGTCGAGGATGCCCCCCGTTTCCGGCAAGTGTCCTGCTCCTACTTCAGGAATGGATTGTAGCAAAAAACATGCGGTAAGACAAATAGTTGGGCGCCGTTGCAAGGCGGCCCCCTGTTGGTTACAATAGGCACGACTTTTGTCAGGAAGGAGCGCGCACAATGCTGAAGGTTATCCGGGAAAGCGCGATTGAACGGCCGTGGTTCTACCGGGCGATCATGATCTCGATCGCGGTGGTTTTTGTCCTCACGATGGGCTGGTGGGGATTCGAGGAGAACAAAGCGGACGTCATCGTCAGCGTCGGCGACGAGCGCGTCGCGCGCGAGGAATACCTGCGCCTCCTGCAGAACATGTCCCGGTTCTATAAGGAAATGATGCCGGGCGGCGACAAGATGCCGGAAGATCAGCTCAAACAGATGGTGATCGATCAGTTGATCGACTCCCGCCTCTGGACGCAGGCGGCCCGCGAGATGGGCGTGGTCGTGACGGCCAATGAAGTGCGGGAATCGATCATGAAGATCCCGGCTTTCCAGCACAACGGGACGTTCGACCCGGAGCAGTACAAGCGCCTGCTGGCGCAGAACCGCCTGACGCCCGAACTCTTTGAGACGTCGCATCGTGGCGACCTGCTGCGAGAAAAGGCGCGGATGCTGGTTCGCGAATCCGTGGCTCCGACCGCGGACGAGCTGTCCGAAGTCCAGGCGATGCTGGCCGCCCAGCCGACGCCGTCCGTCCCGATGCAGGGGGGGGCGTCGTCTGATCGCGCGGAGCAAGCCGTGCTGGCGCAGAAGCAGCAGCGGACGCTCATGGCCTATCTGGAAGCGCTGAAGGCCCGGAGCAAAATCACCGTCCACCGGGAACTGATGTAAGGGGCATTATGGCAATCTCCGTACCCAAAGGAGACACAGGCGGCGGCAGGGGACGAAGCCTGGTCGTGATGTCGAAGGAAGTCATGGAGGGATATATTGCCCTGAACCCGCTGGTGCTGAAGAAATTCGACGCTGCGGCGTTCAAGGAAATGCACCAGCTTCTTCGCAAATTACAAATAACCGTTCGCTCGGCGGGGGTCGATCTCACCAATCAGGAAGCCACCCGCATCCGCAACCAAAAAATGCAGCGGCTGCAGCAGTCGATGTCTGTGCTCGAAATTCAGGCGAAGCTGAAAAAGATCATCTTGGGGTGATTGCTAGGAGGGGCACGGCGCGCCGTGCCCCTCCTAGGCGTTGCCTGTCGGCCCGGCGGGGGCGTCCTCGTCCTCCACCGGCTGCGCTTTCCGGATGTTCCGTACCCCCAGGTCGAGGAACTCGCGCTCGTCGGCGAGCGTGAGGGAATGCCCGCAGCACTCCATTCGCTCGAGGCCCTGCCCGCCGTCCATGATCATCAGGCGCAGGCCGCAGGATGACGGGTGGCTTTTCTTCTCGTCGATGATGAAACCGACGCCCTTTTGGCCCATCTTCCGCCCGTGCTGTTTGATCGGGGCGGGCACCACGTCCTCCTGGGTCAATTCGTGCCCGCAGCAGACGATCTTCGTAAAGCCGTCCCCCCCGCCCATCACTTTGACGACCAGCCCGCAGCCGTCCGGGTAGCGCTTCCACTCATCAATGATGTCGCCCTTCTTCAAGCTCATGGACGCTCAGTCTACCCCGCATGAATAAATGCTGCAAGACCGTTTAGTGCAACTTGTCGGGCGTCACGAAGTTCGTTACACTTATCCCAGACAAGCGGAGGATATGATGAAGTTTGAGCTTTACACCGATGTGGCGCTGACGTGCGATCTGCCGGCGCATCGCCTCCGTTGCGGCGATATCGTCAAGGTGGTGGAGCGCCACGCCGCCCCCGATGGCACAGAGGGGTATTCCGTCGAGGTCTTCAACGCCGTCGGCGATACCATCGCCGTCACTACCGTCCCAGCCTCCGCGCTCGAAGCCCTCCGCGACGACGAAGTCCTCAACGCCCGAACGCTGTAAGCGAAAGGCATTTCCTGCCGCGTATCACCTGGCGAGCCATGGGTCATTTTCTCCAATGAATAAACCGAGCTAGGCAGTGCCGTCGTGACGTGTCGAATCCGCAAGGCCCTGGCGAACGGCTCGCTTCGCGACCTCGCGCCGCGCCCGATTGCTGTCGCGCTTGGCGTCGGCCTTCCGGCCCCAGTAGGCGCCCTCGCCCTTTTTTGATCCAGCGTGCTCAGTTTTTCGAGCGTTTCCCGCCACGGATTCAAATTCTCCTAAATTTCTGTTCCCTCCACCCTTGAGGGGGAGGGTGAGGGTGGGGGGAATCTTGCGGGCGTCAGTGTACCGAAGGGGTGGGCATGGTGACAAGAGGGTCAGAACATGCGAACCTGTAACGTTTGCTCATGCGGGTGGTGTCTGTCGGCGAACGCTACGGGCGAGTTTCGTTTTGCCCGCACGGGCAAAACGTAAACTCCCCCCGATGATTCGATGCTCATTTATTCTTTTCTATTAACCACTTCACTAAACCAGCGTTGACGACCAGATCTGCTAGCTGTTCCGCAAGGATAAGTTTCGTGCGAGCCGGGGTTTTTGCATCTGCAAGCGATTTGTTCGGACTGTGAACCACGTAGAAGAATGCGGCAAAATCCTTCATTCGAGAGAACTCTTGGCAGTAGGATTCAAATTCTTCTTTGTCCGATGCCGATTTTATTTGAACCATGACACGTTCGCCTGTCACGGGCGAGCGCAGGTCAAGGTCGATGTTCTTTTCTGTTTTCCCTAATACGCTGACTCTCTGCCATCCAGCATTCGAGAAAACAAGGTCAACAAGCAGTTCAAAGTCCTTCCACGTCAGATTTTGAATCAATGGTATCAAGGACGAATGCAAAGCCTCGGCACAATCAATTGCTCGTGTGACTTCAGGTGGTGTGATGCCATTGATCTTGTTTGTGACATAGTCGAGATCAACAGAACAATTGGTTCCTCGAAATCCTCTGACTTGAAGGAGTTTCCCGCTTATCGTTTCAAACGAAAGTGGGTGCCCATGAATATCGGTGTCTCGCCACCGGCCAATCACTTTTCTTGCTTTGCTTCCGTCGGGGAGTCGTTTCACTGCTTTCTCTGCAAAGCACCACCACATTCGGTTGGCATAGAAGGTAATCCAGAGTGTTTCCTTGCCTTCTTCGTAAAAACGCCGAATCTCATTGGTGATTTCCGTTGCTTTCCCTTTGGCGCGTCCACTTTTCAGTTCGTCGTTACGGATTTTGTCCCACTTGCCACCCAGGCATGCCGCGTGGTTAGTTTCGTTAAATCCAAGTCGAATGGTCTGGTCATTCTCAATGCACGATTGCTCCCAATGCCCGCCGGAGCCGAGCTTGATGAAGTCCGCGCCATTGGGTTCTATTGTTTTCATCGGACAACCAAGCTAAGGGCTCGTTAATAAATAACTGATTCATCTAGGGCGATGCCCTGCCGGATG
>JAVHQA010000207.1:0-3160 GCA_036170875.1 Nitrospirales bacterium
CTTTGGCGGGGGATCGGTTCAACAGGACTGCTTAGAACGGAGTCGGAAGTTCACCGCCGACCAAGGAGCTGATGTCACGCGCCGCCGAAAGATCAACCTTGCTTTTGCCTTGGACCTTCCCGTCCTGCACCACATAGGCCCAGATCATGGTTTTTCCCTTCCCGGGTTTGAGCCCGGCAAGCTGCTGGGTCACGGGCCACCTCATCTTGGCGCATAATTTCCCTTGCTCGTTTTTGACGATGATCTGGACCCCTTCCGCATCGGGCTCCTTCTCCTTCGCAGGGAACCCCTCCTTGGCAAGGATGGCCCGGTAACAGGAGTTGGGCATGTAGGTCAGGGCAACAAGCGCGTACTTGCCCTCTTTGTCCTTGATCAGCGCGAGCGACGGCACAAACAACTCGGGCTCGGCCGGGGCCGGCGCAGGAGGAGGGGCTTGCGCAAACGCCACGCAGGTGACCGCGACCATTCCGACGAACACTGCCGTGATGCGCCTCATTCTTGATCTCATCCGCGATTCGCTCTCCCCTCTGCAACTGACGCACTGCCCCGCAAGATAATCCAGTCGATGCCGAGAGTCAAACCGCAGCACCCCTCTCCCAACGCCGCTGGATTTCGAGGAAGAGCGCCGCAGAGATGGTCTGGCGCGACTCAGTCCGCATCGGGTATAATCCCGTCGCCATGGTGAAGCTGCGCGATCACGAAAAGATGAAGGCCCTCTGGCCTCCGGTCTTCGAAGGGCCGCACAGTTTCTGGGACAAGCACCATCCGGGGGGCGAGTGGGGCGATCTGCTCCAGGTGAAATGGGTCGTGCCGGACCGGAAGGGAGAGTCCCCGTACATCAAGATCATCGTCCACTGGGACGAGGTTGATTTCCGTGGCGTGATGACCCACGACGACACCCCGTTCCTGAAAAAGGTCTATGAGGCGATGAAGAGCCGGGGGATCAGAAAAACGCTCGAAGAGGTCGGAAACCTGCCAGTGGATTTTTAGCGTCCGGTCATTCCTTGGGAGGTGCGGGAGCTTTCTTTCTCATATGCATCGCGTAGGCGATCACGATTCCGAGGACCGCCACCGCCACTCCAAACACGTTCCAGCCGAAGACTTCAGACATGAGGCGCACCCCGCAAAATAGCCACCGACATCATTGAGAATAACACAGGAGCGTGTGCTTGCAAACCAGAATCTTGACAGCCTTCCAGGCGGTTTCTATCCTGTGGCCATGGCGCTGATTTCGATTGCGTCCTCCAAGGCGAAGCCGGTGTGCGCGATCTGCGAGTCCGGACGGGTCGAGTCGGTCGTAACCCCGGCCGGGCGGTTTACGCTCTGCCCGGACCACGTGACCACGTTCGCCGCCCGCCGCCTGTCTCCCGAGCAACTGGCAATGGTGATCCGCAAAAAGCAGCCCTCGGCCTCCGCGTGGGCGCCCTCGTCCTGCGCCCTCTGCGCGAGTCCGGCGGATCTGATTTTCGATGAGCCGGAGGGGTTGTTCGCCTTCTGCCAGCCGCATTTCATCCGGTATGTGCTGTTGGCCCTGCGCCCGCACGAGCACGGCCTTCTGGCGGGACGCCTCACGCCCGAACAGTTTCTCGCCCGCCTCTCCGCCAAGTATTATTTTGAAGGCCAGGCCGACCAGCCGTACATCGAGGACCTCGACGACCCGGCCTACTCGGTCACCACGCCGCTATGGGAGGGATAGTGAACGCGCTGGCGCTGACGGACGACGTGCTGGCGCTCCGCGCCTGGCGGATGCCCGACATGGTGGTGTACCAGCACGCGGACGACGAATGGTGGCTCACCCCGCTTGACGACGCCGTCCCGCTGATGCGCGTCAACCACGAAGGCGCCACGCTGCTCTCCGCCATGGACGGTCAGGCCGCGGTCGGCTTGCTGCTCGCGAAGTTCGGCAGCCGGATCTGCGGGTCCCACGGCGAGACCGGCCGCTGGTGCCTGGAACACTGGTCCCTGCCCCGCTACTCCCTCTGCTACTACGGCGCGGAGGTGCCGGCGAAGGACCGTGGTGACGCCCGCTGGGACCTGCTGCTGCAGAAGATCCGGGAGGGCTGGTCCGGCTCGACGGAGTTCGAAGGCGCAGGCCACCTCGCGGACTTTCACGTGCATGACATCGCCACACAGCAGGACCATTTCGAGAACATCGAGACCACCGTGTCGCATCTGTTCCGGGACCCGACCGCGGCGCTCAACGGGCTCACCTACGGGCGCCTGCTCACCCACAATTTCCGGAAGCTCGGCTGGTGGACGCGCAAGCCCCGCACCATCGTGGAAGTCGGAGGGGGGCTCGGCTACGTGGCGCGCGAGCTGGCCAGGGGGCTCTCCGCGGAGGAACGCGAGGGCGTCCGGTATGTCTTCCTCGACATCACCCGGCCCTTCCTGGCATCCCAGTTGGCGCTGGGCAGGGAAGGTGGGTGGGACCCGACCGGCGTCCAGGCCAACGGCGAGTTTCTCCCCCTCAAAGACGCCAGCGTGGACCTCATCGTGGACAACGAGAACATGGCCGATATGACGCCGGTCAAGCTGTCCAAACAGGAAGCCGAGTCCGGCCGTGGGGACACGCCGCTGCACCAGGAGGCGCTCGACTGGGTCCGGCGGGCCGGGCTGTCGCTGGACAAGGAGATGCCGGCGGAGTTCATCTTCAACCTGGGGCCGCTGCGCTTTCTCCGCGAGGTCTGGCGCGTGCTCAAGCCGGGCGGGCACGCCTTCCTCGTGGAGTTCGGCATCGAGGAGGGCTGGTCGGCGCCCGTGAAGCTGCCGGGGCACACCGAGTACGAAACGCATTTCGGCCACCTCCGGCAGGCCGCGCGCTGGCTGGGCTTTCAGGAGAAGTACGGCGCGCTGCCGCAGTTCCTCGGCATCAAGCCCGACACGCGCGTGCTCTGCACGGGCGCCGCGTACGCGATCCGGCGCTTCTGCGAGGCGGAGGGGAAGCCGTTCGCCATCCGCGCCTACACGGAATCAGAATTCAAGCAGGCCATGGGCGACATGCTGCCGCGGCTGCTGGGCCACCACTATCACGAGATTTCCGATCCGGCCTGGTTCGGGCTGTGGGATTTCAAGGTGCTGCTGCTGGAGAAACCCGCCACCGCGCCCCCGCCCAAACCGCAGATCAAGGACGTGAAGGGCTTCCGCTGGGGCGGGATGCGGT
>JAVHQA010000207.1:3260-7232 GCA_036170875.1 Nitrospirales bacterium
CAGTGATGCGGCGCGTCGGGATTGTCGTGGACATTGGCGCGGAAATGGGCGCACGTGACACACATCTGGCTGACGGCGATTTCCTTGCGCTCCTGCAGCGTCACGAGCAGCCGGACGAGCGCGCGATGCAGATCGACCTGCTGGGCCAGCGGGAGCGTCTGAATGATCGGCACGAGCAGGCCCGTCCACTGGGTCGCCTGGCTGGCCGCCTCCTCCCCTTTCGGCGTAAGCGTCACATAGAGCTTGTCCAGCACCCGCTTCCGCCGCTCCTTCCGAACGAGCCGCTTGCGGGCCAGCACCTGAATGGTCAGACAGGCCGTCACTTTACTCACACAAAGATCGGCCGCGATCTCAGGGAGCGTCTTCCGTTTTTCGGGATGGTGGATCAACGAGAGCAGGACCTGGCCCTGCGTGGGCGTCAAGCCCCGGCCCCACGCCTCGCCCCACGCCTGCTGGCGGATAACCTTCGCGAGCTTGTCCAGGCCGTCGGCTATCCGCGAGGCCGGAGGATGCGTCGTGAAATCGGGCTGTTCCATCTCCTGTGTTTTCATCACTGCCCCCTGCCTGAAAAATTAACCGATGAACCCTCAGTTGTTTGTTATCATAACACAACGGGTACATTCAGATAAACCCCTGCCCCATCCTACGCCGGCGGGAACCGCGTGATGGTGACGGGCGCGGATTCGAGCTGCGGGCCGTCGGGTGTATGGTGGCAAAGCTGGTGTCTGAGCCAGCGCGCGTCGTCCCGTTTGGGAAAATCGGATCGGTAATGGGCGCCCCGTGACTCCTCCCGCGCCAGAGCCCCGGCCACGACCGTCTCGGCCAGCTCGACCAGCGATCCCAGCTCCAGCGCGGAGATGAGATCGGTATTGAAAGTGCGGCTCTTATCTTCCAGGTGGACGCGCTCGGCGCGAACTTTCAGCGCCCGCACCAAGGACAGCGCCTCGGCCATCCTGTCCTTCGTCCGAACGAGCCCGAGGTGGAGGGCCAGGACCTTGCCTAATTCCTCCCGGACCTGCCATGCCCGCTCCGGCCCGCTGCGCTTCAGCAGTCCGGCAATCCGTGTCTGTTCACGCGGGAGCAGGCCGGAGTCTCCCGACGGCGGTGCCGCCGCCCGCGCGTACTCGGAGGCCCGCAGGCCGGCCCTCCGGCCAAAGACAATGGTCTCCAACAGGGAGTTCCCACCCAGCCGGTTTGCCCCGTGGATGCTGACGCAGGCGCACTCGCCGGCCGCGTACAGGCCGACGACGGAGGTCTCGCCCCACACGTTGGTTTTGATGCCGCCCATCGCGTAATGGGCCCCTGGCCGCACCGGGATCGGCGACTCGACAGGGTCCACGCCGGCGAAGTCCACCGCGAGCTGGCGGATCTGCGGCAGCCGCTCCAGGATGCGCTCCCGGCCCAGATGGCGCAGGTCCAGCAGGATGCAGCCGTCCACGCCGCGCCCTTCAGCGATCTCCGTCCCGATCGCCAGCGAGACGGTGGACCTCGTGGCCAGCTCCATTTGCTCGGGCGCATAACGCTGCATGAACCGCTCACCCAGCGTGTTCAACAGGTAGCCGCCCTCGCCGCGCGCCCCCTCGGTGATCAGAATACCGGTGCCCTTCAACGTGGTTGGGTGGAACTGCATGAACTCCATGTCCATCAGCGGCGCACCGGCCCGGTAGGCCATGCTCATGCCGTCTCCCGTGTTGATCACGGCGTTGGTACTGGTGAGATAGATCCGGCTGCAGCCGCCGGTGGCCAGAATGACGGCCCTGGCGCCGATGGCGCGCAGGCCGCCGTGCAGGATGTCCCACGCGACGACGCCCCGGCAGGCGCCGTCCTCAACGATGAGGGCCGTGACGTACCATTCTTCATAGACCCGCACCTGCCGCTTCAGGAGCTGCTCGTACATCGCGTGCAGGAGCGCGTGGCCGGTGCGGTCCGCGGCGTAGCAGGTGCGAGGGAAGCCGGCGCCCCCGAACGGACGCTGCGCGATCCGCCCCTGCGCGTCCCGGCTGAAGATCACGCCCATCCGCTCCAGCTCGCGAATGTCCTCGGGCGCCTCGCGGCACATCGCCTCGATGGCGTCCTGATCGCCGAGCCACAGACCGCCCTTCGCGGTGTCGTAAGCATGCTTCTCCCAGGAGTCGTCCGCGCCCAGGGCCGCGTTGATGCCGCCCTGCGCCGCGACGGAATGGCTGCGCACGGGATGCACCTTGGAGATGACGGCGACGTCGAGTCCCGCCTCCGCCGCGACGGCCGCCCGCATGCCGGCCAGGCCGGCGCCGACGATCAGAATGTCGTGGATGGTGTCCGGGGCGCCCTTCATCGCGACACATGATTACCCTATCCGCCACCCTCTTGGCAAACAAATCCAGCCATGTTATTCTGCGAAGATGAATATCGTTATCGTCCATTTATGATGCAGCCCTTTCCTTCGACCGATCAGTTCGTCCACCGGCACCTGGGCCCGACGGACGCCGATCTCCAGGAGATGCTGGCGACCCTCGGCCTGCAATCGCTCGACGCTCTGACCGACGCGACCGTCCCGGAAGAGATCCGGATGCGCAAGGCCGTGGCGCTCGATCCGGGCATGGGCGAGCACGATGCCCTTGCCAAGCTGCGCGTCCTGCACGACCGGAACCAGGTCTTCCGCTCGTTCATCGGCATGGGCTACTCCGACTGCATCACCCCGCCCGTCATTCAGCGGAATATCCTGGAGAACCCCGGCTGGTACACGCAGTACACGCCCTATCAAGCGGAGATCGCACAGGGGCGGCTGGAGGCGCTGCTGATCTACCAGACCATGGTTGCCGATCTGACCGGCCTGCCGCTTGCCAACGCGTCGCTGCTGGATGAAGGAACGGCGGCGACCGAAGCGATGATGATGTGCCGGCGCATTAAAGGCGGAGAGAAAAAGGGATTTTTCGTCGCGCAGGACTGCCACCCCCAGACCATCGCGGTGATGCAGACGCGCGCCGAGCCCTTCGGGATCACCCTGCACGTCGGCGCACCGGAGGCGATCGACTTCCAACGCGGGGACCTCTTCGGCGTCCTGCTCCAATACCCTGCGACGGACGGCGCCATTCGCGACTACACGGACGTGATCGCGCGGGCCCATGCAGCCGGCGCACTGGCGGTGGTCGCCACCGACCTGCTCGCGCTGACCTTGCTGCGCCCGCCCGGAGAATTCGGGGCGGACATCGCGGTCGGATCGAGCCAGCGCTTCGGCGTGCCGCTCGGCTTCGGGGGGCCGCATGCCGCGTTCCTCTCCACGAAGGACGAGTACAAGCGCCAGACGCCGGGCCGCATCATCGGCGTGTCGAAGGACACCGCCGGGAAGCCCGCCTTCCGCCTCGCCCTGCAGACGCGCGAACAGCACATCCGCCGCGACAAGGCGACGAGCAACATCTGCACGGCCCAGGTGCTGCTGGCCGTGATGGCCGGCATGTACGCGGTGTACCACGGGCCGGAGGGGCTGAAGCGGATCGCCCAGCGCGTGCACTGGCTGGCGGCCACGCTCGCGGAAGGCTTGAACCGGCTCGGCTGCCGCGTCGGCGGCGAGCCGTTCTTCGACACGATCCGCGTGCAGCCGAACGGCCGGCCCGCCGACCACCTCCTCAAATCGGCGAACGACCGCCGCATCAACCTCAGGCGGTTCGACGACGGCTCGCTCGGCGTCTCCCTCGATGAACTCACGACGGTCGCGGAGGTCCAGACACTTTTCGAGATCTTCGCGGGAGGGCAGGCCGTTCCCTTCACGGTTTCAGATCTGGCAGACCAGGCCAATCTTGGCTACCCGCCGGCGCTGACGCGAACCGGCAAGTACCTGACGCACGAGGTCTTCAACCGGTACCACTCCGAGCACGAGATGCTCCGGTACATCCACCGCCTGCAGGCGCGGGACCTCTCGCTGGTCCACTCGATGATCCCCCTGGGCTCCTGCACGATGAAGCTCAACGGCACCGCAGAGATGATCCCGGTCAC
>JAVHQA010000207.1:7332-9269 GCA_036170875.1 Nitrospirales bacterium
TCTGCCGGATCGTGCACGACCACGGCGGCCAGGTCTACATGGACGGCGCCAACATGAACGCCCAGGTCGGGCTGTGCCGGCCGGGCGACATCGGGGCCGACGTGTGCCACCTCAACCTGCACAAGACGTTCTGCATCCCGCACGGCGGCGGCGGGCCCGGCATGGGGCCGATCGGCGTCGCGGCGCACCTCGCGCCGTTCCTGCCGGGGCATCCGGTGACGCATCTGGGCGGCGCGCAATCCATCGGGCCGATCGCCGCCGCGCCCTACGGCAGTCCCAGCATCCTCACGATCTCGTGGGTCTACATCGCGCTGATGGGCGGCGACGGGCTGACCAAGGCAACGCAGGTCGCGATCCTGAACGCCAACTACATGGCCAGGCGGCTGGAGAAGTATTTCCCGGTGCTCTATACCGGCAAGCAGGGCTTCGTGGCCCACGAGTTCATCCTCGACCTGCGGTCCTTCAAGGAGAGCGCGGGCGTCGAGGTGATGGATGTCGCCAAGCGCCTGATGGACTACGGCTTCCACGCGCCGACGGTGTCCTGGCCGGTGCCCGGAACGCTCATGATCGAGCCGACGGAGAGCGAATCGAAGGCCGAATTGGACCGGTACTGCGACGCGCTGATCGCGATCCGGGGAGAGATTCAGGAGATCGTCGAGGGGCGCATGCCGCGCGACAACAACGCGCTCAAGAACGCGCCGCACACGGCTGAGGCCGTGACCGCCACGGACTGGAAACATCCCTACAGCCGCGAGCAGGCGGCGTTTCCCGCGCCGTGGGTGCGCGACTCCAAGTTCTGGCCGGCGGTCGCGCGCATCGACGACGCCTACGGCGACCGCCACCTCGTCTGCACCTGCCCGCCGATGGAGAGCTATCAGAGTTAGCGGACCGGCTGCTTTTCTGTAATCGGCCTGTCCTCTTTCTGTGTTCCATATTCATGAGAGGGTTGTAACCGATGCCGGTCGTACCCCGCCCTGTGGACCCTGCCCGACAGCTCGTGCTGGCCGTCATCATCGTCGGCGTGGTCATGATGCTGGGAACCGTCGGCTACGTCGCGATTGAGGGGTGGCCTGTCTTTGACGCCCTGTACATGACCGTGACGACGGTCATGACAGTCGGCTTTTCGGAAGTGCACCCCCTGTCGGCCGCCGGGCGCGTCTTCACGATTGTGCTGATTATCAGCGGAGTGGGAACTTTGTTTTATGTCCTAGGGAACGTGGCTCGCTTGCTGCTGGAGGGAGAGCTGCGGGCAGTCTTCGGAAAATACCGGATCGAGGAAAAAATGCACACACTGACCGATCACTACATCGTCTGTGGCTATGGCCGGGTTGGCAAACGCATCTGCAAGGAGCTGAGCGCGAAGCCACTGCCGTTCGTCGTCATCGAGAAAGACCCGGAGGTCATCGCCGCGCTGCAACGGGAAGGCATCATGGCGATTGCAGGGGACGCGACGCAGGACGCGGTGCTCATCCAGGCGGGCATTGAACGCGGGCCAAGGCTCTGGTCTCGGTGGTCAACACGGACATCCACAACCTCTACATCGTGCTGACAGCCAGGGGGCTGAAGAAGGACCTGTACATCGTCGCACGGGCCGGGGAGGAAGGGTCGGAGCAGAAACTGTTGCGGGCCGGGGCCAACCGCGTGTCGTCGCCGTATCTGATCGGAGGGATGCAGGTCGCGCAGGCCTTGATCCGTCCTGCGGTCATGGATTTCCTGGAGCTGGCCACCGCCAGCGCGTACCTCGACCTGCAGATGGAAGAGTTCATGATCGCACGCGGCTCGCGCTTCGCCGGCCGGGCAGTCTGTGATTGCGGGGTGGATGGCGACCGAGGGCTGATCGTGGTTGCTGTCAAACGCAGCAACGGCCACATGGAGTTCAATCCCGGCAAGGAGGCCCGGCTGGGCGAAGGCGATAAGCTGATCGTCCTCGGCCAGCC
>JAVHQA010000208.1:0-9224 GCA_036170875.1 Nitrospirales bacterium
CAGGAACGGGAAGGGGCGCGTCTTGGCGCGCCTGGGGCGGGCGGGTGTAAATGGTTCACCCTCGCCCTCGCAGACGACGGCTACCCGGCTTGGCTGCGCGCGATCCCCAGCCCGCCGGCCGTCCTCTACTGTGACGGCCTGATCGAGCCGAAAGACCGGCGGGCGGTCGCGATCGTCGGCGCCCGGCAGGCGACGCCGTACGGGCTTCGGGTGACCGAGACCCTCGCGCGCGAACTGAGCGGCGCGGGCTTCACCATCGTCAGCGGGCTGGCGCGCGGCATCGACGCCGCCGCCCACCGCGCAGCGCTGGAAGCCGGCGGACGGACGATCGCCGTGCTGGGGTGCGGCCTGGACATCACCTATCCGCCTGAGCACGGCCGCCTGCGGGAGGAGATATCACAATGCGGCGCCGTCCTCACGGAGTTCCCCGCGGGGACGCCGCCGAAGCCATCGCATTTCCCCCAGCGCAACCGGATCATCAGCGGCCTGTCGTTGGGCGTCGTGGTGGTCGAAGCGGCCGAGGGCAGCGGCTCGCTGATCACGGCTCGCCTCGCGCTGGAGCAAGGCCGCGAGGTGTTCGCGGTGCCCGGTTTGATTGACGCGCCGTTGAGCCGAGGCCCGCATGGCCTGCTCAAGCAGGGCGCCAAACTGGCGGAGACGGTCGACGACATCGTGGAGGAGCTATTGCCGCAACTGGAGACGGCCGCGGTTCCGACACAGCAACCCATGCCGTTTAAAGCCATGGAACCGCCCGACCTCTCGCCCGAGGAGCGTCGCGTGTGGGAGCAGATGAGCCGCGATCCGCTGCACCTCGACGACCTCACGGAGCGGAGCGGCTTGACGCCGGCCGGCGTCGCTGGCATTCTCCTTGGCCTGGAACTGAAAGGCGTCGCGCGCCAGTTGCCGGGACAGCGGTACTACAGACTGAGATAAACACGGAGCGTAAATGGCCAAATCCCTGATCATCGTCGAGTCGCCCGCCAAGGCCCGGACCATCACCAAGTATCTGAAAGGCAAGTATACCGTCATGGCCTCGGTCGGCCACGTGAAGGACTTGCCCACCAACAAGCTGGGGGTGGACATTGAGCATGACTTCGCGCCGCAGTACGTCACCATCAAGGGCAAGACCCAGGTCCTCGCCGACATCAAGAAGAAGGCGAAGGAGGCCGACAAGGTGTACCTCGCCCCCGACCCGGACCGCGAGGGGGAGGCCATCGCCTGGCACCTCGCCCAGGAAATCGACGGCAAGGCCAAGAGCAAAGACCGCAAGGTCTTCCGGGTCCTGTTCAACGAGATCACGGAGTCGGCCATCAAGCGCGCCCTCCAGTCCCCCGGCCAGGTGGACATGAACCGGGTCAACGCGCAACAGGCCCGCCGCGTGCTGGACCGCATCGTCGGCTACCAGGGGAGCCAGTTGCTGTGGAAGAAAGTCCGGCGCGGGCTCAGTATGGGCCGCGTACAGTCGGTGGCCGTGAAACTAATCTGCGAGCGCGAGCGCGAGCGTGAGGCCTTCCGGTCGGAAGAGTACTGGTCCATCACGGCGACGCTGGCGGGAAAGAACCCGCCGCCCTTCGAGGCCAAGCTCCACAGCGTTAACGACCAGGATGCCGTCATCTCGGCCGCCCCGGAAGCCGAACGCATCGTCGCTGCCATGCAGGGGAAGGACTTCACCGTCCGCTCAATCGAGCGCAAGGAGAAGAAGCGCAACCCCGCCGCACCGTTCATCACCAGCCGGCTCCAACAGGAAGCCGCGCGCAAGCTGCGCTTCACTCCCAAAAAGACGATGATGCTGGCCCAGCAGCTTTACGAGGGCATGGAGATCGGCAAGGAAGGGCCGGTCGGCCTGATCACCTACATGCGGACCGACAGCACGCGGATCGCGAAGGAGGCCGCCGAGGAAGCCCGGGAGCTGATCCGCGAGCGGTTCGGCGCCGAGTACCTGCCCAAGACCCTGAACGTGTACAAGACCCAGAAGGCCGCCCAGGAGGCCCACGAGGCCATCCGGCCAACGTCGGCCCACCGGGACCCCGAATCCATCAAGCAGTACCTCGAGCGGGACCACTACCAGGTTTACAAGCTGATCTGGAACCGCTTCATCGCCTCCCAGATGACGCCGGCCATCCTGGAAGTCACCCGCGTGGATTGCGTGCCCCAACAGACACCAGACACGTACGTGTTCCGCGCCAACGGGACGGTCGTGAAGTTCCCCGGCCATACGGCGGTCTATCTGGAGGGCAGGGACGCGGAGCTGCACGAGCAAAGCCGCAAGGCGGACCAGGAGACCGAAGAGGAAGCGGAGCGGCAACTGCCGGCCCTGACCGAAGGCGAGCGCCTGCGGCTGGTCACACAGGAAGGGCACCCTGCCGCCGGCCTTGCGCCCAAGCAGCACTTCACCCAGCCGCCGCCCCGATACAACGAGGCCCTGCTCATCCGCGAGCTCGAGGAAAAGGGCATCGGCCGGCCCTCCACGTACGCCAGCATCTGTTCGACGATCCAGGAGCGCAAGTATGTCGACAAACTCGAAGGGCGGTTCGCGCCCACCGAGACCGGCCTCACCGTCAACGACTTCCTGGTCAAGGGCTTCCCCGACATCCTCAACGTGGACTTTACCTCGCTGATGGAAAAGGAGCTCGACGAAGTCGAGGACGGCGCGAAGGCCTGGGTCGATGCGGTGCGCGACTTCTACGTCCCGTTCAGCAAGGACATGGTCAAGGCTGCGGACATTCCCGGTCCCAAGGACACGGTGGAGCCCCCGACGAACGTCCCCTGCGAGAAATGCGGGCGGATGATGGAGATCAAGTGGGGCCGCAACGGAAAATTCCTCGCCTGCCCGGGCTACAAGGACGATCCGCCCTGCAAGAACACCCAGAACTTCGAGAAGCTGCCCGACGGCACCATCAAGATCGTCGCGAAGGAGGATCCGACGACCGACGAAAAATGCGAGAAGTGCGGCTCGCCGATGGTGATCAAGATCGGCCGGTTCGGCAAGTTCATCGCCTGCTCGGCCTACCCCGAGTGCAAAACCACCAAGCCCATCCCCCTCGGCGTCAAGTGCCCGCAGGACGGCGGCGATCTCACGCAGAAGCGCAGCAAGAAGGGCCGCACGTTCTACGCCTGCGCGAATTACCCGAAGTGCGAGTTCGCCCTCTGGGACCGCCCCGTGGCGAGACCCTGCCCCCAATGCCACGCCCCCTTCCTCGTCGAAAAGTACTCCAAGGGAGCCGGCACCTCCGTCATCTGCCGCAGCGAGGAGTGCGGCTATAAAGAGTAGTGTGTTAAGATTACGGTCTACCTGAGGGAAGGCCGTCATGCGCGAGGATATCGTCATTATCGGCGGGGGCTTGGCCGGCTCCGAAGCCGCCTGGCAGGCCGCGAACCAGGGCGCCAAAGTCACCCTCTACGAGATGCGCCCCAAGGAGCAGACGGCCGCCCACAAGACCGGCCACCTGGCCGAGTTGGTCTGCTCCAACTCCCTCGGCTCCACCGAAATCCAGAGCGCCCCCGGCATTCTCAAGGAAGAGATGCGCCGGCTGGGCTCCCTCATCATCAAAACGGCGGACGCAGTGCGGGTGCCGGCCGGCGCGGCCCTGGCCGTGGACCGCGACCTCTTCGCGCAGCAGGTCACGCAGCAACTGGAAGGCCACCCGAACGTCCGCATCCTGCACGAGCCGGTGTCGGAGATCCCGCCCGACTGCGCGGCGATTGTGGCCACGGGCCCGCTGACCACCGACGCGCTGGCCGAGCACATCAAGAACCTGACGCATGCCAGGAACCTGTATTTCTTCGACGCGATCTCGCCGATCGTGGATGCCGACAGCATCGACATGAGCATCGTCTTCCGGGCGTCGCGTTACGACAAGGGATCCGACTATCTCAACTGCCCGATGACCGAGGCCGAATACGACGCGTTTTACAAGGCCCTGCTGGAAGCCGAGAAGGTGGTCCCCAAGGACTTCGAGAAGGTCCCCTACTTCGAAGGCTGCATTCCGATCGAGGTCATGGCCGAGCGCGGCCGGGACACCATGATGTTCGGGCCGATGAAGCCGGTGGGGCTGGTGGATCCCAAAACCAACGCGCGGCCCTATGCGGTGGTGCAGCTGCGCATGGAGAACCGGCACGGCACCTGCTACAACCTGGTCGGGTTCCAGACCAAGCTGACCTACGGCGCGCAGAAGCGCGTTCTGCGGATGATCCCCGGCCTCCAACACGCCGAGTTCCTGCGCTACGGCAGCGTGCACCGAAACACCTTCGTCAACGCACCAACCCTGCTGCGCGACACCCTGCAATTGAAAAGCAACGGGCGGATTTTTCTGGCCGGCCAGCTGACCGGCGTCGAAGGCTACACCGAGGCCGCCGCCACCGGCGGGCTGGCAGGCCTCAACGCCGCGCGGGGACTCCAGGGGAAGGATCTCGTCGTTCCCCCCGACACGACCGCGCACGGCGCGCTGCTCAAGTACCTCACGACCAGCGACCCGCGGCACTTCCAGCCGATGAACACCAACTACGGCCTGTTCCCTCCGCTCGCCTCCCGTGTCCGTGACAAGCAGGAGCGGCAGCGCCGGATCGGGCAGCGCGCCCTGGAGGACTTCGCCGCATGGATGCAGCGGTCCGGTCTTTCCTGACATACCTCACGGTGGAACGGGGCGCCTCCCCGCACACGCTCCGCAATTACGACGCGGACCTGCGCCAGTTCCTGGCGTTCCTCCGGACCATGCACGACGGCGCACTCCCCGCGCCGGAGGCAATCGACGCCTATGCGGTGCGGAGCTTCCTGGCCGCGCGGGCGGGCCTGGGCGACGCCAAAAGCTCCATCGGGCGCAAGCTGGCGACCGTCCGGAGCCTCTTCAAGTACCTCGGGCGGGAAGGGATCGTCGAGCAGAGTCCCGCGGCCACAGTCGTCACGCCGAAGAAGGACCAGCGCCTGCCGCGCGTCCTGTCCGCCGCCGACGCGGCGCGGCTGATGGACAATCCGGAGGCGGCGCAGCCGCGGTCGCCGCGCGATCAGGCGATCCTGGAAGTACTCTACTCGGCCGGCGTCCGGGTCGCCGAGTTGGTTGGCTTGAATGTCGAGGGCGTGGACCTGGAGGCCGGCGCCGCCACCGTCATGGGCAAGGGCCGCAAGGAACGGCTGGTCCTCCTGGGCGGGAAGGCCGTCGCCGCGTTGCGGGCGTATCTGGCACAAGAAGAAACGATGGAGGGACCGCTGTTCCGAAACAGCCGCGGCGGCCGGCTGACGACTCGCAGCGTGGAGCGCATCGTGACGGCCCAGTGCCGGGCCCTGCCGAACTTTCCGACGATGACGCCCCACACGCTGCGGCATTCCTTCGCCACGCACCTGCTGGACGGCGGCGCGGACCTGCGCGCCATCCAGGAGATGCTGGGGCACGCGTCCCTGTCCACCACCCAGCGCTACACACACGTCGCCCTGGACCGCATGATGGAGGCCTATGACAACGCGCACCCGCGGGCTCATGAAGAACAGTGACGCCATGATCATCCGCTCCACCACCATTCTCTGCGTGAGGAAGGACCGGCACGTCGCCATGGGATCCGACGGCCAGGTGACCCTCGGCACCACCGTCATGAAGCACAACGCAAAGAAGCTCCGCCGCATGTATAATGACACGGTGCTGGCGGGCTTCGCCGGCGCCACCGCCGACGCGTTCACGCTGTTCGAGCGGTTTGAGGCGAAGCTCCAGGAATACCGCGGCAACCTCGCCCGGGCGGCCGTCGAGCTGGCCAAGGATTGGCGGACGGACCGGGCGCTGCGCCGGCTGGAGGCGTTGCTGGCCATCGCCGACAAGGAGCACTCGCTGATCGTCTCCGGCACCGGCGACGTGATCGAGCCGGATGACGGCATCCTGGCGATCGGCTCGGGCGGCCCCTACGCCCTGGCGGCCGCACGCGGGCTGCTCGGGCACTCAGCGCTTGACGCCCGGGCCATTGTGGAGGAGTCCATGAAGATCGCCGGCGGCATTGACATCTATACGAACCTGGAAATCACGCTCGAGGAATTGAAGGGCTGATGGACAACACGGCACAACAACACCCGCCGAGCCTCGACAGCTTCACCCCGCGCGAGATCGTGGAGGAGCTGGACCGTTACGTCATCGGCCAGCGCAACGCGAAGCGCATGGTGGCCATCGCGCTGCGCACCCGGTGGCGGCGCCAGCGGCTTCCCGCGGAGCTACGCGATGAGGTGATGCCGAAGAACATCATCATGATCGGGCCGACCGGCGTCGGCAAGACCGAGATCTCGCGCCGCCTGGCGAAGCTGGCGCAGGCGCCCTTCATCAAGGTGGAGGCCTCGAAGTTCACCGAGGTGGGCTACGTCGGGCGGGACTGCGAGTCCATGGTCCGCGATCTGGTCGAGCAGGCCGTCACGATGGTCAAGACCGAGTACGCCGGGCGCGTCCAGAAGAAGGCCGAGGCCCAGGCCGAGGAGCGCCTGCTCGATCTGCTGGTCCCTCCGCCCCCGCCCAAGACGCCGCCGGGCATCTATGACCAGGCGAGCTACGAGGCGCCGCCCCCGCCGGTGAACGAGAGCTACGAGGCCACGCGTTCAAAGTTCCGGCTGCTGCTGCGCGAGGGGAAACTGGATACCCGTTCGGTCGAGATCGAGGTGAAGGACAAGGCCGGGGTCCCGATCGGCGTGATCTCCAACATCGGCGGCATGGAGCAGATCCAGGATCAGTTGCAGGAGATGCTGGGCGGCATGTTTCCGGGCAAGAAGAAACGCCGCCTGGTGAAGGTCCCGGAAGCGCTGGAGCTGTTGGTCCAGGAGGAAGCGCAGAAGCTCATCGACATGGAAGCGGTCGTGAAGGAGGCCGTTGCCAAGACGGAGCAGAACGGAATCATCTTCCTGGACGAGATCGACAAGATCGCCGGGCGCGAGCGGACGATGGGACCCGACGTCTCCCGCGAAGGCGTCCAGCGGGACCTGCTGCCGATCGTGGAGGGCTCCACCGTCACGACCAAGTACGGGCCGGTCAAGACGGACCACATTCTGTTCATCGCCGCCGGGGCATTCCACGTGGCCAAGCCGTCGGACTTGATTCCGGAGCTGCAAGGGCGGTTCCCCATCCGGGTCGAGCTGGAGCCGCTGACGAAGGACGACTTCATCCGCATCCTGACGGAGCCGCAGAACGCCCTGCTCAAGCAGTACACGGCCTTGCTGGAGACGGAAGGCGTGACGCTGGATTTCACCCGCGAGGGCACCGAGGAAATCGCGGCGACCGCCGTCCAGGTGAACGAGCAATCGGAGAACATCGGCGCGCGCCGGCTCTTCACGATCATGGAGCGGCTCCTGGAGGAAATCTCCTTCGAGGCGCCGGAACTGATCGAGAAGAAGCTGACGATCGACGCGCAGGCCGTGAAGGATCGCCTGCGGGACATCGTCAAGGACCAGGATCTGAGCCGGTATATCTTGTAATGTAGGGGCGGGCTTTACGCCCGCCCTCTTCGGGAGGGGATAAACCCCTCCCCTACGTTCGGGGGTTTAATGGACGAATTAATCAAGAAAGCGAACGTGCTGGTCGAGGCCCTGCCCTACATCCGGGCCTTCGCCGGGAAGACCATCGTGATCAAGTACGGTGGAAAGGCGATGACCGACCCGTCCCTGAAGGACGGCTTTGCCACTGACGTCGTGCTCCTGAAGTACGTCGGGCTGAACCCCGTCGTCGTGCACGGCGGCGGGCCCCAGATCGATCAGATGCTGAAGCGGCTGGCGATCGAGCCGAAATTCCGTCAGGGCGTCCGTGTGACCGACGCCGCCACGATGGAGATCGTGGAGATGGTCCTCGGCGGCACCATCAACAAGGAGATCGCGTCATTGATCAGCCGGCACGGGGCCAAGGCCGTCGGGTTAAGCGGCAAGGACGGCGGACTGATCCAGGCCAAACCCTTCACGAAAGCCGACTGGGCGAAGAAGCTCGGGACGGACCTCAACAGCTGGGCTGAGGGTGAGGACTATGGGCTCGTCGGCGACGTCCAGGCCGTGGACGCGTCCATCTTAAAGGACCTGCAGAATTCCAACGCCATCCCTGTCATCGCGCCGATGGGCGTCGGCAGGGACGGACGAACCTACAACATCAACGCCGACCTGGTCGCCGGCGCGATTGCCGCAGCGCTGGGAGCGGAGAAGCTCGTCGTCCTGACGGACGTACGCGGCATCAAGGACGAGGACGGCAAGCACGTCTCGACGCTCGCTCGCAAGGACATCGCCCGGATGGTCAAGAAAGGCACGATCAGCGAGGGGATGCTGCCCAAGGTCCAGGCCTGCCTCAATGCGCTCGAGGGGGGCGTCAAGAAAGCCCACGTGATCGACGGCCGCACGCCGCACGCGATCCTCCTGGAGGTCTTCACGGACAAGGGCATCGGAACGGAGATCCTCGCCTGAGCATGGACACGCTGGCCATGGACGCGGCAGCGCAGACCGCCTCGGAGCAGCGAAATACGATCCGGGTCAAGCGTTTCACCGTCGGCCTGACCATCGGCTTCATCATCGGGATCAACGCCCTCTTTCTCCTGGTCCTGTGGGGCAGCGGCCTGGACCTGGACCGGATTTTTGCAGACCGCGACTTCTTCGATCCTGTCCATGACGTCTGCCTCCGCCTGGCCTGGTACAACCCGGTCGGCGAGAAGGAGCCGGTGCGGCTCTGCCAGGAGTGGATCAACCTGGGCGATCCTTCCGGAAAAGTTTACCGGAACCAGCAGGACATGGTGATCGTCAAAGGCGCCGACGGCAAAGTCTACGCGAAGGAGGGCGCCGGCGACGGCCGCCTGGTCGGGCTCGTGGTCTTCATTGTTGCGCTCGTGGCGGGGGGCATGTGGCTGCAGCGCCGCCTCATCGCGCGCTATCGCGCCCGGCTATCCTCCGCCGCCGAAAAGAACCCATGAGCGGACAAACCCGTATCCGCCTCCTCGGCGTGTTCACGTCACTGCGAGACCTGCAGGAAAGGGAGCGCAAGCGTCTTCTGGCGGAAATGGTCCAGGTCAAGGGGCTCATGCCCCTCCTGATGAAGCCACGGAACAAGCAGCGGTGGACCAAAGAGGACCGGGCCGAGCTTCGCGCCCATGTCCACCGTCTCTCGGACCTGAGCCCCTACCTGGTGCTGGTGGTGCTCCCGGGCGCGCCCCTCACCCTCCCCTTGCTGGCCTGGTGGCTGGACCGCCGCCGGCAACATCGCAAGGGCGGGCCGCCAAACGCCGTCCCCGCCGATCCC
>JAVHQA010000209.1:0-5442 GCA_036170875.1 Nitrospirales bacterium
GAAAGCCTGGACGGAGCCGTCCAGGAGCGTGCCATTGCGGAAGAGTCTTCCGTTACAGTCCCGGAAGCGATGTTTCCTGCGCGACGTTCCGTGGCGCCCGGTCAGGCCCGCCGGACGCGGGAACTATCCGAGAACCCGGCGGTCGCTGTGGCCCAGCTCAAGAACGCCCGCCTGACGGCGACGCTCTCGCTGTTGCAGATGTGGGGCTTCCTTCGATCCGCCACGGTGGAAAAGCTGGCCGGGCGGGACCCCGCCCGATTGATCACGCAGTCCGGCCTGCAGTCGGCCAGGCTGCCCGTTGACTGGGATATGCTGGCACGTCTCGACTATCCCTGCCTGCTTGACTGGAAGGAGACCGCGGACGATTTCCGGCATGCCGTCGCGCTGGTGGGGCTGAGTGCAACGGAGGCCGTGATCCTTGATCCGCTGGTGGGTCGGCGTGTGGTGAGTCGGCCGGACTTGTTGCAGCATGTCAATGGCGACGCGCTGATTATGTGGAAAGGCCTGCCCGGCATCAGGGTTCCGTTGCGGGTGAGAAAGGGAAAGGATCCCGTGGTGGCGGCTCTCCAGCAATCGCTCCACGCACAGGGGCTGCTGGGAGGGCCCGTGACCGGGACGTATGATTCCCGCACGCGCGCGGCCGTGGTCCGGCTCCAGTCCGAGTACGGCCTGAAGGCGACGGGCGTCTTTGGCGTGCGCAGTTACATGGTCCTGTCCAAGCGCGTGCTGGGGGTGAAGGCGCCGAGCGTCAAGGCCGGATCGAGCGTGCCTGTGAAGGACTAGGCATGGTTTCCCTTGATGGTAGCTCTACGGGGTCTGTGGTATTATCGGCGTCAGGGTTGCCCCGGGATGCCAGGTTTTTGAAGAGGAGAGAATGTATGCATGTGCGGGTGATCGTCATTTTCGCAATCTTATTTTGGGGGGCGGCGGGGGCTTCTGTCGAAGCGGCCTCGGACCTCAGAGGCAAGCTGAACCTGTTTGTGGCCGGCCGGGAGCAGGGAATCTTCGAGAAGGCGGTCGTGAAATTCGAGAAGCTGAATCCCATGGTGCGCACCCGGTTTGCGGCGACAGACGGCGCAGAACCGATGGCAGCGCTGGCCGACGGTTCGGCGGACATCGCGGTCCTGGGGCGAACGCTGAAGCCCGAGGAGAAGGACTGGACCGGCACGGTGGTCGGCTGGGAGGGGATCGCGATCATGGTCAATGCCTCTAACCGGGTCACGGACGTGACGACGAAGCAGATCACCGACCTGCTCGAGGGAAAAGCCAGGACCTGGGATGAGCTGGGAGGGCTGGAATCCAAGATCACCGTCATCCACCGTGAGGAAGGCAAAGGCGTGCGGCCCTATCTGGAACAGCAGTTGAACCTGGTCGGGAAGCTCGTGAACGGAAAAGGCGTCGTGGAGCCCGATAAGGAAGCCATCCGCACCGTGTCGGGTAGCCTCAATGCGGTGTCCTACGTCAATCTCAGCACGGGGCTCGGCAACGTCAACGTCGGCGTGCCGGTCCGCCTGCTGTCGATCAATAAAGTTGATCCGGAACTGTCCAACGTGTCCTCCGGAGCGTATCCCCTGCGCCGGCCGCTCGTGCTCGTGACGAAGACGCCGCCGTCGCCGATCGCCAAGGCCTTCATCGACTTCATGCTCGACAAGGAAGGACAGAAGGCCGTCCTGGAAGAAGATTTCGTTCCGCTCCTCGTCACGAAATAAGGCGACGGAGGGATGGAGACCGGGAACCAGAAGCCGACGAAGCCGGGCAAGGCGCCCGAAACGACGGGCCGGCTTCGTCTCGGCGATTTCCTGGCCAGGCGCGGACTCATCACGCACCTGGTCCTCGATCAGGCGCTTGTCGAGCAGCGCCGGTCGGGAAGACGAATCGGTGAAATTCTCCTCGACGCCGGCCATGTGACGGAAGCGCAACTCCTTCCCCTGCTCAGTGATCACCTGAAGGTTCCCTACACCGACGTGTCCTCCCTCACGCTGGGCCCTGAAGAACTGGACCTTCTCCCGGAGGACTTGGCGCGCAAGTACACGGCCCTGCCGATCAGCCGCCACGGGAAACGGCTGGAACTGGTGATGGCCGATCCGTTGGACTATGAGGCGGTCCAGGACCTCTCATTCGCGACGGGGAGCAAGGTCACGGCCAAGCTCGGGAGCCGGTCCCAAATCCTGGACGCCATCGAACGGTTTTATTTGCGGCATCTGGAGGGGGCGGGACGCCTGATGGCGAAGGGCGTGGGGGGCGCGCCCGCCGAGCCGATGCTCACGCCACGATCCCAGGCGCCCAGCGCGCTGGATGCCGACGCCGAGGGCGCACCCGTCATCCAGTTGATGAATCTCATCATGCGCAAGGCGATTCAGTTGGGGGCCAGCGACATCCACATCGAGCCCGGCGTGCCGGAGGGCACGGTCCGGTTCCGGCTCGATGGCTTGCTGTCCGATCAGCTCAAGGTGCCCACCGCGCTCCATCCGGCGCTGGTGTCGCGTCTGAAAATCATCGGCCGCCTCGACATCGCGGAGCGCCGCCTGCCGCAGGACGGATCGGTCCGGGTGACGGTGGAAGGAAGCGAGGCGGACCTCCGAATCTCCATTATCCCCCTCCAGCACGGCGAGAAGGCGGTGATTCGTGTTCTGGACACCTCGAGCAGAAGTCTGGAGCTCGAGGGAATCGGCCTGGTTGCCGACGATCTGAAGAAGGTGAAGGGCCTCATCGAGCGCCATCGGGGGATGGTCGTGGTAACGGGGCCGACCGGCAGCGGCAAGACCACGACCCTGTATGGCATTCTGAACCAGATCAAGTCTCCGACGACCAACATCGTGACCGTGGAAGACCCGGTCGAGTATCAATATCCGGGGCTCAACCAGGTGCAGGTCAATGCGGACATCGGGTTGACGTTTGCCGCGGGCCTCCGGTCGATCCTCCGCCAGGACCCGGACATCATCCTGGTCGGGGAGATCCGCGATGCCGAAACAGCGGAGATCGCCTGCCGGGCGGCGCTGACCGGCCACCTCGTCTTCACCACGCTCCATACGAACGACGCGCCGTCCACCATCACGCGCCTGCTGGACATCGGGGTGCCGCCGTATCTGGTGTCCTCCGTGCTGATCGGCATCATTGCCCAACGCCTGGTCCGGACGGTGTGTGGAAATTGCAAGGCTCCGTCCCGGCCCGATGCCGGCGGGATCGTCGGGCTCGGCCTGTCCCCCGTCAGCCTGGCGGGCGGCACGTTCATGGCCGGCAAGGGCTGCGTTAAGTGCCAGGAAACCGGGTACAAGGGCCGGACAGGCGTGTTCGAGACGCTGGTGATGAACTCGCGCATCCGCGACCTCATTCTCCGGCAGTCGACGGAGGAGGACATCCGGCTGGCCGCCCAGGAAGGCGGCATGCGCAGTCTCGTGCAGGATGGGCTGGACAAGGCCAAGGCGGGCGTGACCACCGTGGATGAGCTGGGACGGGTGCTGGAGGTTAGCGAGCATGCGGCGATCAGTTGCCCCGGCTGTGGGCGCCTGCTGAACTCCGAATACCGGTTCTGTCCCACCTGCCGGGCAACGCTCCGCCGCGTCTGCCTCGGCTGCGAGCGCGTTCTCCAGTCCGGCTGGATCGTCTGCGCCTATTGCGGGCAAGAGTATAAGTAGTGAAATGGAACCTCAAAGACCTGCTCTCGAATCCGGCCCGCGAGCTGGAAGGCCTGCGCAAAGAGGTGGATAGCCAGGTCCGGCGGTTCGAGGAATTCCGGGCGCGGCTGTCGCCCGCAATCCCGTCCGACACATTTCTGGAGGCCCTGCGCCTGGCCGACACGATTGCGCGGACGACAAGCCGGCTCGGCGCCTACGCCTACCTCTGGTTCTCGGAGAACACGAAGGATCAGCAGGCGCGCTCGTTCAAGGCGATCGTGGAAGAGTTGCAGGCGGAGCTCGCCAACCGCATGCTGTTCTTCGATCTCTGGTGGCAGAAGCTCGATGACGCGAACGCCGGACGGCTGCTGGCCATGTCGGGAGACTACGCCTACCATCTGGAGTCCCTGCGCCGTTTCCGGGAGCATGCGCTCAGCGAGCCGGAAGAAAAGATCGTCAACGTCAAGAGCGTTACCGGCCGCCAGGCGGTGGTCGGGCTCTACGAGATTCTCACCAGCGGCCTGAGCTACCAGTTAAAGGTTAAAGGCCGGGTCCATACAAAACTGACCCGCGAGGACCTGATGGTGTATGTGCGCGATCCCGACGCCCGCGTGCGCGAGGCCGCCTATCGCGAGCTTTTCCGGGTGTACGCCGCCAACGCCGATGTGATCGGCGACATCTACAAGACGCTGGTGCTGGACTGGAAGCAGGAGAACCTGGGCCTGCGCAAGCACCGCTCGCCGATCGGGGTGCGCAACCTGTCGAACGACATTCCCGAAGATGCCGTTGAAGCCCTGCTGCATGTCTGCGCCGCGAATGCCGGCGTCTTTCAGCACTACTTCAAGCTCAAGGCCCGGCTGTGCCGTATCAGGAAGATGAGCCGGCACCACATCTATGCGCGGTTTCATGAGTCCGATAAGCGGTATACGTTCGCGAAGGGGTCGAAAATGGTACTGGACGCGTATCGAGGCTTCTCGCCCAGGCTGGCGGACCTGGCGGGGTGCGTGCTCGATGAGCGCCACGTGGATGCGGCGGTCCGTCCCGGCAAGGTCGGCGGGGCCTACTGTTATAGCGTGCTCCCCCGGATGACTCCCTATGTGCTGCTGAATTTCAAAGGCGATGTCCGGGATATCGCCACGCTGGCGCACGAACTGGGGCATGCCATCCACGGCATGCTGGCGGCCGACCATTCAGTCTTCACATTCCACTCCGCCCTCCCGCTGGCCGAGACGGCCTCGGTATTCGGCGAGCGCATCCTGTCGGATGCCCTCATGGCGGCGGAACGCGACACGGTGGTCAAGCAGGGCCTGCTTATCCGGCAGCTCGACGACGTGTATGCCACCATTCTGCGGCAGGCGTACTTCGTCCGGTTCGAGCGCGAAGCGCATCGGATCATCGGCGAAGGCGGCACGATGGACGACCTCTGCGGCGTCTATCTGTCCGAGCTGCGGCGGCAGTTCGGCCGGGCCGTGGCGGTGCCGGATGAATTCCGGTGGGAATGGCTGACGATCCCGCACATTTTTGCCAGTCCCTTCTATTGCTACGCCTACAGCTTCGGCAATCTGTTGGTGCTGGCGCTGTATGGGCTGTACAAGACGCAGGGGGCGTCGTTCGTGCCACGGTATCTCGATCTGCTGGCGGCCGGCGGCTCACGCTCGCCGGAGTCGCTGCTCAAGGACTTCGGCGTGGACATCCGATCGGAGGCGTTCTGGCAGACGGGGTTCGAGACGATCAAAGGGATGGTGCGGGAATTGGAGGCAACGGCGTGACGGGAACCGTGACCGATGTAGGGGCGAGGCGTTGCCTCGCCCTCCGTGGGGGGGGCGCC
>JAVHQA010000209.1:5452-9213 GCA_036170875.1 Nitrospirales bacterium
GGGCCAGCCACCGGCTCGCCCCTACGTTTGGATTTCGAGCGTAGATTATGACCCTTTACGAAGGCCTCGATCAGTATATTAAACAGAGCCGGCCTCGCTTTGAGGAGTGGCTGGGGCGGTTGGTGGAGGCGCCGACGGTCAGCATGGATCCGGCCCGACGCGAGGACATGCGGCGGGGGGCGGGGATCGCCGTCGGGTATCTCAAGGAACTCAAGGCCGATGCCGCGCTCGTGGAAACCGGCGGCCATCCGATGGTCGTGGGGGGATGGGTGCGCAATCCGGCGTGGCCGACGGTCACGGTGTACAACCATCTCGACGTCCAGCCGGCGATGGAGCCGGAGTGGACGCGCGAGCCGTTCAAGTTTTCCGTACACGGCGATCACTATCACGGCCGGGGGACGACGGACGATAAGGGCCCGGCGCTGACTGCGCTGCTGGCGGCCCACTACGTAGTCGAGCAGAACCTGCCGCTCAACATTCAATTCCTGTGGGAGCTTGAGGAAGAGATCGGGAGCCCGCATTTCGCGAAGGGGCTGAAGGGCGCGGCGTGGCTTCGGAGGCCCGACTCGGTTGTCGTGTCCGATACGATCTGGCTGGCCGGCGGGCGTCCGGCGGCGCCCTATGGCTTGCGAGGCAACCTGGCCGCCCGGCTCACCCTGAAAACCGCGACGCGGGAGGCGCATTCTGGTTTGACGGGAGGCGTCGCGCGCAATCCCCTGACGGAGCTGGCCGCCGTGGTGTCGGCCTGTGTGAATGCCCGGAGCGGCCGCGTCACGATTCCCGGTTTTTACCGCGCGGTCAAGCCGCTGGGGAAAGCGGACCGGGCGCAATTTCTGAAATCAGGCTTCCAGGTCGCGCCCTTCGCCGCTGCGCATCAACTGACAAAGCTGCGCGTGCGGGACCGCGTTGCGGTCATGCGCCGCCTGTGGGCCGAGCCGACCTTCGAGGTCCATGGCTTTGTCGGGGGCTACACGGGTCCGGGGGTCAAGACGTCCATTCCGCCGCGGGCCGAGGCGAAGGTCAGCATGCGGCTGGTGCCCGATCAGGAGCCGGCCGCGGTGTTCTCGCTGTTCCGGAAGTACGTCCATACGCTCAATCCGGACGTGCGTGTGGAGGCGGACGGGATGCTGCGGCCCTACGCGGCGGATATTGGGGGCCCCTACGCCGAGGCCCTGCGGAAGGCCCTGCGGTTCGGATTTGGCAAGGAGCCGGCCTTTATCCGGGAGGGCGGGTCCATCGGCGCGGTCGTGACCATGGCGGAACGATGGAAGGCGCCCGTCATGTTTCTGGGGTTGAGCCTGCCGGAGCACGGCTACCACGCGCCGAACGAACGGTTCGATTGGGGCCAGGCATCCGGAGGGATGAAGGCCTTCGTCAAATACTTTGAGGAAGTCAGCCGGATTCCGGTGAAGAGGAGGGTGAGATGAAAAGAGTCTATGCCCACATGGCGCTGGTGGCGGTGCTGCTGGCGGCGGCCGGGTGTATCTTCGGCTATAGTCCGGTGGACTACATCGTGCCGGCTCCCACGGCGGGAACCAACCTGGAGTTCGCCACACGAACCGTCGCACAGCTCAAGACGCTGGCCGCCGGGCAGTCCCGCGATGAAGTGTTGGAGCGGATGCGCCTCGATCCGGTTGAGGGTTGCGTGGAATGGAGCTGGGAGAGCCGCGAGTTTTATTTGCGCCACAACGGCTGGCTGCGCTGCATTACGACCACACTGCTACAGAGCCCCTATCGAACTGCGTCGCTTGAGATTGATGGGATCAGACATGAGGCGCTGTTCTATTACACGGGTGGGACCGGACCGGAAGGCGGCATTACCGATCAGCAACTCACGCCGGTGCTGATCGTTGGCGGCAAGCTGATAGGATGGGGATGGGAGTATCCGCTTATGAAACAACTCGGGCCGCGCCTCTCCGCCGCCGCCGCACCGGCCCTGCAGGGCGACCGTCCGGCCGGGGCGATGAGTGGTGCGGGGGAGCCGGCGTCTAAGTAACTGCTGTTGAGAGGGACGTGCCATGCCGACGATTCTGGTGGTGGATGACGAGCAGATGCTGTGCGACCTGTTGAAGATAGAACTGAGCAATTTCGGCCACGAGGTCTTCACGGCAATCACCGGCCGCGACGGCATTGAGCTCTTCACGCAGCGGAGACCCGACCTGACGCTGCTGGACCTGCACATGCCCGAGATGAGCGGTATCGCGGTGCTCAAGCAAATCCGCGCGCTCGACCCGAAAGCCCGGGTCATCATTCTGACGGGAGGCGCCACTTCGGTGTGGGAAAAGCAGGCGCGGGAACTGGGTGTGACCGAATTTCTCCTCAAGGGGGTGTCACTGAACATCCTGGTCAGAGCCCTTGGCAAGGCCATGCAGTCACCGGGGCAGGCGTAATGGGGGGCACCGTGTCTCCCTGCCGCGCCGCGCCGCTCCTCGTGCCCCGCGCGCTGGCCGCCCAGCTCATGCGACTGTACGACTTTCCCGACCCCCGCAAGCCCGGCCGCGTGATTCGCGGCTACGACTGCCTTCATGCCCGGCGCACGGCGCGCATGTGCGCGGCGGTGGCGCAGCGGCTCGGCCATCCGGAGCCGCGTGTGCGGAGCTACCAGATTGCCTGCCTGCTGCATGACCTGGGACGCGCCGGGCTCGATCAGAAGTTGTTCGGCCAGGTCTGGTCATGGGCGCGCAAGAACGGGGTTCCGACCAGGCCCCGCGAGTGGCGGGCGGTCCATCCAGACACGACGTATGGGCGGGAGACGGAGGCGTTCATGGACCGGTACGCCGGCGATCTGGCCAAGATGGGAATCCCTCTCGACACGTGGACCCGCCAGCAGGTTGAAATGCGGCTGGGGTACGCGCGGCGGCTCTCCCGCCACCTGCGTTCCGCCCAGCCCAGGCTGCGCGAGATGGGCGTGACGTGGGCGCCGTGGATGGGGCGGATCATGATGTACTACTACTACCCTGAAAAATTGAGCGGCGCCCCGCGCTGGGTTCGCGAGCTGGCGGAAGTGCTGGTCGCATGCGAGCAGTTCGAAGCCTACAGCAACCGCCGGCGCGGCCAGGACTATTACACACGGGCGAGGGAAAAACTCTCCGACGCGTTTGCCTACCTCGACAAGCTGCGGGTGGAGGGCATCCTGAGCCCCCGCGTGATGGCGGCGGTGCGGGGCCTTGCCGGCGAGGGCGCCTTCGACGCGATCCTGGCCGAGGCCCGCAGCGCCGCGCTGCCGCAGAAAGAGATTCGCTACCTGAGAGGTTTGAAGAGCACGTAGGGGAGGGCTTTACGCCCTCCCTCGTGAAAGGGCGGGGATAAACCCCGCCCCTACGGGGATTGTGCAATCATGAGCGTGAAAACCATACACATCCGGCTGGATATGCGCGGCGAGACCCAGATCGAGAACGTCACGAAACGTGTCCAGGAGGCGCTGGAGGGGGCGGGGCTGCGGGCCGGGATTGCCACGGTCTTTATCCGGCACACGACCGCGTCCGTGATGATCATTGAGGATGAACCGGGCATCCGCGCCGATACCAAGGCGATCTGGGACCGGCTGATTCCGGCGGACCCGCGCTGGCAGCACAACACCCGCAACCCTGGCGAGGACAATGGGCACAGCCACCTCCGGGGGCACCTGCAGGGTCCCTCGGTCACGATTCCCTTCTCCGAGGGGGCTCTCCTGCTGGGCACGTGGCAGCAGATTGTCGTGGTGGATTTTGACACGCGAGCCCGCACACGCGACCTCGTGGTCCAGATCATCGGCGAGTAGC
>JAVHQA010000210.1:0-4735 GCA_036170875.1 Nitrospirales bacterium
AAGAATCTTGCCGCGCAGTAATAAGTCCTCTAGAATGCCCGTATGAATGCTCCCGATTTGCCGTCGATGATCCGGGCCGACCTGGCCCGGCACGCCTGGTGGGTCATCTATCTCCGCTACATCTGCGCCGCTGCAGTTGTCCTGGGTACCGTCATGCTCACCCAGAGCATGGGCGCCAGGCTGGACGGCGTGCCCTTATACGGGATCGCCGGCGCCCTGGCCGCAGTCAACGTCCTGTACGGGGTTCATCTCAGCCGCGCCGCGCGGAGGACCGGGGCGGTCTCGTCGGATGCGGCCGCCCGCTCGCTGATCTTACAGATCGGCATGGACCTGTTTCTCCTGACCCTGCTGCTGCATTTCTCGGGCGGTGTGACGAATCCGCTCGCGACGCTCTCCGTCGGGCCGGTTCTCCTGGCTGGATTTCTGCTCTCCGTGCGGTCCGCCTATGCGCTGGCCGCCCTCGCGGTGCTTCTGTATGCCGGCATGGCGATTCTGGAATACCGGCTCATCATCCCGCACGTGCCGATCCCGGGGCTGTTTGCTCCGACGGCGTTTCGCAATGCATCCTTTGTGCTGGTGGCCCTCACGGCGTTGTGCACGGCGGTCGGGATGGCCGCGCTGATCAGCCTGAGGGTGAGCGGCCGGCTGCGCGGGCAGGATGCGGGCGAGGGGGAATCCGAGCCGTGATGGCCGGGATGCTCCTGTGCGGGATGGTCCTGACGGCCCAACCGGGCGAGGCCGGCTCCCCTCCGGCGGACACGTCGCCCGTCGAGGAGCGGCTTGCGGCCGTGCGCCGTGCCCCGACCGATCCGCGTGCCAGGCTGGAGCTGGGCCTGGCGTATCTCCAGGCGGAGGAGTACGACTTTGCGATGGCCGAACTGGTCGAAGCGATCAAGCTTAATCCGGACAACAAGGACAACCTCGCGGCCCTGGCGAATTATCATCTCGGAAGCGTGCTCCTGGCGCTCGACCGCGCGGCCCTGGCGATCACCGCTTTTCGCGAAGCACTCAAGCTCGGCTGGAAGGACTCCGGCGTGTACCTGTCTCTTGGGCAGGCGCTCACCAGCCAGGGGAAATTCGACGAGGCGATCGTCCACTACCGGGAAGCGCTTCGGCTGTCTCCCGGCGCGACCGAGGCCTATGCGGGGCTCGGCCTCGCCTACGAGGCGTCCGGCCGCGTGGACGAGGCGGTGGCGCAGTACGAACGCTATCTCCAGTCCGCGCCGGCGACGGACGATCACGGCGTTGACGCGATCAGGCAGCGGCTGGCGAAGCTGAAAGCGCGACGGAGGATGTAATCTTAGACATCTGTAGTAATAGGAGAATAAATTTATGGAACGAGTGAAAATTGGGTTGTGCGGTCTGGCACTAGCCTTCCTTGTAAATGGGTGCGCCACGACCAGCGGGATAACTCCGCAAGAAAAACGCCAGGCTATTCTCTCCATGAAAAGTAAGGTACTGACGGAGCTGTACGAGAATCGCCTCAAGGCCAGAGCCGAGATTGCCGTGGCACCGGGGTATGCCGTGTTCAGCAACGCCAACGTCTACCTCTTTTTCGTCGGCGTCGGAGGCGGGCATGGCGTCGTTCATGACAATAAAACCGGCAGGAATACTTTTATGAAAATGGGAGAGGCCGGCGTTGGGTTTGGGCTTGGAGTGAAGGATTTTCGCGCGGTGTTCGTTTTCCATGACCGGGCCGTCATGGAAAAGTTCATCGGCAGCGGCTGGGAATTTGGAGGACAGGCCGATGCCGCGGCCAAGGCCGGCGAAAAAGGCGCTGCCATCGGAGGTGAAGCCGTGTTTGACGGCATCACCATTTATCAGATGACGGAAAGCGGGCTGGCGCTCCAGGCGACGGTGAAGGGAACCAAGTACTGGAAGGATGACGACTTGAATTGAGCGGCATGCGTGAACGCTAGAACGTCTGGTTGACCGGCAGGGCGAGCGTGAGGTAGCGGCCCTTTTCCTCGTAGAGAATCCGCTTGTGCAGTAGGTCGTCGAGCGCGCGCGTGACCGCCGCGTCGTCGTAGGCGTGCTCTCCGTTTCGCTCGTTCAACTCCCCGCGAATCTGTCCGACGGTTCTGGGCGCTTCATTGCAGAACTCGATGATGCCGGCGTGCGGCCAGTCGTAGCGCTCTTTGACGGGCTTGTCGGCCGCGCGGCCGTCGAAGATCGTGATGAAATCGGGGGCCTTCGAATAGTAGAGGAACGGCTTGTCGTTTGAGGCGTGCCGGCGTTTCCATTCCTGTGTCGCGCGGGTCAGCTCCTCGATCAGGCCAGGGTCCACGCGTTTTTCGATGAGCTCGTGCTCGAAGTCGTAGGCGATCTTCGAGACGTCCACGAGCCGGGGATCGTAGGCGTAGGCATAGGCCAGGCCGGGGCCGGTGATCCGAATGCCGTTTTCCTTGGGCCATTTCCAATAGGGACTGAACCGCTCGAGCCACAGTTCCCCCACGGCCTCCGGCGGCTGGAAATGAAGGATCGAGGGAATCAGGCCGATCTGGCGCCGGTAGTCCTCGTTGGTCTCTCCCGGGAACCCGAGCAGGATGTTCCAGGACACGTGGATGCCGTAGTAGCCGCTCCACTTCAGCATCTGGAGGTTCTGCAGGGGGCTGACGCCCTTCTTCATCTCCGCGAGCTGGCTCTGGCTGAGGCTCTCGATGCCGGGCTGCATGGACTTCACCCCGCCGTGGGCGAGCGTCCGGATCTGGGACTTGCTCAGGTTGCTCTTGGTTTCGATGAAGACCTCGAGGTCGAGCCGCTCCGCCGCGAACTTCGCAAACAACTCGTCGATGTACTTCATGTCGATGATGTTGTCCACGAAACGAAACCGGGTGGTGTTGTAGCGGCCGGCGAGGAATCTGAATTCCTCGAAGACCTGCGCGGGCGACTTGGAGCGAAATTCCATGCTCTGTGCGTTCAGCCCGCAGAACGTGCAGTGATGTTTCTCGCCCCACCAGCAGCCGCGGGACGCCTCATACAGCAAGATGCGGTTCAGGCTTTGCGATCGCTGGGGGTCGAGCTGATCGAGGAGCTCGAAATAATCGTCGTAATCCGGCGGGCCGGTCTTGTGAAACTCGGTGAAGAGGTGCGGGCTCGGTGTGAACTGAACCTTGCCGTTTTTCCGATAGGCCACCCCGGCCGGAGGTTCGCCGGCCTTGTTCTCCAGGATGTGTCTGGCGAGCGCCGGAAACGCCACTTCCCCTTCGCCCACCACCACGTAGTCGATCCAGGGCCAGGCCCGCAGGTGCTCCAGCCCCATCTCGCCGTCGAAGTTTGCGCCGCCGAACACGATTTTCACGGAGGGGTGGATGTCCTTGATCAGCTTCGCCATGGTCAGGCTGGCGATGTTCTGGTCGAAGGTGGAGGTGAACCCGACGAGTTTGTATTGGCTCCAGTCAATCTCGGTCTGCATCCGCGTAAGGTATTGGGGGGCGCCTTTCAGCTTGAGCTCTTCCAGGTACGACGGGGGACAGCCGGTTTCGCGGGCCACCGATTCGAAGAGGGGTTTGAAGGTGCGGGGATACTCGCTGTTCTTGGGATTGTTGCGGAACAGGAGATGCGAGAAGAGCCAGTCGCCGAGCAGTCCCCGCTTCTCGCACAGCGTTTCATACAGGGGCGGGCCGATCTGGTAGGCGAAGTGCAGGTAGAGGTGGTAGGTCTTGACGCCGATCCCCTGCGCTTTCAGCAGCGAGGCCAGGGTGCCCAGCTGAATGGACGGGTACCGGCCCGAGCTGAAGGGCATGTTGACCAGCGCCACAGGCGCGTTGCTGCTCATAGGACTCGAAGCTACACCCCCGTCCTGAAGTTCGTCAAGAAGGGGGCGCGCGCCAGAGCCCCGGCGACATCTCCACGCTGGAAGATTAGGCCCTCGACTGACCAGCCGCCACTCTCTTTTGCCGTTCTGAAGACTAAAGATTGAGGGTGTCACGCAATCGCTGCACGCTGGGAATCACGATCTGGTGATTCATCAGTTGTAGGAGGTCTTTCTTGCGCATCTGCGTCATCACGCGGCTGATGGTTTCCGGTGTCGTTCCCACAATCTGGGCTATGACCGATCGTTTCAATCTGAGCGGGAGGACGACTTTATTGTTATTGGTGGCCTCCAATCCGAAGAGATGAACCATTTGCAAAAAGGCCTGAGCCGTCCTGGTAAACGCATCATGGGAGTGAAGGCAGCGGTACCGTTGTTCAAGGAACCGGACCTGGGTACCGATCTCACGGAGGAACTTCGTCGCGAAAGACGGGTTCTTCTCTATCAGTCCGGATAACACGTCAGGCTTGATAAAAGCGATCGTGGCATCTGTCAGCGCCTTCACTGACATCGAATGTCTGGTTCCGTCCAGTAAATTATCCGTCACACCAAGGATTCCCCCCACCCCAACAAGGTGCAAAACGGTCTCCAGGCCGCTCTCCTCGAGAACCGTAGCCATCACCAACCCCTGACAGACCAGGTGCAGCCGGGTAACCGGCTCTCCTTCATCAATCACATGTTGTCCGGGACGATAATGCTTCAATATGACTAACGAGGTTGGCTCTCCCTTAGTCTTGGCATCAAGGTCAGCAAAAGCGCAGACCAGCTTGTGCCTGCACTCCTTGCAGAGATCGGCTAAGACTAATTTTGACTGGTGCGCGCTTTTCACTTTTCGTCGCGTCCGGATACGTCCAGCCATAAACCGCTGGACCAGACTCCGATGATTGCGTTTCTTGGAAGCCATGACCATACCCTCGCAAT
>JAVHQA010000210.1:4835-9212 GCA_036170875.1 Nitrospirales bacterium
TGGACCAGACTCCGATGATTGCGTTTCTTGGAAGCCATGACCATACCCTCGCAATTTGAATTGTGAACTAATTAACATCATTCATTTAAATAGTCCAGATCACTAATATCACAAAGCTATATCAGCACTCTTCATTTTACTCGTCATAGATAGATCAAAATTAAGTTAATAAAATTATGACTATGGAGGGCGGTTAGCGCTCGAGAGGGATGGCGATGCCCACCCCGCTCCGTGTGTTGATCCTCGAAGACCGACCGACCGACGCCGAACTCATGGTGCATGAACTGTGTAAGGCTGGCTTCGCCCCCGAGTGGTGCTGTGTGAGCACGGAATCCGACTACCTCGCTACGCTGGATACTCCGCGCCGAACTCTCTCGGCGCTTATCGCGTCGTCTCCACGCTTCGGATATGAGCGCGAGATGGACACCTCTTTAGAGTCGAAAGCCTAACGATGATGAAATTTCAGAAACGCGCCTATCGTCGGCTTCCGCTCCTGATCGCCTTGCTGATCGTCGTGACCGTGGCGATGGGCGCCGCTGCCCTTCACTTTATCCAGAATCGCCTCATCGCCGCCTCAGGAGAAAGCCTGGCGCTGATCGCCACCGACATAGCGGATAAGCTGGACCGCCTTCTGCTTGAGCAATACGCCAATGTCCAGATCATGGCGCAGGCGCCCGCCATGCAAGGAAGCGATCCGGCCGGAAAAACCAGGCTGCTCAACCTGTTCAAAGCGCCGTACGGTTACCCCACCTGGATTGGCGTAACGGATGCCATGGGCCGCATCATCGCGTCCACCGACCCCCGCAGCGTCGGCCTGGATCTGAGCGAACAGGCCTGGTTCCGCTTCGTACGCGACCACGGTCGCGTCTATGTGCAGGATGCCACCCCTTCCCAAGTCTTGGGCGGAGCCTTCGCCGTAACCTTTACTGCGCCGGTCAAAAACCCCGCAGGCAAGTTCCTGGGCGCCGTGACTTCACGCGTGAGAGTGTCTGACCTGGAGCAGATCTTTACAGAGGAAGTGCGGACCTTCGATGTCCATCATGGAACGGCTGGACAGCTCGAATATCAGTTTTTGGCCCGTGATGGCGAGGTCATCACCGATTCAGTTCTACGGCAAGAAGGCCGGGTGAACTTGAAGCTCATGGGGCTCCCTTCAGCGCTCTTCATCGGTTCAGCGCAGCCGGGATACGTGGAGGAAATGCACTTGCGGCGGCATGTGCCCGTTGTCACCGGCTTTGCCCAGTCCGAACAGCGCAGAGACTTCGCGGGTCTGCACTGGGGCGTCCTCGTCCGTATGGACCGTCGCGACATCCTGGCGCCCGTGAAAGAGGTTCTCTGGAAGCTGGCGGCCGGAGGCGCATTCGTGCTCGTGCCAATGCTGGGACTCCTAGCCTGGGTGACCGGCCGTCTGCGAAGGGAATGGGCCGTGGCGCTGGAAGAGAAGCAACACGCCGCGGCTAACGAAGCCAAGTTTCGCGGCCTGCTGGAGTTCGCGCCGGACGCGTTCGTCATTGTGGACCGCAAGGGCCTGATCGTCCTCGTCAACGCGCAGGCGGAGAAGCTGTTCGGCTATGCCCGGGAGGAACTGATCGGGCAATCCGTCGAGATGCTGATACCGGAGGGCTTCCGGTCGCAGCACGTCGGCCACCGCGCGCAATACGCTGCAGACCCTCGGCCTCGGTCCATGGGCGCCTGCATGGACCTCCGCGCGCGGAGAAAAGACGGCAGTGAGGTCTCCGTGGATATCAGCCTCGGGTCCCTGATGGCCGGGGATGACATGCTGATGACGGCCGCGATCCGCGACATCACCGAGCGCAAGCGGGTCGAGGAAGCCCTGAACCAATCCTATGCCTATTACCTGAGCTTGTTCGACAATTTCCCGATCCCCATCTGGCGTTCAGGAATCAATGCCAAGTGCGACTATTTTAACCGGGCATGGCTGGACTTCACAGGGCGGACGATGGAGCAGGAACTGGGCGACGGGTGGGCCGAAGGCGTGCACCCGGAGGATCTGGAGCGGTGCGTGAAGACGTACCGGGACGCGTTCGTCGCGCGCCGGCCCTTTGAAATGGAGTACCGCCTCCGCCGCCACGATGGGCGGTACGGGATGATCATCGACGTCGGTAGGCCCATTTCAAATCTGGACGGGAGCTTCGCCGGCTATCTCGGCTGCTGCTATGACATCACCGACCGCAAACGTCTCGAAGAGCAGTTCCGCCAATCGCAGAAGATGGAAGCGGTCGGCCAGCTCGCCGGCGGCATCGCCCATGACTTCAACAACCTCCTGACGGTCATCACCGGCTACTGCCAGATACTCCTCACCGCCGCCGATCAGGGCGATCCGAGGCGCGAAGAGCTCGAACAGATCAAAGAAGCCGGGGATCGTGCCGCTTCCCTGACACGGCAGCTCCTGGCCTTCAGCCGCAAGCAAATCCTCGAGCCGAAGGTGCTTGATCTGAACGCCGTCGTGACCAATCTCGACAAGATGCTCCAGCGGCTGATTGGAGAGGATATCGCCCTGCGAACTGCCCTCTCGCCGGCCTTGGGCTGCGTCAAGGCCGATCCGGGGCAGATCGAGCAGGTCATCATGAATCTGGCGGTCAACGCGCGGGACGCGATGCCGCAGGGCGGCCGTCTGACCATCGAGACGGCGTACGCGGATCTGGACGAGTCTTACGCCAAGGAGCGTTTCGCCGTCCAACCCGGCCCCTACGTCATGCTGGCGGTGAGCGACACTGGAAGCGGGATGGACACGGAGACGCAGGCGCATATCTTCGAGCCGTTCTTCACCACGAAGGGGCAGGGCAAGGGGACGGGATTGGGACTCTCCACCGTGTACGGGATCGTCAAGCAGAGCGGCGGCTATATCTGGGTCTATAGCGAGCCGGGTCGAGGCACGACGTTCAAGATTTATTTGCCTCGCGTGGACGCTCAGGCCGAGGCGCTCGAGCCGCGCTCCCCTCTCCAGGAGTCGCTCCAGGGCACCGAAACGATTCTGCTGGTTGAAGACGAGGAACGGGTCAGGAGATTGGCGCGCACGATATTGGCGGGACATGGCTATTCCGTACTGGAGGCGCCCAACGGGGCCGAGGCTCTCCGGATCAGCGAGCAGCGCGGCGGCGCGATCCATCTGCTGGTCACCGACGTGGTCATGCCTGGGATGAGCGGGGGGGAACTGGCCAGCCAATTGATTGCCAAGCATTTGCATATGAAGGTGTTGTTTGTTTCGGGTTACACGGACGATGCCATCGTCCGGCACGGCGTGTTGCAAGCTGGAATTCCCTTTATCCAGAAGCCCTTCACGCCATCCACTCTGGCCCGCAAGGTGCGCGAGGTGCTGGACGCGTCTCCGGCGGAGCAGGCCAGATGATTTTTGCAAATTCGACGGGCACGACCACGCCCGTGCGCGAGTGGCGGCAACCCTACGCCTATATGCCGGTTTTCCTGGTGGTCATAGCCGTGCTGGCTCTGATGATTGGAGGCCTCACGCTCTATTACGTCGAGGATCGCATGGTGGCGAGTGCGGGAGAAAGCCTGGCCCTCGCGGCCGCCGACATCGCCGACAAGCTGGACCGCATCTTGTCTTACCGGTATAGCGACGCCCAGGCCTTCGCCCACGCGGCGGTCTTCCAAGGGCATGACTCCAAGGCCCAATCCGAGTACGTCAACAGTCTGCGGCAACTGTATCCTGTCTACCTGCGGATCGGCGTCACGGATGCGCGCGGGACGATCGTCGTCTCCACCGATCCGGCCCGCATGGGGCAGGATCGGAGCGGGAGTGAGTGGTTCCAGGCAGTCCGCGATCGGAACGGCGTATTTGTGGAGGACGCGCACACCTCTGAGGAAACGGGAGGAGTCATGGCGGTCACGTTCACCGCCCCGATCAGAAGCCAACGCGGCGCCTTCCTCGGCGCGATGACCACGCAGGTTGGGCTTCCAGTCCTCGAGGAAGTCTTCGCGAGCACGACGCGCGCGCTGCAGTTGCAGCGGGGCACCGGTGCGGGAAAGATTGAGTGGCAGTTCATGACCCGCGATGGGGACGTTATCGTCGATTCGCTGTTGAGGCAGGAAAGCACAGTGAATCTCAAGACTCTGGGGTTGCCCTCCGCGCTTCTGACCAATTCCGCGCAGCCCGGCTTCATCGAAGAGGTGCACCTCCGCCGCCACGTGCCGGTCGTCACGGGCTACGCTCAAACCGAGCAGCGCGGAGACTATCTGGGACTCCATTGGGGAATCCTGGTGCGGATGGAGCGGAGCGACATCCTGACGCCGATCCGTATGATGCTGTGGAAGGTGGGGGCAGCAGGCGCATTGGTGTTTGTCCCCATGCTCGGCTTCCTGCTCTGGTCCACCGGCCGGCTGCGGCGCGAATGGGCC
>JAVHQA010000211.1:0-5455 GCA_036170875.1 Nitrospirales bacterium
TTGATGTGGTCCACGATATGCGGGCGGCCCTCCATGACTTTGTTCACGACGTCCACGACGACCCCGTGCTGGGCCAGATACCCGGCTGTGCCGCGCGTCGCCTCGACGGTGAAGCCCAACTCCAGGACGCGCCGGACCAGCGCCACGGTCGCCATTTTGTCCTTGTCCTTCACGCTAAGAAAGACCCGGCCGCTCATCGGCAGGGGGCTGCCCGCGCCGGCCTGCGATTTGAGGAATGCCGAGCCGAAGTCATCGGCGATGCCCATGACCTCGCCGGTGGAGCGCATCTCCGGGCCCAGCAGTACGTCGGTGCCGGGAAACTTGTTGAAGGGAAAGACCGCTTCCTTCACGGAGACGTGGGCCGGCGTCCGCTCCGTCGTGAAGCCGATCTGCGCCAGCGTCCGTCCCATCATCACCTGCATGGCCAGCTTGGCCAGCGGCACGCCGATCGCCTTGCTGACGAACGGCACGGTCCGGGACGCCCGCGGGTTCACCTCCAGGACGTACACGATCCCGTCGCGGATCGCGAACTGAATGTTCATCAGGCCGATCACGTTCAGTTCCAGGGCCAGGGCGACCGCCTGCCGGCGGATCTCCTCCACGAGCGCGGGCGAGAGCGAGTACGGCGGCAGCGAGCAGGCCGAATCCCCGGAGTGGACACCTGCCTCCTCGATATGCTCCATGATACCGCCGATCACCACCTGCGTTCCGTCCGACAGGGCATCCACGTCGATCTCGATGGCGTCCTCGAGGTACTTGTCGATCAGGATCGGACGCTTCACCGACGCCTTGATGGCCTTCCCGATGTAGGACTGGAGGCTCTTTTCGTCGTAGATGATTTCCATGGCACGGCCTCCCAGCACGTAGGAGGGGCGCACCATCACGGGATAGGTGATCGCCGTTGCAATGGCGGTGGCCTCCTTGACGGACCGGGCGATGCCGCTGGCCGGCTGTTTCAGGTCCAATTTTTCAAGCAATGTCTTGAAGCGTTCCCGGTCCTCCGCGCGGTCGATCGCCTCCGGCGAGGTGCCAAGGATGGGCACGCCGGCTTTTTCCAGGGGTAGAGCCAGCTTGAGCGGCGTCTGCCCGCCGAACTGCACCACGACGCCGAGCAACTCACCCGACCGGCGCTCGGTCTCCACGATGCTCAGCACGTCCTCCTCCGTGAGCGGCTCGAAGTACAGCCGGTCGGAGGTGTCGTAGTCGGTGCTGACCGTCTCCGGATTGCAGTTGACCATGATGGTCTCGTAGCCCATGTCGCGCAGCGCCAGCGCGGCGTGCACGCAGCAATAGTCGAACTCGATCCCCTGCCCGATGCGGTTCGGTCCGCCGCCGAGGATCATGACCTTGCGCGTCGCCTGCGGCCGGCTTTCGCACTCGGTTTCATAGGTAGAGTAGAGGTACGGCGTGAGCGCCTGGAACTCGGCGCCGCAGGTGTCCACCCGCTTGAAGGTCGGCGTCACCCCTGCCTTCAGCCGCTGTTTGCGGATCTCCGCTTCAGACACCTGCAACAGCTCGCCGAGCCGCCGGTCCGAAAATCCCAGCGCCTTCGCCTCACGAAGCCGCTCGGGCGCCAGCGGGTGCTTCTCGCGCGCAAGCTGATCCTCGACCGTCAGGAGGTCCTTCATCTGGTTCAAAAACCAGGGGTCGATCTTCGTCAGCCCGTGCAATTCCTCGACGGAGATGCCCATCCGAAGGCCGTCAGCCACGTGCCACAGGCGTTCGGCGTCCGGGCGGCGGATGCGCTCGCGGATCTGCGCGACGGTCTCTTCCGGGTCCCCTTCCTCAAGCGAGGGATGCGGGTCGAACCCGTACCGGTCGACCTCCAGTGACCGGATGGCCTTCTGGAGCGACTCCTTGAACGTGCGTCCGATCGCCATCACCTCCCCCACCGACTTCATCTGCGTCGTCAGGGTGGGGTCCGTCTGGGGGAACTTTTCGAAGGCGAAACGTGGAAGTTTGACCACCACGTAATCGATGCTGGGTTCGAAGGACGCCTTGGTCACGCGGGTGATGTCGTTCGGGATCTCGTCGAGCGTGTAGCCGACGGCGAGCTTGGCGGCGATCTTCGCAATCGGGAAGCCGGTGGCCTTCGAGGCCAGGGCGGAGCTGCGGGACACCCGGGGATTCATTTCGATGACGACCATGTCCCCGTCCGCCGGGTTCACGCCGAACTGGATATTGGAGCCGCCTGTGTCCACGCCGATCTCCCGCATGATCCGCAGCGACGCGTCGCGCATGATCTGGTATTCCCTGTCGGTCAGGGTCTGTGCGGGCGCCACCGTGATACTGTCGCCGGTGTGGATGCCCACGGGATCGAAGTTCTCAATGGAGCAGACGATGACGACATTGTCCTTCGTGTCGCGCATCACCTCCAGCTCGAATTCCTTCCAGCCGATGATCGAGCGTTCGATCAGGATCTCGCCGGCAGGGCTTGCGCTCAGGCCCCACTCGGTGAACGACTCGAACTCTTCGCGGTTGTAGGCAATATTGCCGCCTGTGCCGCCCAGCGTGAAGGACGGCCGGATGATGGCGGGAAAGCCGATCTCGTCCATGGCCCGCAGCGCGTCCTCCCGCGAGCGCGCGACCGCGCTGGCCGGCGTGCGCAGCCCGATGCGCGCCATCGCCAGTTTGAACTCCTCGCGGTTCTCGGCCTTGCGAATCGCCTCGTAGCTCGCGCCGATGAGCTGCACGCCGTACTTCTTCAGGATGCCCTGCTCCGTCAGCGCGATGGCCGCGTTGAGCGCGGTCTGCCCGCCCATGGTCGGCAACAGGGCGTCCGGCTGCTCGCATTGGATGATCTGCTCGATGATGTCGGTGGTGATGGGCTCGATGTAGGTACGGTCGGCCAGCTCCGGATCGGTCATGATGGTCGCCGGGTTGCTGTTGATCAGGACGATCCGGTAGCCCTCCTCGCGCAGGGCCTTGCAGGCCTGGGTGCCCGAGTAGTCGAACTCGCAGGCCTGCCCGATCACGATCGGGCCCGAGCCGATCAGCAGGATCGTTTTGATATCGGTGCGTTTGGGCACGGTCGCGCGCTCAGCCCGCGGCCTTTGGAGGCGACGCCGCGGGTGGGGGACCGGCCGGTGGGTTGTAATACTTCATGGCTTCGGGGGTCCACTTTTCAAGATTTTTGATCCGCGTTTCTTCGGAAGGATGCGTGCTCAGGAATTCCGGAACGCCTGCGCCGGTTCGGAAACAGAGCTTGCCGATATACTCCCGCGAGCACCCGCTCATGCGCTCCCAGAACCCGACCGCTTCGTGCGGATCGTAGCCGGCCTGGGCCATCAGGCGAAGCCCGATGTAGTCGGCTTCGCTCTCCTGTGTGCGGTTGAACGGCAGTTGGGCGTTGACGCCATATGCCATCAGGACGCCCTGCAGAACGGCCGGGTTCACCGCGCCTGTGACGGCGCCGGCGAGCGCCCCTGCTTGCGCGATCATTTCGAGGTAACTGCGGCTGATCCGTTCCACTCCGTGCCGGTAGAGGGCATGCGTGACCTCGTGGCCCATGACCGTGGCGACGCCCGCTTCGGTTTGCGTGTGCTTGAGAATGCCCGTGAAAAAGGCCACCTTCCCGCCCGGCAGGCAAAAGGCGTTGACGATCTTATCGTCCTTGATGACGGCGAACTCCCATTCGAAGCTCGGCTTGTTGGCGGCCTCGGCAATCCGCTCACCGACCCGGCGGATCATGGCGTTGATCTCCGGGTCCGTGCTCAGCGGGTAGTGTCTTAGAACGTCCCGATAGGCCTCGATGCCGAGTTCACGCTCCCTCTCCTCCGTGAAGTTCGGCAGGATGAACTGCTCGCGGCCCGTCACAGGCGCACGGGTGCATCCCGACAGGGCGTCCAACAGTCCGCCGGTCAGGCTCAGGCCGCAGATCCCCTTGGCCAGCCAAAGGGCCCGCGTCAGGGCTTCGCGTCTTCCGATCATGGCATCCATAGGTACAGAAACTGCGGGGTGCCGCCGCGGACCAGGCCCATGACATCCAGATTGGCAAGCGACTCCAGCGTGCTCGGGCCTGATGCGCTCGAGTAGATGTTGTGTTTGTAGGCACCCGGGCGGGCGTAGATGATGACCCGCGCGTCGGCGACGCCGGCCAGCTTTTTAGCCGCCGTGATGCCGTCGTCCAGGTAGCCGGTCTGGTCGGCCAGCCCCAACTGCTCGGCCTGAGGGCCTGTCAGGACGCGGCCGTCCGCAATGAGCTTGAGCCGCTCCGGGGTCAGCCCGCTGCGGCTTTTCGTTACGACCTCAAGAAAACGCGCCTGGAACCCGTTAATCATGGTCTGGAAGATCTCGCGCTCCTCCTCGTTCATCGGGCGGAACGGCGATCCGATGTCTTTTTTCGCCCCGGACTTGATCGCGCTGGCTTCCACCCCGATCTTCTGGAGCAGTCCCTCGGCGTTCACCCGCAGCATGATGACGCCCACGCTGCCGGTCACGCTCGTGGGGTGCACGACAATGCGGTCCGCCGCGGACGCCACGTAGTAGCCGCCGGAGGCGCCCACGTCCATGATGACGGCAACGATGGGGATCTTGCGCCTGGCTTTGAACGCCGTCAGTTCGTGATACATGACGTCCGACGCCGTGACCGTGCCGCCCGGGCTGTTGATCCGCAGCAGCAGCGCCTTGATCTGCCCGTCCTCGGCGGCCATGGTCAGCTCTTCCTTGACCCGTGCGACGATGTCCTCCGAAGAGCCGAGCGCCCCCCCGTTCCCCGGCTTCTCGGCGATGATGCCCGAGACGTCGATCATCAGGATTTTTTCCGCCGCCGTGCCCTGCACCGTTTTCTCCTGCAAAGGCTGAGGTACAGGGAATAGGGAGATGGAGATGCACCCGGCCGTGACCAGGGCGACCATTACCGTGAGCAGTATCCTGATTTTCATGACGTTCCTTTCGCCATCAACTTGGTGAACCGCTCGAAGAGATAGCTCGCGTCGTGCGGGCCAGGAGACGCTTCCGGGTGGTACTGCACGGAGTAGGCCGGAAGGTCCAGGCAGCGCATGCCTTCGACCGCGTCGTCGTTGAGACTCTGGTGCGTGAGCTGGACGCGGCCATAGGACGTGGTCCACGGCTGTGCCTGGGACACGGCGGCGGAGTCCCCTCCCCGCACGGCGAAATTATGGTTTTGCGAGGTGATCTCGACTTTGTTGGTGTCCAGGTCCATGACCGGGTGATTCGCTCCGTGATGGCCGAACTTCAACTTGTACGTCTGCAAGCCCAGCGCCAGCCCCATGATCTGGTGCCCGAGGCAGATGCCGAACAGGGGTGTCCTGCCAAGCAAGGCGCGGACGGCGGCGATCGCGTAGGGAACGGCTTCCGGATCGCCCGGCCCATTGGAAAGAAACACGCCGTCGGGATTTAACGCCAGCGCCTCTTCCGCCGTCGTCGAGGCCGGGACGATCGTCACGTCGTAGCCTTCGTCCACGAGCCGCCGTAAAATATTGTACTTGATTCC
>JAVHQA010000211.1:5555-9139 GCA_036170875.1 Nitrospirales bacterium
CTGGGATAGGGGCAGGCTTCCTTGACGATGAAGCCGGCCAGCCACGGCTGTTTGGATTCGTTATCCTCGGGGTTGATCCCGTAGTTGCCGATGTGCGGGTACGTCATCGTGACCATCTGCCCCCGGTACGAGGGATCCGTGAGGATCTCCTGGTAGCCGGAGAGCGCGGTGTTGAAGACGACCTCGCCGGTGGTCTCGCCGGAGGCCCCCAGGGCCATGCCTTTGAAGACGGTTCCGTCCGCCAGCGCCAGGATCGCCGGTGTCATCGTGCTCATTTGCGCGCCCATTTTTTCACCTTGACACTGAGCACGGTGATGCCGAGCCCCAGATTAATGATGTAGAGCGCGCGCGCCACCCGATGGTATGCAAAAAAGTTGTCGTAGGCGATTCGTTTGGCGTCGTCTGTTGCTCCGAACACGATCTCCTGGAGGCGGGCTGTTTCCGGAGTCAGCCAAAACACGAGGGTCGTCACGATGACGACCATGGTTGCCAGCAGCGCGAGCTCAGCCATGCCGATCTGCTCCCTCCAGTTTCCGGTGGACCCGTAGACCCGCACCAGCGTGCCGACGGCGATCAGCCCGGCCGACACCAACGCCAGGCGATCGTAGCCTTGAAACATCCTCGTGAGCATGCGGCCCCCCGTCTCCATGCTGATCGTGCTGAAGACCGCGGGAATCACCGCCGCAATGATGGAGACCAACCCGCCGACCCAGACCGCCAGCGCCAGCACCTCCACGCAGTGGCACGCGACGACGAGTTTACGGATGGACGACCCTTCCGCCGACGAGCGTGGACACGACCCGCCCTTTCAGCTTCCAGCCCGCGAAGGGCGTATTGCGGCCTTTGGATTTGAACTGCCCGGGATCCACGACCCATTGGGCCTCAGGGTCCACGATCGTCACGTCGGCGTCCGCTCCGACGGCCAGGGTGCCCTTGGCCAGTCCGAACGCGCGGGCCGGCTGGATGGTCAGCGCCGACACCACCTGCTCGACCGTGAGCACGCCTTCCTCGGCAAGCACCAGGGCGAGCCCCCAGGCGGTCTCCAGGCCGACGATCCCGAACGGCGCATAGTCGAACTCCCGCTCTTTCTCGAAGGCCGCATGCGGCGCATGGTCCGTGGCGATCACGTCGATGGTGCCGTCCTTCAGCCCCGCCTTGACGGCATCCACGTCCTTCCGGCTCCGCAGGGGGGGATTCATCTTGGCGTTTGTGTTGAACTCGCGCACGGCTTCCTCGGTCAGGAGGAAGTGGTGCGGGCAGGCTTCGGCGGTGACTCTGATCCCGCGCGCCTTGGCCTCACGGACCATCCGGACCGATCCGGCCGTGCTCAGATGGGCCAGGTGCAGGCGCCCGCCGGTCAGTTCCGCCAGGGCCAGATTTCGGGCCACCATCACGTCCTCCGACGCCGAGGGAATGCCGTGCAGGCCCATCTCGGTGGCGACCTGGCCTTCATGCATGCACCCGCCTTCCGAGAGATGCGTGCACTCGCAATGGTCCACAACCGGCAGGTCGAAGGCTCGTGCGTATTCAAGCGCGCGGCGCATGACCATGCCGTTCATCACCGGCTTGCCGTCATCGGAGACGGCGACGCAGCCGGCTTTTTTCAAATCGCCGAACTCCGCCAGTTCCTTCCCTTCGGAGCCCTTCGTGATCGCGCCGATGGGGAAGACGTTGGCAAGGCCCGCGGCTTTCGCCTTATCCAGGATGAACTCGGTGATGGACTGATTGTCGTTGACCGGCTGGGTGTTGGGCATGCAGCAGACGGACGTGAAGCCGCCGGCCACCGCAGCCGCTGCGCCGGTCGCGATCGTCTCCTTGTACTCGAACCCCGGTTCCCGGAAATGCACATGCAGGTCCACGAATCCCGGCAGGACCCACTTTCCGGTCGCGTCGATCACGGTTGCGCCGGCCGGGGCCTTTAGCCCGGAGCCGACCGCGGCGATCGTCCCGTTTTCGATGAGCACGTCGGCGGGGCCGTTGATCCGGCCCGGATCGATGACGCGGCCATTTTTGATGAGGACGCTCATTTGCCTCCCGACAGCAGGTACAGCACCGCCATGCGCACGGCGACGCCGTTGGTCACCTGATCGAGGATCACGGACGACACGCTGTCCGCCACCTCGGGCGCGATCTCGACGCCCCGGTTGATCGGCCCCGGGTGCATGACCAGGGCGTCCGGTGCGGCCAGTGTGACACGCTCCGGCGTCAGGCAGTAAAGCCGCGAGTATTCCCGGATGCTGGGGAAGAGGGCGATCCCCTGCCGCTCCAATTGAAGCCGCAGCATCATGATGACATCCACGCCGCGCAGGCCCTCGTCCAGGTCGTAAAAGACTTTCACGCCCAGCCGTTCGACCTCCAGGGGCATCATCGTGGGAGGCCCGATGACCCGCACCTCCGCGCCAAGCTTCGTGAGGGCGTAGATGTTGGAGCGGGCGACGCGGCTGTGGGCGATGTCCCCGACGATCGCCAGGCGGAGACCCTTGAACGCCCGCTTCTTCTCGCGGAGCGTGTAGAGGTCCAGGAGGGCCTGGGTCGGATGCTCGTGCCCCCCGTCCCCGGCGTTCACGATCGAGGCCCGCAGCAGTTTGGCTAGGATGTTCGGCGCGCCGGCCATCGGGTGGCGCAGCACGATGAAGTCGGCCTGCATGGCTTCGATGTTACGGGCCGTGTCCAGCAGCGTCTCCCCTTTGGAGACGCTGCTGGCCGACACCGCAAAGTTGATCACATCGGCGCTCAGGCGCTTGGCGGCCAATTCGAAAGACGTGCGGGTCCGCGTGCTGGGCTCGAAGAAGAGGTTGACGACAGTCTTGCCGCGGAGCGTGGGCACCTTCTTGATGTCGCGGCCGGACACTTCCTTGAACGACTCGGCCGTCTCAAGGACCAGGTTGATCTCCTCGACCGACATGTCCTGAATGCCCAATAGATCTTTGCGTTTGAGGCTCATGACAGAATCGCCACGCGATCAGGCCCCCCCGTTTCATCGAGAAAAACTTCAACTGTTTCTTCAAGTGTAGTCGGTAAGTTCTTGCCGACATAGGTGGCTTTGATCGGGAGCTGCCGGTGCCCGCGGTCCACCAGCACGGCCAGTTGGACCTCAGCCGGCCGTCCAAGGTCCATCAGTCCGTCCATGGCGGCGCGGATGGTCCGTCCCGTGAAAAGGACATCGTCCACCAGGATGATCTTCAGGTCGGTGATGTCGAACGGAATCTCGGTCTTGCGGAGCACCGGCTGTTCCTTCCGGGCGTTCAGGTCGTCCCGGTACAGCGTGATGTCCAATGTCCCGACGGGCACAGGGGTGCCTTCGATCTCCTTGAGCCGGGCCACCAGCCGATTGGCGAGATGCACACCCCCGCTCCGGATGCCCACCAGCGCCACGTTGGTTACGCCGTGGCTCCGTTCGCTGATCTCATGTGCCACGCGCGTGAGGGCCCGGTTGATCTCCTGGGCATCCATGACTGTGCGTTCGGCTTTTTTCACGTTCATTGTGTGGCTCGCGCGGGCATAAAAAAACCTTCCGTGAAAAATCCGCCGGAAGGCGTCAGGGTCGCAGATTGTGTGTGCGCGATGGGCTGCGCAGCGTACAT
>JAVHQA010000212.1:0-1802 GCA_036170875.1 Nitrospirales bacterium
CCGATGTTCTCACCGAGAATCTGCAAGTACACGCACTGCAGGCCCACAATGGTCTTCGCGTCCTTGATGACGCCTTCCCGGATCATGGTCAGGGTCTTCGCCAGCGGGAACTCCGCGACCTCCAGTACCTCGTCATGCCCAAGATTCTGCGCGCCCTTCTGAAGCTGCGTCGCCTTGTAGATATGGATCACTTCGTCGGTAAAGCCCGGCGTCGTGTAGGCGCTCGTCACGTGCTCCAGCACTCCGGCTTTGTAACCGATCTCCTCCTCCAGCTCGCGATTGGCGCACTCGCGTGGATCCTCGCCGGGATGGAGCTTGCCGGCCGGGATCTCGTAGATGTAGCCGCCGACCGCGTGCCGGTACTGCCGGATCAGGATCACGGTCCGCTCATCCTTCATCGGCACCGTGGCCGCCGCGCCGGGATGGTGAATCACTTCCAGTTCCACCGTGGCCCCGTTGGGCAGCGTCACGGTTTCCAAGTTCAGGTCCACGATCCGGCCCTTGAAGATGTTCTTGTTCATCCCGCCTTCCTTTTATAGAAGGGCAGCTTCACCACGACGGCCGGGTGCAGGCGGCCCCGGATGTCGATCTGGAACTGCGCGCCGGACGCGGCGAACTTCGGCGGGACGTAGCCCAGCCCGATCCCCTTCTGCAGGCGCGGCGAGAGATTGCCGCTCGTGACGACACCAATCTCCTGCCCGTCCGCAAGGATTTTCATTTCGTGACGCGGCACGCCCTTCTGGAGCAGCTCGAACGCCACCAGCTTCTTCGCCGGGCCCTTCTCCTTCTGCTCGAGCAAAGCCTGGATGCCGATGAACTCGCCCTTCGTGAAGTCCACCGCAAAGGCCGCGCCCGCTTCCAGTGGCGTGGTCTGTTCGTCCATGTCGTTGCCGTATAGCAAATACCCCACCTCCAAACGCAACAGATCACGTGAGCCAAGGCCACAGGCTTTGATGCCGGCTTTCTCGCCGGCCTTCATGAGGCTGTCCCACACAGCCATGGCCTTGTGCGACGGAACGTAGAGTTCGTAGCCGACCTCGCCCGTATAGCCGGTGCGCGACACGACCCCCGGAGCACCGAGCACGTCGGCTTCCATGCACTGTCTCGGCTTGAGGGTCTCGGCCGCCGCCGGACAGACCGCCCGCAGGATATCGTGGGACTGCGGCCCCTGCAACGCAATCTGGGCCATCTCATCGCTCTCGTCACTGAGGCGGATGTCCCCCTGCGGGGCCTTCTGGAACAGCCAGGAGACGATCTTCTCGCGGTTCGAGGCGTTGACGCAGACGAGGAACCGCGTGGCGCCCAGCCGATAGACGAAGATGTCGTCCTTGATGCCGCCGGCGGGATTGCAGACCATCGAATACTGTGCATCGCCGATCGCCAGTCTGGCCACATTGTTGGTCGTGACGCGCTGGAGAAAGGCCTCGGCTTCGCGGCCCTCGGCGGTCACCCGGCCCATGTGGCTCACGTCGAAAAGGCCCGCCGCCGTCCGTACCGCCTGGTACTCCTCGATCACGCCGCCGTACTGGATCGGCATCTCCCAGCCGGCGAAGTCCACCAGCTTGCCGCCCAATTGCTGATGCTGCTTGAACAGTGGGGTTCGTTTCATGGCTCTCTCCAAAAGTAAGGTGCTACTCTAACAGAGCTGTCCGATTAATTGAAGACCAAGCTTGAACTCCTCGGCGCAGCTCGGTATCGTGCGCGCTATGGCTCCGACCTATCCCCAGTTGATGCAGCTGGCCAACGCCTGCGGCGAGTCCCAGGCCTTGCTGGCCGCGAATGACCTGGACGTGTTCACCGTC
>JAVHQA010000213.1:0-1798 GCA_036170875.1 Nitrospirales bacterium
ACCGTTTCTTCATGAACGGCGGGTCGCCGTGGTCGAGCCGGTAGAGGGTGAGCGGGAAGAGCGACTCGCCGGTGGAGACCACCGCCGTGCCGCCGTCCGGCGTTGGGCGAAAGATGTCGAGCGCGTGGGCGTAGTGGTAGCCGCAGCCAGCCGGAGCCAGCAGATCCTTGAGCGCGTCCGGCGGCTCCCAGTGGGCGGTCAGGAGCGCAGTGCGGGCGGGGTTGCGCCGGCTGAACGTGAAGGACAGGTGATCCGGATACCAGTCGGCGCCGCCGGTGGCGTACGACACGAACAGCCGGGCCTTGGCGGTGGTGGCCAACTCCGCCAGGTAGCTGTTGGTGAGGTAGCCGTTCTCCCCCGCCTCCAGCCACGTGCCCGGAGGGGAGAGGCACGCGTGCACGGCGTAGGTGCGCAGCTCCTTCAACTGTTGCTGGGACGCGAGGACGGTGGCGATCGGTCCGTAGTCCTTTGCCAGCCGTTCGATGACGCCTTCCGTCAGGGCGGACTTTCCCGCATTGGTCGGGCCGCTGTCCACGTGCGCCAGTACGTTGCGGCCCCGGTCGGTGATGAGATAGCAGTTCCTCGGCATTTCGATGTCGCAGGGGTCTTCCCCGTAAAACGGGACCGAGGCGACGCAACCGCCCTCGAAGGGAAAGGTCTCGCCGTGCGCCAGCTCGACCACTCGTGTGAAGCCCAGATCGCGCAGCAATGAGAGGTAGTCATAGTAGAGATGCCGGCGGTTTTTTCTGCTGGGCACGATGACCGGAATGTCCTTCGGCATGGTGAGCAGCGTCCGCGGGTCCACATGATCGTCGTGGTCGTGCGTGAGGAAAATGGCAGACGGGCGCGGCAGCAGTCCACCCCACAGCGAGGGAATCGGCGATTCGGCCAGCCAGGGCATCAGCCAGGGATCGAAGAGGAAGAACTGGTCCTTCTGCCGGTACATCAGGGCGGCGTGGCCGAGGGCGATGACGTCGCGGTCCTGCGTGGCGGAAAGCCAGTGGGCCTGCAGCGACGAGCGCGGGGAGACCGCCAGGCACTGTGTGCCGTTCAGAGTTTCCACAAGCTTGGCCAGGGTTCCCGCGTGGCCGGGACCGGAGGCGTCGGCCGCCGCGCGGAGCTCGCCGGCCGTATGGGTGCCGTCCAGCAGGCCGATGAATTTCCCGATGGCGGGTGACGGTACTCGGTCGAAGCCGAACGGCACGGCCTGCCGCTCGACGGCGTTGAACAGGCGGAGCCCCCCGTACTGCATCGTCGCCGACTTGTTGGGGTCCAGCGGAAATTCCCACTGGAACGTGCCGTCCGGCTTTCGCCCGCACCGGATGTGCGCGCCCAAGTGGGGGCGCGAACGGACCACTTCCGCATAGGCGTCCTCCAGGCGAGTCCGGCGGGCCGGATCGTCCAGCGGACCCCGGTGGGCAAAGACATCGCTGATCGCCGTGTCAATGGCGCTCTGCATGAGGTTGTGGGCTTCATGCAGGCCGGCGGCCACCGCGGGATCAATGCCGCCGATGAAGGGAAAAGGCCCGGGCGGTTCCGCGCTTTCGAGCTCGATCCAGCACCACGGGACCAGGCCAAGATAGTGTTCGCGGTTCCACGTATTCCAGATCTTCGACATGGGTGGAGAGTAAAGCGACCGCCTGCGGCAGTCAAGTCTTCTGCATGAGGAACAGCGTGGCTTCCGGGTTGATCCGCGCTTTGGGCAGGATGGCCTGGTGCATGCGAACGCCGGCGGTCTCGGCGAGCGGGTCGGAAGCAAGAACTCGAAGAGAGAGGCGGGGGCAGGCATCCCCCAGCC
>JAVHQA010000214.1:0-3622 GCA_036170875.1 Nitrospirales bacterium
GATGCGCAGCCTTCGTCTCATCAGAGATCTTCCTCGCGGCCTCACCGACGTTTTCAATCACTTTCATGATCGCATGCTGGTGCAGGCTGCTTCGGTCAAATTCTTCCCACGTCAAGCCCGTGCTGAATTCTTTCGCCTTTCTGGCCGCTATAAACATATCCAGCAAATACGCATCATCGCGCCACATAGATCGGTTCCACGGAGCTGAGAATATGCTTTCGGCGAATGTAGTTCTCGCTACGCTCCACCGCCTTGCGCTCGACGAGGTCCACCTTCCGTCCCATAATCGCTTGGAGTTCGTCCTGGGCGTGGACCAAATCAAAGAGCGTGTGGTGGGACTCAGGCAAAAACGTCACCAGCACATCCACGTCGCTGTCGGGGCGGAAATCGTCACGCAGTACCGAGCCGAACAGCGCCAACTCGGTGATCTTCCACTTTCGGCAGAAGGTTGCGATCTGGTCCTGGGGAATGTCGATGTGAACCTTGGTGCTCATGCCTTGATCTCCGTGGTTTTTATGGTATCACTGCTTACCCGTAAAGTCATGCGGGGAGCCGAAAGGGTACTAAAAGGCGGTTGACTCCGCAGTCCCATTCCAATAAGATTCGACTGTCATGGCCATTCGCATCGGCATCAACGGGTTCGGGCGCATCGGGCGCAACGTCCTGCGCGCGTCGCTGGGCGATCCGGCCCTGGAATTCGTCGCAGTCAACGACCTGACCGACGCGAAGACCCTCGCCTACCTGCTCAAGTACGATTCGGTCCACGGCACGCTGGACGTGCCGGTCGAGGCCAAGGACGATCATCTGCTGGTGGACAGCCGGCCCATCAAGATCCTGGCACAGAAGGACCCGAAGGCGCTCCCCTGGCGCGATCTCGGCGTGGACTACGTGATCGAATCCACGGGGCGGTTCACGAATCGCGAAGACGCCGCCCTCCATCTCGCGGCGGGCGCCAAGCGGGTGATCATTTCAGCGCCGTCCAAAGACGCGGACGTCACGATTGTCCTCGGCGTCAATGAAAAGACCTATGACCCCAAGACGCATCACGTCGTTTCCAACGCCTCGTGCACGACGAACTGCCTGGCGCCAGTGGCCAAAGTCCTGCTGGAGCGTTTCGGCATCAAGCACGGCCTCATGACCACGATCCACTCCTACACAAACGACCAGCAGCTCCTGGACCTGCCGCACAAGGAACTGCGTCGCGCACGCGCGGCGGCCGTCTCCATGGTGCCCACGACCACGGGCGCGGCCAAAGCCCTGCACCTCGTGCTCCCGCAGCTCAAGGGCAAGCTCGACGGCCTGGCCATCCGCGTGCCGACGCCGAACGTGTCCATGGTCGATCTGACGGTCGAGCTGGAGAGCGACGCCACGCCCGCCGACGTCAACGCCGCCTTCCGGGCGGCCGCCCAGGGCCCGCTTCAGGGCATCCTCCAGTATTCGGAAGATCCGGTGGTCTCCGTGGACATGAACGGGAACGCCCACTCGGCCATCGTCGACGCCCCGCTGACCGCGGGGATCGACAAGCGCATGGTAAAGGTCATCGCCTGGTACGACAATGAGTGGGGCTACTCGTGCCGAATCCGCGATCTCATTAAATACATGGCCGCACGCGACTGAGCACCCCGGCCCGCGCCGCATGCACCTGAACAAAGTCACCATCGAGGACCTGCCCCTCCGGGGGAAGCGCGTCATCATCCGCGCGGACTTCAACGTGCCGCTCGACGAGAGCGGACACATCTCGGACGACACTCGCATCCGGGGCACCCTGCCCACCATCAACTACGCGGTGGACGAAGGCGCCCGCGTGATCCTGTGCTCCCACCTGGACCGGCCCAACGGCAAGGTGGATCCGAGCCTGAGTCTGGCTCCGGTCGCGCGCCGTCTCCAGCGCCTGCTCGGGAAAGAGGTCGGTTTCGCGGAGGACTGCATCGGCGCGCAGGCCGAGAGCCTGGTGAGCAAGATGAAGCCCGGCGACGTGCTCCTGCTTGAAAACCTTCGCTTCCACGCCGGCGAGGAGCAGAACGACGACCAGTTCGCGAAGGCCCTGGCCGGGCTGGCCGACGTGTACGTCAACGACGCCTTCGGGGCCGCGCACCGCAACCACGCCTCCGTCTCGGGCATCACGAAATTCCTGCCGACGGCCGGAGCCGGCTTCCTTATGCGCAAGGAGATCGAGTACCTGGAGGGCGCCGTGGCCAATCCCATGCGGCCGTTCGTGGCGATTCTGGGCGGCGCCAAGGTGTCCGGCAAGCTCGGGGTCATCGAGAACCTGGGCAAGAAGGTGAACAAGGTCATCATCGGCGGCGGGATGGCATTCACCTATCTCAAAGCCCTCGGCTTCGAGGTCGGCAATTCGCTCGTGGAAGACGGGATGCTCAAAATCGCCAAAGAGATCTACGAGCACGCGATCAGCCGGGGCGTGAAGTTCTACCTGCCGGTGGACTTCGTCGTCGCAGCCTCACGGGACGACGGCGGCGAATCCAAGATCGTGACGTCCCAGGAAATCCCGAAGGGCTGGTATGGCCTGGACATCGGCCCCGCCTCGGTCAAGCTGTTCACCGAGGCGCTCGGCAACGCCAAGACGATTCTCTGGAACGGCCCGATGGGCATCTTCGAGAAGGACGCCTACTCTCGCGGCACCATGGCGGTTGCTCACGCGGTAGCCGACGCCTACGCGCTGACCATCGTCGGCGGGGCGGACACCGCTCTGGCCGTGCACCGGGCCGGCGTGTCCGAGAGCATGTCCTTCATCTCCACCGGAGGCGGCGCGGCCCTGGAACTGCTCGAAGGCAAAGTCCTGCCGGGGATTGCGGCCCTTCCTGACAAACAACACGCGTAGTCGGATTCCCAAAGGTGTCTCATGGCTCAACGCCAGCGGCTGATCGTCGGAAACTGGAAGATGCACAAGACGATCTCCGAGGCGCAGGCATTCGTGAAGCAGCTTGCCGGTCTCCTTCCGAAATCTCCTTCCGCCGGCGTCACCATCATACTCGCCCCTCCCTTCACGGCCCTTTCGGCAGTGGCCGACGCAATCAAGTCTCTCCCCCTTGAACTGTCCGCACAAGACATGCACTGGGACGATCACGGCGCGTTCACCGGCGAAGTGTCCGTGCCGATGCTCAAGAATGCGGGCTGCCGGTACGTGATCGTGGGCCACTCAGAGCGGCGCCGGTACTTCGGGGAGACCGACGCCACGGTGAACAAGAAGGTTGGGGCCGCCCTCCGCCACGGTCTGCGGCCCATCCTGTGCGTCGGCGAGACATGGGAGCAGCGTTCCAACGGACAGACCAAGCAGGTGCTGTCCAGCCAGTTGACGGACGCACTGGCCGGCGTCGAAAAGGATCGGGCGGACGACGTCGTGGTCGCCTACGAACCCGTCTGGGCGATCGGTTCAGGCCGTCCCGCGACAACGGAGGAGGCTCTCGACGCCCATCGACACATCCGGGCCACGGCCGCTACCCTCTGGGGACAGGAAATCGGCGCGCGCCTGCCCATTCTCTATGGTGGAAGCGTCACGCCGGACAACATCGGAGAGTTCCTCGCCATTCGCGAGGTGGACGGGGCCCTCATCGGCGGGGCTTGTCTCGATCCCGCCCAGTTTGCTAAGATTCTGGGAATCGCG
>JAVHQA010000214.1:3722-4977 GCA_036170875.1 Nitrospirales bacterium
CTGGCCGGCGCCTACTACCTGCGCGGGGCGGCCAGAAAAAAACTCGGCAATGCCCCGGGCGCGCAGGACGATGCCGCACAGGCGCGTGCGCTCAGCCCGGACTTTGCGGACGTCCAGTACACCCGCGGCCTGGGCAAGCTGAACCTGGGCGACCTGCACGGGGCAATCGAGGATTTCACACAGGCGCTTCTGGTCCGCTCGAACTTTGCGGAAGCCTATTACGACCGGGGCGCGGCGAAGAAAAAACTGGACGACGCCAAGGGGGCGCAAGAGGATTTTGCGCAGGCGGTCGCCCTGCAGCCCAACCTCGCGGAGGCCTACCGCGATCGCGGCCTGGCCAAACGGAGGCAGGGCGACTACGATGGGGCGATCGAGAGCTTCACGCAGGCGCTCGCGATCAATCCCAAACTGGCGGAGGCCTACTACGAGCGCGGCATCTCCAGAAAAAAACTGGGGGAATTCCGCGACGCGATTGAGGACTTTACCCAGGCGATCGCGACCACTCCAACCCTCGCCGACGCTTACTACCAGCGCGGGCTGGTCCGGTGGGAATCCGACGATCTGAAGGGCGCGATCGAGGATTTCACCAGCGCGCTGAAACTCAATCCCGCCGACGCCGTGGCCTACAACAACCGCGGCGTGCTGCGGCACCAGACGGGGGACACCCCGGGCGCGATCGAAGATTACACGCAGGCGACCAAACTCACGCCTCCGCGGGCGGTCCCGTTTTACAACCGCGGCCAGAATAAACTGGAACTGAAGGACTATCAGGGCGCGGTGGACGATTTCACGCAGGCGATCGCCGTCACCTCCGACGATGCGGACTTCTACGCAGCCCGTGGGAAAGCCAGTCTGGGCCTGAAGAAGAAGGACGCGGCGGTCGCCGATTTCAACCGCGCGGCAGACCTGCAGCCGAGGCTCATGGACGACCTCCTCGAAACGCTCAAAGCGTACGGCCAATCCGGCAACACGAAATAATCCTTCCTGCTCACCGTTTGCAATAGCGCCTCCGCAAGGCTAGAATCCCCGCCGTGACAATTCCGGTCCCATCCGCCGCGCCCGCGCCCGGCGGCACGCACCGCGCGGGAGAAATCTGGGGCGGGTTCGCGGCGATGCTGGTCGCCCTCCCGTCGGCGATCGCCTTCGGCCTCCTCATCTACTCGCCCCTGGGACCTGCGTACGCCGCGGTGGGCGCCATGGCGGGCATCCTCGGCACGATCGCCATCGGCATCGTCGCCTCAATTTTCGGCGGCAC
>JAVHQA010000214.1:5077-9041 GCA_036170875.1 Nitrospirales bacterium
GGCGGCCTGCAGCCCGACCATATTCTCCTGCTCCTGACGCTGGTCGCCGTGCTTGCGGGCGGCTTGCAGTTCCTGTTCGGCGCCATGGGAGGGGGACGGCTCATCAAGTACATCCCCTATCCCGTCGTCGCCGGTTACCTGAGCGGAGTCGGCGTGCTGATTTTCCTGAGTCAGGTGCCGAAGCTCTTCGGGCTTCCCAAAGGCACGGTCCTGTGGACGGGACTCACCTCTCCGGAATTCTGGAAAATCCCGAGCCTCGTCGTCGGGATCGCGACCATGGTCGTCATGGTGCTGGCATCCAGGATCACGCGGGCGGTCCCGGCTCCGATTCTGGGACTCCTTGGAGGCATCATCGCGTACTTCGGCCTGGGCGCGACCTACCCTGAAATGCTGACCCTTTCCGGAAATTCCCTGGTTATCGGCCCGATCAGCGGAGCAGGCGGAAACATTGTGAGCGCGATTGGTGAACGCTGGACGGCCATCAACGGATTGACTCTGGCAGACCTGCATCTGATCCTCATTCCGGCACTGACGCTGGCTGTGCTGCTGTCCATCGACACGCTCAAAACCTGCGTGGTGATCGATGCGCTGACGCGGTCCCGGAGCAACTCGAATCGCGAATTGATCGGGCAAGGACTCGGCAACCTCGCCTCGGCGTTCACCGGAGGGATGCCGGGCGCCGGGCAGATGGGTGCCACGCTTGTCAATATCAACAGCGGGGGCAAGACCCGCCTCTCAAGCATCCTGGAAGGGGTCTTCGCCCTGGGCGCGTTTGCCCTGTTCGGCGGGCTCGTGGCGTGGGTGCCCATTGCCGGCCTCGCGGGCATCCTGATCGTAGTGGCCTATCGGATGGTGGACCCGAACATCTTCCATCTCCTCCGGCAGAAATCCACGATCTTCGATTTTGTCGTGGTCGCCGCCGTCGTCGTGACGGCCGTCGCCTACAACCTCATCGCCGCCGCCGGCGTCGGCCTGGGGCTGGCCATCCTGCTGTTCCTGCGCGAGCAGATTCGCGGGTCAGTCGTCCGCCGCAAATCCTACGGCAACCACACGTTCTCCAAGAAGCGCCGGCTGCCGGAAGAAACGGCGGTTCTGGAGCAGAAGGGCGACCAGACGACGATCTGCGAGCTGCAGGGCAGCCTGTTCTTCGGCACGACAGATCAACTGTTCACTGAGTTGGAGACCGACCTGAAGACCAGAAAGTACGTGATTCTGGACATGCGCCGCGTGCAGTCCGTGGATTTCACGGCGACCCACCTGCTCGACCAGATCGAGGCGCGGCTCGCCGAGCGCAAGGGCACGCTCATCTTCAGCGCCCTCCCACCCAACCTGCCGACCGGCCAGGATCTCCAGACGTACTTCGACCAGGTCGGCCTCGTGAAACCGACCAGAAGCGTCAAGGTCTTCGACGAGCTCGACGACGCGCTGGAGTGGACGGAGGATCGGATTCTGGAGGAAGCAGGACTTCGGCAGGAAGGACAGGAAACTCCGCTTACCCTGAGCGAGATCAACCTGCTGAAGGGGTTCGACGCGGACACTCTCGGGGCGCTCGCGTCATGCGTCGAGGAGCGGTCGTACGAACCGGGACAGAAGGTCTTTCAGCACGGCGACCAGGGAGATGAAATTTACCTGATCCGGCGGGGCACCGTCCGGATCGTCCTGCCCCTGGCGGGGGGCAGGCAGCATCATCTCGTGACGTTCGGCCGGGGGGATTTCTTCGGCGACATGGCCTTCATCGATTACGCCGTGCGCTCGGCCGACGCAATGGCGTGCGCGCCCACGGATATTTACGTCATCTCACGGGCACGGTTCGACAAGGTGGCCAAGGAACATCCCTTCCTGGACAAGAAGGTGTTCTGGCGCCTGTCCCGCGCCCTGGCGATCCGGTTGCGACAGACCGACGCCGAACTGCGGGCTCTGGAAGAATCGTAATCAGAGTGGCGAGAGCCAGGATGCGTGCTTGGGATCGCGCCCATGCACGATGTCGAAGAAGACCGTCTGCAGATCCCGGGTGATCGGGCCGGGCTTGCCGGTGCCGACGATGCGGTCGTCCACCTCGCGGATCGGCGTCAGCTCGGCGGCCGTGCCGGTCATGAACACCTCGTCGGCGATGTAGAGCTCGTCGCGGGTAAACCGCTCCTCCACCACCTTCACGCCGCGCTCGCGGGCCAGGTCCATGATCGAGTTGCGGGTGATGCCCTCGAGTATCGAGGTCAGCGGCGTGGTTTTCAGAATGCCGTTGCGCACCAGGAAAACGTTCTCGCCCGTACCCTCGGAGACATACCCCTCCGGGTCGAGCAGGATCGCTTCGTCATAGCCGCTGTTCTTCACCTCGCGCTTGGCCATGATGGAGTTGACGTAGTAACCCGCGATCTTCGCGCGCGTCAGGCTGACGTTGACGTGGTGGCGGGTGAAGGAGGAAATCTTCGCCCGGATACCGTTTTTCAAGCCGTCCTCGCCGAGATACGCCCCCCACGGCCAGGCCGCAATCGCCACGCGGGTCAGGTTGTCCGGCACATAGAGTCCCATGTCGCCGTAGCCCACGAACGCGATGGGCCGGATGTAGCACTCCACCAGCTTGTTGACGCGGACAGTTTCGCAGATGGCGTCGGCGATCTCCTTCTTGCCGAACGGCATCGGCAGCAGACAGATATGCGCGGAGGCGAACAGCCGATCCACGTGCTCGTTCAGGCGGAAGATGGCCGATCCCCGCTCGCCCTTGTAACAGCGGATGCCCTCGAAGGCGGACAGGCCGTAATGCAGGCTGTGCGTCAGGACATGGATCTGAGCGTCCTTCCAGGGCACAAACTTGCCGTCCAGCCAGATTTTCTCAGATTCCTTCAGCGCCACCGGCACTCCTCCAATGACCAGAAAAGGTATGATAGCAGCGGGTCCGGAGCAAGTCAAACGCCGAAGACGGTGCGGGCCTTGGCGCCGCGCCATTTCTGGCCGATTGGCGCAAAGGCCGGCACAGGGCGTATAATGGGGTCGCGAGAGTCCTTTTCAGATGGCTGGCTGAGGCATGACAGATGATTATCCCGAACACGCACGAAAGAGTCTCCGAACAAACGGAGATCGAGTTCAGGCAAATGGCCTTGAAGGCCCTCGTGACAATGCGCACCAAGCAGCTTCAAGAGTCCCTGGACCACCGCATCAAGCGGGCCACCAAAGAGGGCGCGTGGATTGGCCTGAGCCGAGTGGCGTGCCGACTCCTGCACAACCAGGAGCAAGCCCGCATCCAGGAGCAATTAGTCGAATTGCAATTGAAGCAGGCGCGCGTCCGGGAGAAATTAACGGAAGCCCGGAAGGCCGTGGCCAGAGCCCGACGCCTGAAGGCCTCCCGGGATACCGCCATACGAAAATAGTTGATCGCCGCCTTCTTGACAGGCCCTACACCCCTGTGTTAGAAATGCACTCTTCTTATATCAGTTAAAGAACCCAAACGGAGCTTCAGGCAATGTACGCAATCGTCGAGACAGGCGGGAAACAATATCGGGCCGAGCAGGGCGATGTCCTGGAAGTGGAGAAACTGGAAGGCGCCGTCGGGGCCACCATTACGCTGGATAAGATCTTGCTGATCTCCGGAGAGGCCGGGACCACGATCGGGACCCCCACCGTGGCCAAGGCGACAGTCACCGGCGAAATCCTGGCCCAGGACCGGCACGCCAAGATCATCGTGTTCAAGAAGAGGCGCCGAAAGAACTACCGCCGGACCAACGGGCACCGGCAGTCGTTCACCAAACTAAGGATCACCGGGATTTCAGAGGGCTAAGCCATGGCACATAAAAAAGGACAGGGCGCCTGCCGGAACGGGCGGGACAGCAACCCCCAGTATCTCGGCGTGAAATGCTACGGAGGCGAGGTCGTGCCGGGCGGGAGCATCATCGTGCGCCAGCGGGGCACCAGGTTCCATCCGGGCTTCAACGTCGGCCAGGGGAAGGACGACACGCTGTACGCGAAGGTC
>JAVHQA010000215.1:0-8984 GCA_036170875.1 Nitrospirales bacterium
GCGGTCGCGAGGATGTGGTCGATCCGCCAGCCCCTGTTCGCGTCCAGCGAGCTCGGCTGGCGGTAGTCCCAGAAGGTGAACTGCCGGCGGTCGGGATGGAGCCTCCGGAAGACGTCCTCGAACCCCCACGCGAGCGTCTCCTTATAGGCGTTCCTGGCGTCCTCGTGGAAACAGACGTGAGTGAGGTGCGTCTCCGGACTGTGGACGTCCATGGGTTCCGGGGCCACGTTCACATCGCCGCACCAGACCGCCGGCTTCTTTGGCGAGAGATGCTGGTCAAAATATTTCCGCAGGCGCGTGAACCAGCCGAGCTTGTATTGGTACTTGGGCGAGTCGATCTCAAACCCCTGGGGAATGTAGGTGTTGATGATCGGGATGCCCCGGACGACCACCCGCAGGAGCCGCGCGTCTTCGGGGTCCTTGCCGTCGTCGAATCCGTGGAACACCGCGTCCGGCTCTTTCAGGGTCAGCACGGCGACGCCGTTGTAGGCCTTCATGCCGCGGAACGTGACATGGTAGCCGGCGGAGGTCAGCGCGAGCGCTGGGAAGTCCTTGTCCTGGACCTTGGTCTCTTGCAGGCACAGCACGTCGGGCCGGTGCCGCTCGAGCCAGGCGAGCACGATCGGCAGGCGCTTACGCAGGGAGTTCACATTGAACGTGGCGATCTTCATCAGGCGCCTCTCAATCCGGCGACGGCGCCGCGGCCGCCGAGGTAGCCGGTGGCCCAGGCCCACTGGAAGTTGAACCCGCCGATCCGGCCGTCGCAGTCCAGCATCTCGCCGATCAGGTGCAGGCCGGGCACTGTTCGGGATTCCATGGTTCGGAAGTTGATCTCGCCCATCGGCACGCCGCCGGCCGTGACTTCGGCGTGATTCCACCCGCGGTCCCGCAGGATCGGCAGGGGCAGGCCGGTCAGGGCGTGGACCAGTGTGCGCCGCGACTCGCGCGCGAGCCGGCCGGCGGGCGTGGCCGGATCGATCCCGCAATACCCGCACAGGGCCGCGGCCAGGCGCTCGGGGACCTGCTGCGCCAGCGTCTTGCCGACGGAGAGCTTGGGGCGGGCCTCCATCTGCGCGATCAGCCGCCGCTCCGCTTCTTCAAAGCCGATGCCCGGCAGGAAGTTGCATCGCACCTCGACCGTTGTGCCCTGGGCATGGGCAATGGTCCAGAAGCGGCTGGCGTCCATGGCCACCGGCCCGCTCACGCCGAAGTGCGTCCACAGCAGGCTTCCGGTCCGTCGATCCACCGGCTTCCCGTCAATGAGGGTCGTCAGCTCGGTTTCCTGCGACAAACCGGACAGCCCGGCATGAAACATGGAGTCAGCCAGCACCAGCGGCACGAGCGCGGGATGGCAGTCCGTGACGCGGTGGCCCAGGCGGCGGACGATCTCCCAGCCGAAGCCGTCGCTGCCGGTGCGCGGCAGGGACCGTCCACCGGTTGCCATGATGACGCGCCCTGCGTGCAGCTCGCCCTGCTCGTGCCGCACGACGAAGCCGTCCTTCGCGATCACGTCCGTCACGCGGTGGTTGGTCCGGATCGCGACGTCCAGTTCCCGGCAGCGATTCGTCAGCGCGTGCAGGACCGTGCGCGCCTTGTCGGTGACGGGAAAGAGCTTGCCGGTCTCCTCGCGCTTGAGCGCCACGCCCATCGAGGCAAACCATTCGCGCGCGGCCTGTGCGGAGAAGGCCGCGAGAATGTTCCGGACCGCCGGGGTTGACGGGGTGAAGTCCCTGGGGCTGATTGTGTCGTGCGTAACGTTGCACCGCCCGCCGCCGGAGACCAGGATCTTCGCGCCGATGGTCCTGGCGCCGTCCAGCAGGGCAATGCGCATCCCCTTTTCCTGACGGGCGGCCTCCGCGGCGAAGATCCCCGCCGCCAGCCCCGCCGCCCCGGCTCCGATAATGGCGATGTCAATCCGATCGTGCATACATTCCGCAACGGCGGCGATGGTAACACAGCCCTGTTTTTCAGGCTAGGCAAGAGGCACGCGACTTGATAGGATCGCGCGACATGAGTCGAAGGGCCCGCCATCAATTCATCAGTTCGGCCGTCGCGCTGGCCATGATGCTCTCCGCAGGCCTCGTTTCCGCGGCCGAGAGCCGCCCGGGATCTCCGGACGTGCCATCCTTGCTTCAGGAGGCGAAGGACGCTGCGCGTGCGATTGCGGACGATGCGCATTTGCGGGACACCGCTCTGCGGGGCATTGCCGGGGCGCAGGCAGAGGAGGGACGGTTCGACGCCGCGCTGGACACGGCGGCGCTGATCGCCGACGACTTTCTGCGGACCGGCGCGTGGCGGCAGATCGCGGTCGCACGCGCGCGAGCCGGCGATCGCGGGGCGGCCGGCAAGCTCCTCGACCAGGCGCTGCAGGAGGTGGCGTCGTTCAAGAACGTTCCCCTGCGCCGTGTGGAAGCCTTGATTGCGACGGCGGAGGCACAGGCGCAAATCGGAGACGTGTCGGGCGCCCTCAAGACCGCCATGGCTATTGAGGTTCTTCCGGGGAGAGCGGAAGCGTTGCGCAACATCGCTTTGGTTCAGGCCAAAGGCGGCGATCGGGCCGGGGCGCTGCAAACCGCCGCGGGGATACGTGATCCCTATCTGAAGGCCGGCGCGTTACGACGCATTGCGGTGGCGCCGCCGATTCTCAAGGACCGGGCTGCCGCGCTCGACATTCTGAAGCAGGCGCTCGACAGCGCCGGGGCCATTCCAGGCAAGAATGAAAAGGCCGATGCCTTGGGCGGGATCACGATGGCGTTTCTGGCCGCGGGCGACCTGAGGGGAGCATTCCGGACGGTGGCCCTGATCGAGGGTATCTTTGCCGGGAAGCCGATCCCTGAAGGCGCGATGACCACCAGGGCCGAAGTGCTGCGTGCGATTGCCGTTGCGCAGGCCCAGGCGGGCGACAGTCCGCGAGCGTTGCAGACGGCCGGAAGCATTGCGATTCCCTATATGCAGGCCAGCGCCCTCGCGGAGATCGCGGTGGCCCAGGTCGAGCGGGGTGACCGGATCGCCGCGGATGCGACCCTTCGCAAGGCGATGCAGGCTTCGTCCACCATTCGGGAATTTGCGGCAAAGGCTCCGGCGTTGCTGGGGATCGCCCAGGCGTACGCCAAAGTCGGTGATCGGGCTGCGGCCACGCGAACCTTTCGGCAGGCCCGCCAGACCGTTCGCGCGAGCGACGACGAACGCTACAAGACGGACGCGTTGATCGATCTGGCCATGGTGCAGTCAGGTGCGGGGGATTTCTCCGGCGCCGTGGAAACCGCCGACGGCATCCGGGATGTTCATGCGCGGGCGCATACCTGGCGGGTGATTTCGGCAGCGCAGGGCGGGAACCGGGAGCAGGTGCTCTCGTGGGTTGCCAGGGACGGCGCTCCCGCCAGGAAAGCCTACGCGCTGCTGGGCCTGGCCGAAGGCCTGCTGCCTCGATTAAGTGGGCATGAGTAAGCAAAACCAGGCCTTCTTTGCTCCCTGCCCGCGAGGGCTGGAGGCCGTGCTGCGCGCCGAGTTGGAGCAGCTGGGCGCGCAGGATGCGACGGACGTCCCCGGCGGGGTGTCCTTCGCCGGCCCGTTTCCTCTCTGCTACGCGGTCAATCTCCACAGCCGGGTCGCCAGCCGGGTCCTGTGGCGCGTCTTTCACGGCACCTACCATGATGAGCACGATATTTTTCAGGCCGCGCACGATCTGCCCTGGCATGAATGGTTTTCCGCCCGCCGCACGATCAAGGTGAAGGTCAGCGCCCAGCAGTGCCCGCTGACGAGCCTGGATTTCGTCACGCTCAGGATCAAGGACGCGGTTTGCGATCGCTTCCGCGAGGCCGCCGGCGCCCGTCCCGACGTGGACACGAGCCGGCCGGATATCCGCATTGACGCGTTTCTGGACCACCAGAATGTGACCCTCTATCTCGACACGTCGGGCGAGGCGCTCTTCAAGCGCGGGCTTCGCCCCGCCGCCACCGAGGCGCCCTTGCGCGAGAATCTCGCGGCCGGCATTCTGCGGCTGGCGGGCTGGACCGCGGAGCAGCCGTTGCTGGATCCGATGTGCGGGGGCGGCACGTTCCTAATGGAAGCCGCGCTCATGGCGCGGAACATCCCGCCCGGGCTGGGGCGGCGCTTCGCGTTCGAGAAGCTGTATCCCTTTGACGCCCGCGAGTGGCGGGCGCTGTGCGAGGCCGGACGGGCGCGGCAAACGCCGAAGGCGCCGCTGGCCATCTACGGAAGCGACATCGATGGAAGCGCCCTCAGGGCGGCGCGGGCCAATCTCGAGGCGGCCGGACTGGCCGATGCGGTGGCGCTCAAGCAGGCCGACGTGCTGGACGTGAAGCCGCCCGCCGGGGAGGGGATGCTGGTTACGAACCCGCCCTATGGGGTTCGCCTCGGCGAGGAGGACCATCTGGCCGTGTTCTACCCGCGCCTCGGCGACAGCCTGAAGCGGAACTTCGCCGGCTGGCGGGCCTATATCTTGACGGCGGATCTGCGCCTGCCCAAGCTGATCGGGCTGGCGGCCAGCCGCCGCACGCCGCTCTTCAACGGCGCGCTCGAGTGCCGGCTGTTCGAATTCAAGCTGGTCAGCGGTTCAATGCGGAAAAAGTAAACCGCGAATGGTCAGACATGCGAAACCTCGACCCCATCCCGGCCATCCTCACGCAGCGGCTGTGGTTTCCTGATCCGCTGCTCGCACCCAAAGATGGACTCTTGGCCGTCTTCGGAGATCTATCAGTGGATCGGCTCCTGCTCGCGTATCGTAGCGGCATCTTTCCGTGGAGCGTTGATCCCATCACGTGGTGGTCGCCCGATCCGCGCGGGATTATCGAGATGGCACACTTCCATACGCCGCGGAGCCTGGCGCGGACGCTGCGTCAAAATGTCTTTGAGGTGACGCGTGACAACGCGTTTCGCCAAGTCATGAAGGGATGCGCCAAACGAGATCGGGCAGACACATGGATCGGGCCGGAATTTATCGAGGCGTACGGGCGATTGCACGACGCCGGACATGCCCACAGCGTCGAATGCTGGCAGAACGGGGAATTAGTCGGTGGCATCTATGGCGTGGCCGTGGGCGGGTTGTTTGCGGGCGAATCGATGTTCCACGCCGTCAGCGATGCCTCCAAGGTGGCGTTGCACCATCTCGTCCATCATCTGCTCCGGCGGGAATTCGTGTTGTGTGACATCCAGATGGTCACCCCGATCACCCGCCAGCTCGGCGCGGTGGAAATTTCCCGCGAGGAGTACCTGCATCGGCTTGCCGGCGCCGTGGAGTTGCCGCGCGTCTTCTAGGGACAGGCATTGCCGAATGAGTCGGGCGCGCGCTAGCGCACGTCAAAACCCAACAGCATGCCGCGCACGAAGTGGGGTGCGCGCGTGGTGAGATCGGGCAAAAAACAGATCAGTCCGTACTTGCCGGGCGAGAAATCAGCGCGGAAAAATCCCTCGCGTCCCGGGTCGAGACCGACGAGGCCCCCGATCGGCTTGCCTGCAGGCGAGAACGCCACGCCGGGTCTGAACGCATCGAGAAAATTTTCAACTGATGCGCCAGGCGCCAGTTTCACCACCACGACTTCATGCGCCTGGCTGCCCTTATTGACCACGCGGATTGTGCGTGTGCCGGCTGTCATCGGTCGGGAGAGTTCGAAACTGAAGTCTGCGAGCGTGATGGACTGATCGGCAGGCGGCGCCTCGGCCGGCTGCGTGGGCGCCGCGGCAACATGCAGCGGTTTCAGCATCCCGTGCACGACATGCGGGATGCCGTGCGAGTCCGGGATGCCGCAGACCAGCACATACGCGCCCGGTTCGAGGTACACGATGGCGAGCGCCTGCTCGCCGGGGATGACGCTGTTGGGGCCGCTTCTTCGCTCGGCCCATCGCGGCAGGCGAGTGGGATTGGCCGCCATCTCTGCTCGAAAGTCCGCTACGGTCTTGCCCTCCGGCAGCTTGAGGAACTGGATCTGATGCAGGTCTTTCCCCCGGTTGAGGAGTGTGACCGTCGTCCATCCTCCCGCAATCTTCTCGGGGCCGTCGAACGCATAGTCACGGGCGGTATAGGTGATGGTGGAGGGGCCTGCTGAAGAAGCAGCCGCGAACGTCGTGATAGACTGAGCGACGATCAACGTGATCGCCATGCATCGAATGAACATCCGGTCCAGCATAACCGAGTCTCGATCAAAAAGCACCGGAGCGGCTTGGTGGGGCGGTGTGGCCGGCGCTACGCTTCTTCTCGTCGTTGCCGGTTGCAGTATGGAGCCATTCAGACCTGCCGATTCCGGGATGAAGGCGGCGGTTACTCCAAGACTCCCCCAACCGGTGGTGGCCAGGCTCCGGCAGGAGGTTCAAGGGGATATTGATCGGCATATAGGCGCGCAGCAGGCCGCGACCATCAAGGAGCTGGCGCGTGCCTGGAGCGCGCCCGCCGGGTTCAAGCGGCCGCTGGCTGTCCAGGCGTTGACCGATCCATGGATCGGCGTGATCGCACTGGAACGCCAGGGGCATCGCATCGCGCAGCTTGCCAGGGAGGGGCCGGAAAGCCTCCCGTCCCTGATCGCGGCGCTCGAAGCCGGGATGGACCGTGCCGCCGAACCGGTCACGCCGCTTTCCGCCCCGACGGGAACGGCCAGGGAGGAGCATGTGGCGTTTCTCCTGACGGTCCTGGAGCAAGCCGGCCAATTGCGCGAGAAGGCGTTGCGAACGCTCAGTCGGGAGGATAGACAGTTCCTGTTCGATCATGCGGCGTCGTTCGTGGAGAACTTCGCGCCGCAGGTCGAAGGGCTGGACGAACGCACGCGTCCGCAGGCCGAGGCCGATCGGCGGTTCTGCCGGCTGGTTGCCGAGCAGGTGGACTATTCCGCGATGATCGCGGCGGCGCAGGTGCTGGCGGGCCTGGCCGATGACGGGTGGCTGCGCCGGTTGGGGGAGGCGTTCCATGAGTCCGGGACGGTCTCGGCACCGCCTCCCGGCGTCACCGGCACGGTGCTGCTGTTCCGGGAGACACCCTTCGGCTTGATCGTGATCGGCGGGCCCGGCCCGAACACCTATGATCTCGATCAGCGGTTTGCCCTCGTCATCGACGTGGGGGGCGACGACGTCTATCGCGGCGCGATTGCGGCGGCGGCCGATGCCGAGCATGGCGTCAGCGTCGTCCTCGATCTGTCCGGCAACGATACCTATCAGTCGTCATCGCTCGGTCTGGCGACCGGCCGGCTGGGCGTCGGGCTGCTCGTCGATCGCGCCGGCGACGATGTGTACCGCCTGGCCCAGGGGTCGGGCGGCGCGGGGTTCGCCGGACTGGGCATCCTCTACGACGCGGCGGGCAACGATCGGTATCTCGGCGCCCGGTTCACGCAGGGCGCCGCGGTGGGCGGACTGGGCCTGCTGTTGGACTTGGCCGGAGATGACGCGTACACGAGCTTCGGCTATGCCGTCGGGTTCGGCGGGCCGTCGGGCGTCGGCGTGGTCGTAGACGTGGCCGGCGACGACCGCTACCAGTGCGGCGACACGTATCCCAGCCGCTATAACACCGCCGACGTGCCGGACGGCAATCCGGGCAACCCGCAGTTCCAGTACGAATGCTTCGGCCTCGGGACCGGCTCGGGCACGCGTGTCTTTACCAACGATCCGGAGCAACGGTCATACGGGCTGGCCGGCGGCCTGGGCATGCTCATTGACCTGGACGGCAATGACCGGTATCGCAGTGCGAACTTCTCGCAAGGCTGCGGCTACTTCTTCGGGGTGGGAGTGAAGCTGGACATGGGCGGCAACGATGAGCATGCCGCTGCCCGTTATGGCCAGGCCGCCGGCGCGCATTATGGCGTGGGGCTGTTCATTGATTACGCCGGTGACGACCGGTACGCCTCGACGGGTCCATTCTACAACGGCGGCACGGCCTGGGACGTGAGCGTCATGCTGGGCATTGACGCGGGGCAGGGCAACGACGTCTATGACCTCGCACGCTCAAGCGGGCTCGGCCTGGCCGCCCACCGCGCCTGGAGCCTGTTCATTGAAGAGGGTGGACGGGACCGCTACCTGGTCCCGAACGGCATGGGCGCGGCAACCGACAACAGCATGAGCGCATTTTTCGATCTGGCCGGCGACGATGAGTATGTGGTTGTGCCGCGATCCGATCCGGCAGGGTCGGTGCGGCGCGGCAACGGGCACACCCTGCGTGACCAGGCCGGCGGGCTGTTTGTGGATCGCTGAGGGCGGCCGGCGCGAATAAACAATGACCGGCCTTGCATAATAATACGGCATCCACGACAATCAGCCCTCATGAGCGATCCATTAACCATCTCTCCGGACGATGCCTACAACCGGGAACTGCTTGCCAACGTGCACCCGCCCGGCTGGGTGAACCCCGAGCCCGCGGACCGGTATAACCTGGTCGTGGTCGGCGCCGGCACGGCCGGCCTCGTGACGGCCGCCGGCGCTGCCGGGTTGGGCGCCCGTGTGGCGCTGGTCGAGAAGCACTTGATGGGAGGCGACTGCCTCAACGTCGGCTGCGTGCCCTCGAAAGCCCTGGTTCGCGCCGCGCGCGCCTGCGCGCAGGTGCGCGATGCGGCGCAGTTCGGCGTGCGGGTTCCCGACGGCGTCCACTACGATTTCACCGCCGCCATGGAGCGCATGCGGAAACTGCGGGCGCGCATCAGCCACAACGATTCGGCCCACCGTTTGACCAAGCTGGGCGTGGATGTTTTCATCGGCGCAGGGCGCTTCACGGGGCCCGACGCCGTCGAGGTCGGCGGCAAAACCCTGCGGTTCGCCAAGGCCGTGATCTGCACGGGCGCCCGCGCGTCCCCACCGCCGATTACGGGTGTCGACAAGGTCCGGTGCCTGACCAATGAATCCGTTTTTTCGCTGACCGAGCTGCCGCGGCGCATGGCGGTGATCGGGGCCGGGGCCGTCGGCTGCGAGCTGGCGCAAGCCTTCGCCCGGTTCGGGACGCAAATCACGGTGTTTGAGCAGGCGGGCACCATTCTTCCGATTGAAGATGCCGA
>JAVHQA010000216.1:0-1777 GCA_036170875.1 Nitrospirales bacterium
GGACAGATGGCGGGTTACCTGAAAAGGCGGTTGGACCTCGTCGGGCTCTTTGGCCTGGCAGGGATCGCCCTCGTAGTGGGTGGCCTCAAGGCGCTCGGGCTGCATCCGTTGCGCCTGATGCTCGCCCGACGCCTTCCGACTGCGCGTCGTCGAGTGGTCCTGTTCATCCCCAGTCTCGGTCTTGGCGGGGCGCAACGGCAACTGGTGTGCTTTCTAAAACACCTGGACCGGGATCAATGGGACCCGGAGTTGGTGACGCTGGATGTGCCGGACAAATTCTTTGAGCCGGAGATTCGGGCACTGGCTGTGCCGATCACGTACCTGAATTCCCGTCCGGACGTCTGGATGGTGGCGGTGATCTGGCGGCTGTTCCGCCACGTGTTCGCCAGGCCGTGCCATGTCCTGCATAGTTGGATGCATTATGCGGCGGCGTTCGGCGCCATCGCGGGCAGCCTGGCCGGCATCCCCACGATTATCGGCTCTCTCCGGGGCCAACGGCCGAGTCGCCTCCCATGGTCGAATTCACGCTGGCAGCGCGGGATCGATCTGTTGACCGTCCCGTTGAACACGTTCCTGATCGCCAACTCTCAAGCGGTCCGAGAGGATAATCGGCGATGGGCCTTTATTCCCGAACGCAAGCTCGTCACCATCTATAACGGTATTGACGCGGACGAGACGGCCGTTCTTGACGATGCCCAGAAAAATAAACTCAAGGCAGAGTTGAACCTGCCGATGAATGCCCCGCTGGTGGGCATCGTCGGCCGGCTGTACCCGGAGAAGGACCATGCCACGTTCCTTCAGGCAGCGCGCCTGGTCAGCCATGCGCGCCCGGACACGCGCTTCCTGATCGTCGGCGAGGGTCGCCTCCGGCGGGAGATTGAAGAAGAGATTCAGCGGCTGGGCCTGGCCACCCGAACACATATGCTCGGAGAACGACGGGACGCGCAGGCGATCATCCAGCTGTTGGATGTGCTGGTGCTGGCGTCGATCAGCGAGGGACTGCCCAATGTCCTTCTGGAAGCCGGGGTGGCAGGGACGCCGGTTGTCACGACTGCCGCCGGGGGGGCTCCCGAGGTGGTCGTTGATGGGGACACCGGCTTTGTCGTACCGTGCGGGGATGCCGAGGCGATTGCGCAGAAGGTCCTGGCCCTTTTCGACGATCACGCCTTGCGGAAACGGTTTGCTCAAGCCGCTCGGGAGCGGACGAGGAAGGTATTTTCAGCCCAGCAGGCGGCCACCGCGATCCAGGCCTGCTATGACCGAGGATGCGCATCGCGCGGCGGAAAACCAGGGTCAGAACGGCCGCTCCGTATTTGCTTCATCTCCACTTTCGTGTATGGGAGGTTGCGGCCGTCATCGAAACTTCCCTTCGGCGGCGCGGAAGTCCAGATTTGCAGCCTTGTAAGGGAATTGTCGTGCGATTCCCGCTTTGCGGTGTCCGTCCTGACCGGTGATGGTGCCCGGAGAGGCAGAGAACAAAAAGGCCAGCTCACCATTATGCTCGATCCTTTCTTCGGCAGGTTTCCGCAAATGGAGAAAAAGACGCGATTGCTGGATGGCTGTCCCGCGCGGGTGGAGGCCGGCGTGCGCGCGTTCGTTCGCGGAGTCTACGCATACCGACAGCGGGTTTTCGCGCTCCCTGTTCTCCGTGGGCTTGCCCAGCGTTATCGAGACGGCCGAGCGCTCCTGGCGTGGTGCCGGATACTCGTGGCAGCGGGGGCTGATATCTATGTCATGCGGTGCGCCTGGGTCCAGGTCGGCTATGCCCAGCTCGCCT
>JAVHQA010000217.1:0-3595 GCA_036170875.1 Nitrospirales bacterium
CCCTCGGCGGCCTTCTGCCGGAAGGCGGGCTGTCGGAGGTGCCGCTCTTCCACCGGGTTGCTGATGAAAGCCAGCTCGGCCAGGATGCTGGGCATGGCCGTGTAGCGGAGCACATAGAACGGCGCGGTCTTCACGCCGTGGTCTTCGGTCGCGTAGTTCGAGCCCACATTGTTCACGACGGCGATCTTTGTCTCCCACGCCAGGTTCTGCGACTCCTCGATGCGCTTGCTCAGGGCGAGGTCCGCCTTGATCAGGTCTACGAAGTCCTGGGCGTGGTCGATGGTATCGCCGTTTTCGCGCGCGGCCACTTCCATCGCGCGCCGGTCCGAGGCGATGCCGAAGTGGTACATCTCGATCCCCTTGGTGACGCGCTTGGGGTGCGAGTTAATGTGGATGGAGACGAACAGGTCGGCCTTGTGCCCGTTGGCGAATTTGGCGCGGTCGTCCAGCTCGATGAACTCGTCCTTGTCGCGGGTCATGATGACCCGCTTGCCAAGTCGCTCGCGGAGCAGGTCGCGCAGGCGCAGCGCCACATCCAGAACGACTTCCTTCTCGGCCAGGCCGTCGCGGCCGATGGCGCCGGGATCCTTGCCGCCGTGTCCGGGGTCGAGCACGATCGTTTCGATGTCGAGTCGGGCCTGCCGCTCCGACAGGGTGATCTGGCGGCTGACGGGCGGCAGCGTGATCTTGGGCCTGGCCGCCGTCCGTGCTGTCGTGGGCTGGGCGACGTAATCCACGATCAGCCGGTCGGGCTTGCTGAGCTTCGTCAGCGAGACGTTGGTGACGTCCTCCATGTCGAGGACGACCCGGACATGCTTGGTGGAGGTCTGCGTGATGGCGATCTCGACGGGGAAATTGTCGTCTTCGGCCGTGCGCTTGGCGGCCTTGCCGAGCGCCACATCGTTCAGGTCGATGATCAGCACGGAGGGGTCGGTCGTTCGTTCCTGGGTGAAGGTGACCGGCTTCGTGAGATCCAGCACCAGGCGATGGCGTTTGCCTTCCTGCGAGGCGCGGAAATTTGTGATCGTGACGGTCTTGGAGGCGCGTTGTTTGGATCTGGCGGCGGCCAGGCGGAGGAATCCGGTTTGGGGCGATTGCAGGTGCCACGCCAGGGTCTGCGGCATCATGGCGAAGACGTCCGGAGTGGCGAGCAGCGCGGCCAGCAGGGCGAGCAGCAGGGCGTCTCGCAGGCATCTTGCGGGAGAGCTAACCATCTGTTTGCCGTCTTGTTTCATGCGCCTTCCTGCCACTCATTGCCAGAATACGGGGACACATCTTTTAAATTAGAAGAGAAAACCCGCATATTGTCAAGTTTTTTGCTATATTCTTCCTGTCATGCCGACCCATCTGATCATTGACGGCTACAATCTCCTGGGCATACGGGGCGGCCTGCGGGGCGATGTCGAAGCCAAGCGGGAAGCCCTGATCCGCGATCTGTCGGGGTATCGCCGGCGCAAGAACCATCCCGTGACGGTTGTGTTCGACGGCTGGCGCTCGGGGCATCCGGTCGAGCGGGCTGAGTGGCGCGAAGGAATTCAGGTCGTCTTTTCGAAACAGGGCGAGCAGGCCGACGCGGTGGTCAAGCGGCTGGCGGCCCAGTACGGCTCGGACTGTGCGGTCGTCTCGTCAGACCATGAGATCGTCAACTTCGCCAGGGCGCGTGGCAGCATGGTGCTGACGTCCGGCGAGTTCGAGACGCGCCTACAGCTATCGGGGGCGCGGCCGGCGGCACGCAAGCGGGAGGCCGAGGATGACGAACCGGTGCGGCGCGACCCGAAGAAGAAGGGCAACCCCAGGAAGTTGCCCAAGGCGCTCCGGAAGAAGGCGAGTCAGTTGAAGAAGTTCTAAGAGCGGCTGCGGGCCGGGGTGGCCTTCTGCGAAGAGCGGGCCTGTCGCGGGGCTGTCTCCCGCTCCCGATCGGCGCGGTTCGGAAACCGCTCCTCCACGGCCGCGTTAGAGTCAGACCCCGCTCCGGCCTTTGCTGCTCGGTGCCGCCCGATCGGAATGCATAACGGCAAGGGCCGGGGTGAGCCTCAAATGCGCCGCTGTTCGAGCACTCTGCCGCTCTGATCGGGCGCGCATCGCGCCATATGATATCGAGAGTGCGGGAACCGCGGAGCAGGAGGCTCCCCCGGCCCGTAGCTAAGGTTGCTCGGGGGCGGGATCCGCTCTTACTTTATCCGGAACAGCCGCTTGGTGTTTTGGGTCGTCGTGTCTTCGGCTTGCTGGACACTGATTCCGTGGAGTTCGGCGATTTTGTCGGCGACGTGGCGGACGTAGGCGGGCTCGTTGCGCTTGCCGCGGTGGGGGACGGGCGTGAGGTACGGCGCATCGGTTTCCACCAGGATGCGGTCCAAGGGGACGGTCTTGACGATGTCGCGGAGCATCGTCGCGTTCTGGAACGTGACGACCCCGGAGAACGACAGATAGAACCCCAGGTCCAGCGCATCCTTTGCCAGCCAGGCATCCCCCGAGAAGCAGTGAAAGACCCCGCCGACCTCCCCTGCCTTCTCCTCTTTTAAAATCGCAATCGTATCTTCCTGGGCCTCCCGCGTGTGGATGACTATCGGGAGACGGAGTTCGCGGGCCAGACGCACCTGCTCGCGGAAGCGCTCGCGCTGCACCTCGCGCGGAGAGTGGTCGTAGTGGTAGTCCAGGCCGATTTCGCCGTAGGCGACCACGCGGTTGGATTTTGCCAGCGCGCGGAACTCGTCGTACCAGCCGTCCTTGATCAGCTTGACCTCGTGTGGGTGAACGCCGACGGTTGCGGAGATGAAGGGATGCTGTTGTGCCAGGGCCACGGCGGCGCGGCTGGTGTCCAGATCGCAGCCGATTGTTACGAAGTGCCCGATCCCGGCGTCCTTTGCGCGCTGGAGCATCGCCTCACGGTCGGCGTCGTAGCGCGCGTCGTCAATGTGGCAGTGGCTGTCGATTAACATGAGCGCCTGCGGCCTCCGTAGCTGCGAGCTCTTGGGCACGCAGCGTTTGAATGGTTGCAACTATAACACAGTATGGTACAATCCCTACGGTCTGCTATGACGAAACGGCTTCCCATATTTCTCGTTGTCGCCCTGCTGGGCTTTTGCCTGCTGGCCTTCCCGCCGCTGGCTGCGACGCTCGAACTGCATCATGCGCTCGGCGAGGCGGACCAGGACGGCCACCAGCATTCGGCGGCAGACCTCTGTTCCTGGGTCCAGAGCCATACGTCCTCTTCGGATGTCGGATGCGCTCCCGTGCCGGCGTCCCAGCCGGCCCAGCCTGCGCTTGTGACTCCGCATCATGACCGCATCGTCGAGCATCTCCTGCTCGTCAATCTTCCTGCCCGCGCTCCTCCTTCCCTGCTCCTCTAAGTCGTCATTACTCCACGCTGAAGCAGTCCGTGCCGAGTGGCGCGCCTGGCGTGGGAGTTTCTTCACTCATTCGACCATGAGGGGTTGGCTATGCGTACTCGGATTGTTGCGTGCGTCGTGCTGTTTGTCGTTGCGTTGGGCGGCTGGTCGCAGGGCTTGGCGAAAGAAACCGCTGGAACTGAAATCGAGGACCTGAAAAAGCAGATGGCCATAATGGAGGAGCAGTTGCGGTTCCTCCGCCAGAA
>JAVHQA010000217.1:3695-8878 GCA_036170875.1 Nitrospirales bacterium
TTCGCGTCCCAATTCAATCCTGCCATCACGCTGTCCATTGATACGATCGGGTCGTATCGGTCACGCAACCAGGGGTTCAATCCGGGAGACGGCTCCGGCGCGCGGGATGATGGCAGGGCGTTCAGTAACAGGCCGGCCGGCGCGGACTTCAATTTGAGGAGCGCGGAACTCTTTGTCGCGGCCGACGTGGACCCCTTCACCAGGGCCTATGGGCTGCTGAACGCCTCGGCGGACGCGGCCGGCAACGACGAGGCGACGCTACGGGTCGAGGAGGCCGCGATCGTCACGTCGCGCCTGCCGTACAACCTGACGGCCCGCGGGGGGCGCTTCTTCGCGAACTTCGGGACACTGGCCGGTCGCCACAACCACGACCTGCCGTTTGTGGATCGCCCGCCGTCGCTGGATGCGTTCGTCGGCGGGGAGAGCCAGACCAACGGCGTGGAACTGAGCTGGCTTGCGCCTACACCGTTCTATCTCAAGATGACCGGCGCCGTCGGAAACAAGCTCGGCGGTGACACCCGTAACGGCGTACCGGCCAACCAGAGTCGGCCGATCAAGGGCCTCACGTACATGGGGCGCCTGCAGACCTATTACGACATCAACGACGACCATAATGTCGAACTCGGCGCGTCGGTCGCGGAGACGCCGAACGCCGACGACGCGTCGGTTCCGCCGACCGGCAAATTCGAGCGGTGCCTGGTCGGCATGGACTTCAAGTACCGCTGGTTCCCGCTGGGGAGCGGCCTGCGCCAGAGCCTGACCGTCGCCGGGGAAGTGCTGCATGATCTTGGCGAGGCGGACCCGGTGAACGGCGGGCGCCGGGTCAATGTCTCGGGCGCTCCGGTTCGCCAGGGTGCGTGGGGCGGCTATGCCTATGCCGAATATCGCCTGAGCAAGGAGTGGCGGCCGGGCGTCCGGTTCGATTATTTCCAGCTCCAGTCCGAGCCGCTGATGGTGACGAACCCCGGCACCGGGCTGTTTGGCTCGACGCGCAACGCAGCCGGCCACCGGACCGACAACCGGACGTGGAGCCCGTATCTCTCATGGTACCCCAGCGAGTTCCAGCGCCTGCGGCTGCAATACAATCGGGCCGACCGCGGGAACGCCAATGACGCGAACGAGTTCTTCCTCCAGTGGACCGTGTTCCTGGGAAGCCATTCGCACGGGTTTCTGGAACGGGATTGACGGAGGAGGCCACATGAAACGGATATTGACGAACTGCTGGATACTTGGATTATTGCTGGCCTGCGCGCCGTCTGTGGGGGCGGCCGAGAAAATTTCGATCGTGACCACGCTTCCCGATCTGGCCGACATCGCACGCCGAATTGCCGGTGATGCGGCGACGGTGGAAAGCCTGGCGCGCGGCGTGGAGGACCCCCACGGCGTGCCCGTCAAGCCGAGCTTCATCCCGAAGCTGAACCGGGCGCATCTGCTCATCCTGATGGGATTGGAGTATGAGCATTCCTGGCTCCCGGCCCTGGTCGACGAAGCGCGGAATCCGCGCATCCGGAGGGGCGCGGCCGGCTACATTGATTGCTCGGCGAAAATCGCGCCCAAGGAAGTGCCCGGCACGCTGTTGCGGAGCGAAGGCGAGGTCCATCCGGCCGGCAATCCGCACTACAACCTCGATCCTGAAGGAGGCCGCACCATCGCCAAAGCCATCTTCGAGGGCCTGGCGCGGAATTACCCCGTGCTCACGCCGCAGTTCGAGGCCAACCTCAAAGCGTTTCTCTCCCAGCTCGACGCGAAGACGCGCGAGTGGGAGGCGCTGAGCCGTCCCCTGAAGGGGCTGAAAGTGGTCTCCTACCACCGCGATGTTATTTATTTTGCGGATCGGTACGGCATGGAGATCGTCGGTGAAATCGAGCTGAAGCCCGGCATCGAGCCGACCGGCGGCCACCTCATCGAGTTGGTGGGGCGGATGAAGGCCCAGGGGGTAAAGGTGGTCATCCGCGAGCCCCACTTCAGCGAGAAGGTGCCCGATCAGATTGCCGCGCAGACCGGGGCGCAGGTCGTGAAACTGCCGATCATGGTCGGCGGCATGCCGGAGGTGAAGACGTATTTTGACCTGATCGAGTACAATCTGCGCGCGATGCTCAAGGCGGCGCAGGCCGCGGGCGTTGCGGGGAAGGGATGAGGCCGGGCATGAACGACGCGCTGGTCAGCTTTGAAGACGTGGCCTTGGGGTATGACGGGACTCCGGTTCTGGAGGGCCTGACGTTGGCAGTCCGCCCCGGCGATTGCCTGGCGTTGCTCGGCCCGAATGGGTGCGGCAAGAGCACGATCCTGAAGGCCATGGCGGGGATCGTCCCGCCGATCCGCGGAATCGTCCGGAGCACGCTCGACGGGCGGCCGGTGCGATTCGGCTATGTGCCTCAGCAGGAAACGCTCGACCTGGTCTTTCCGATGACAGCCGCCGAAGTGGTCGAGATGGGGACGTATGGCCGTCTCCCGCTGGGGCGGCATGTCGGACGGACGGAGCGTGCGCAGGCGCTGACGTGCCTGGAACAGGTGGGGGCGGCCGAACTGCGGCGCCGTCTTTTTCATACTCTTTCCGGCGGGCAGAAACAGCGCGTATTGGTGGCGAGGGCTCTGGCGGCCGAGCCGGACCTGCTTCTTCTTGATGAGCCGTTGAACGGGATCGACGCGCCGACGGCCGCGGCCATCCTGACGCTTCTGGGGCGTTTGAACAGCGAGCAGGGCATGACGATTCTCCTGGTGACGCATCATCTGGGCGGGGTGCGCGACGTGATCCGCGAGGCAATCTGGGTGCATGCGGGGAAGCTGCTGCGGGGGCCGGCCTCGACCATGCTCGCGCCGGAACAGGTGCGCACGATCATCGAGGAGGATTTTCTGTCATGAGTCTCTTGCTGGAAATCCTGTCCCCGGACTTTCTCCTTCGCAACGCGCTCTATGGCGGGCTGATCATCGGTTTCGTGGCGCCGCTGGTCGGGGTCTATCTGGTCGGCCGGCGCATGATCTTTCTCGGCGTGGCGCTGCCGCAGGTTTCCACCGCGGGCGTGGCCGGGGCGTTCTTCTGGCACGCGCTGTTTCACCGGCACGAACACCCTGAAGGGGATTTCTGGCTCGCCCTGTCGGGCTCCACGGTTTTCACCCTCGCGGCCATTCTTGCGCTGGCGGTCTGGGAGAACCGGAGCCGGGCTCGTGCGGAGGAACGCACCGGCGTGCTCTACGCGTTTGCCGGCGCGCTGAGCCTGCTGCTGGTGGCATCGGACCGGATCGCCGAGATCGGCATCCTGGGGCTGCTCAAGGGGGAGATCATCGCGATCCCCACGGACGAGCTGCTGGTGCTGGCCGTGGGCTACGCGGTGATCGTGGCGGCGCTGTGGCTGTTCAAGAAGGACCTGCTGCTGGTGTCGGTGGACCGCGACCTGGCGCGGTCGTTCGGCAAGAAGGTACTGGTATGGGATCTTGTGCTCTACCTGATCATCGGCACGACGATTTCGCTCGGGGTGCTGCTGGCGGGGCCGCTGGTGATGTTCGGGTTCCTGATCGTGCCGCCGCTGATTGCGGGCCGGCTGACGACCGGCATTCGCCATCTCCCGCTCGCGGCCTCGCTCTTCGGCGGGCTCACGGCCTTCGTGGGATTTGCGGTCTCGTACAAGCTGGACTGGCCCATGGGACCGACCGATGTGGCGCTGGTGTGCGTGGTGCTGACGCTCGTCGTCACCACACAGACCGTTCTCGGCTGGCTAAGGCGAGCCTCGTAGGGGCGCACGGCGGTGCGCCCGGTTCAGAGGGCGGATTGCCATCCGCCCCTACAAAAGTTGCCTGTCCCCCTGTTCTTCTTTACAATGGCATCATGAAAGACCGTATGACCTACGACATTCTCTCCTTGGGCCGGCGCCCCAGCAGGCTTGGCGAAGCGATGCGCGAAGCCAAGCGGGAACGCGCCCGCCGCATGACCCCCGAAGAGCGCCTCGAACGTGCCCTCGAACTCTCCGACTTCTGCCTCGAGTTGAAAGACGCGTGTTTCAAGAAGCACTGACCCAGATTGTCCGGAAGCTGGAAGACGCTCAGAAAGGGGGCTTGCTTCGCGGCTATGGATTGATCGGCGGCCTCGCGTTGGCTGCGGGTGGTGTGATGCGGGCCACTGAGGATATTGATTTCGCTGTGGCCGTTGGGGCAGGCGCAATGCCTAAGCTGGCCTCTGCTTTGGGAGGGCAGTATAGGGCCGGTGGGGAAGATGATCCGCTCCGTGGAGTGATCAACACTGTTGTGGCGGTGGGGGCCAAGACCATGCCGGTCCAGTTGGTTCTGTTGCCTCAGCGGTGGAACACGGTTTTGTTGAGTCAGGTCAGCGTTGTCCCCGTACATGGTTGCTCCGTGCCGGTTGTTTCCTGGCAGGCGCTCGTTCTGCTGAAGCTCTATGCCGGTGGTCCCCAGGATCTCATTGACGCGCAGGAGGTGTGGGCCGTTCGTCAGCCTGACGCTGAGTCTGTCCGGGAGATACAATCGCTGGCCGACACGCTCGGCTTGTCCGGCGAGTTCAAGGCGTTTACCCAACGCGTCGAGCCGTAGAAACCATCCTACTTCGATACGAACTCCAGGAAGTATTGCTTCGGCAGGAAGGTGTGTTCTTTGGAGAGGGTGTAGCCCGCCTCGGACATTTCCTTGATGACGGTCTCGCGTGCGACGAGGTGATCGGGCGGGAAGCCGAGGTCGCCGGCGCGGCCGTCGGTCCAGAAATCAATGATCGCGACGCGGCCGTTCTTCTTCAGCGCCGCCCGGACTTTCGTGAAGTAGGCGGCGCGCTTCTCCAGATGGTGGAAGGTGTTGCAGATGAAGACGAGGTCCACGCCGTTCGGCGGCAATAACGGATCGTCCTCCTTCGCCACGACGAACTTCGCGTTGTACGGCGTGTGGAGATGATCGGCCATCTCCTCGTTGTACTTCAACAGCGCCGGCTCCACGTCCACCGCATAGACCATGCCCTTGTCCTGTACGGCCCAGACGAACTTCCGCGTGAAGTAGCCCGATCCCGCGCCGATGTCGGCGATCGTCATGTAGTCGGTGATGGCGAGCGCCTTGACGACCTCGTCGGGCTTCTGGTCCTTGTCCCGCTCCGGCCGTTCCAGAAGCTCGATGTATTGTTGAAGGTCTGCGGGGCCGCGGTTCTGTTGACCCTGTTGGTGCTGCGCGTAGGCGGGGAGCGCCAGCAG
>JAVHQA010000218.1:0-8775 GCA_036170875.1 Nitrospirales bacterium
TGAGGGCCTCCAGCGCCTTGAAGGCGTCCAGCGTTTCGTCGTTGATGTTCAGGATCACCGCCGCCGGACGGAGCGCGCCGGCCTTCTCGGAGACCTCGTCCTGGGTCCGTGCCTTCTCCAGCAGATAGCCTTGCGGCTTCAGCGCGTCCCGGACCTTGGTGTAGAAGAACACGTCGCTCACGGCGACGAGAATAGTCTTGTTATCCATGGCGTTGCTGCCTCAATTCATCATGCCCCGGAGGCGGGTGAAGGCCTTCTGGGCCAGATCGTACTGGGGATTGATCTTCAGCGCTTGCTGGTAGCAGGCGATGGCCTTGTCCCAGTTCCGCTTTTTCTCGTACACGCGTCCCAGATTCAGGTGCGGGAACGCAGGGCTCTCGTAGCGTTTGGCCCGCGTCGCCCGTTCCAGCCACTCGATCGCGTCGTCGAGCTGTCCTTTCTCGATCAGATAGGCGCCGATGTCGTTATAGGGGTTGCCGAAGTCGGGGTCCACCGCGATGGCGCGGTGGCAGTCCTCGATCGCCTCGTCGAGTCGGCCCATGAAGCTGCAGGTCCAGCCCCGGAAGGTATAGGCTTCCGCGGTCGGGTACAGCTCGATGGAGTCGGTGTAGAGCTTGATTGCCTCGTCGAAATCGCCCTTCATCTGGCGCGCATACGCTTTTCGGAACAGATCCCAGGCGGCCTTCTGGTCGTCCTCGGGCCCCATCGGATTGCTGCCCGGGGGCATGTCTTTCATGAGCCAGTTCATACGCGTGGTGGGTCCGTTCGGAACGCGCTATTCCTGCTTGAGCTTCTTTTTCACAAGCTCGGCGGCCCGCCGTCCGGAGAGCAGCATGGCGCCGAAGGCCGGGCCCATGCGCGGGGACGCGTCCACGGCGGACACCGACAGCCCGGACAGGAAGCAGTTGGGGTAGACCTCGCGGGTGTTCTCCACGACGAGCTCTTCCGAGCGCTCCACCCACATGGCGCCGTTGCCCGGCACCGCCTTGTGCAGCCCGCGCCGGCTCAGGAGCGCGACGACGGCGGCGTCGTGGCCGGTCGCGTCCACCACGATTTTGGACTCGAGCGCGATCGGGTCCACGTGCACGGCGTCATGGCCCGCGTGCTCGACCGGCGCCCAGTTCACGACGACGCCCTCCAGGACGTTATCCCGACGCAGGATGAGGTCAATGACCTTGGTCAGGTTGAGCGCCTTGACGCCCGCGTCGTAGGCCGCGGCGATCAGTTTGGCGGTCGCGTGGGGCGGGTCCACCATGAACATGCCCTCGCATTCCTTGATGCGCTTGGCCGGGATATGGAGTTCGTCCAGAATCTTGTCGGCGGGCGCGCAGATCGTCGCCTTGTTCATCAAGTACCCGCCGGACCAGAACCCGCCGCCCAGAAACAGCGCCTGCTCGATGATCAGCGTCTTGTAGCCGGCCGCGGCGAGATCCCGCGCGCACAGCAGTCCAGACGGTCCCGCGCCCACGATGATGACATCGCTCTCGATGAGCCGGTCGAATTCCTGAAAGTATTCACGGGCGATCTGCCGGGTGATGTCGCGCTCCCGCAGGGGCGCCGTCCATTTATTCTTGCGTGCCATGTGCTGCCTCTTGTTGCTCTCGTGCTTCGACAGGCTCAGCACGAACGGAGGCGTTGACCGTTCGCCCTGAGCGCCGTCGAAGGGTGAACGAAATACGTCACCGGTAAATTTCCAACCCTGTCTTCTTGAACTCCTCCGCCTTTTCCTTCATGCCGATCTGGAGCGCGGTCTGCGCGTCCAGGGCCTTCTCCTCGGCGTACTGCCTCACGTCCTCGGTGATTTTCATCGAGCAGAAGTGGGGTCCGCACATCGAGCAAAAATGTGACGTCTTCGCGGCGTCCTGCGGGAGGGTCTCGTCGTGAAACGACTTGGCCGTATCGGGATCGAGCGAGAGGTTGAACTGATCAGCCCAGCGGAATTCGAAGCGGGCCTTGGAGAGCGCGTTGTCCCGCGCCTGCGCGCCGGGATGCCCCTTGGCCAGGTCGGCCGCGTGGGCGGCGATCTTATAGGTGATGACGCCGACCTTCACGTCCTCCTTGTCGGGCAAACCCAGGTGCTCCTTGGGCGTGACGTAGCAGAGCATTGCGCAACCGAACCAGCCGATCATGGCCGCGCCGATGCCGGAGGTGATGTGGTCGTAGCCGGGCGCGATGTCGGTCGTGAGCGGGCCCAGCGTGTAGAACGGCGCCTCGTGGCACTCCTTGAGCTGCTTTTCCATGTTCACCTGGATCATGTGCATCGGCACGTGGCCGGGGCCTTCGATCATGACCTGGGCCTCGTGCTGCCAGGCGGTCTTTGTCAGCTCGCCCAGGGTCTCCAGTTCAGCGAACTGCGCCTCGTCGTTCGCGTCCGCGATCGAGCCGGGCCGGAGCCCGTCCCCGAGGCTGAAGGAGACGTCGTAGGCCGTCATGATCTCGCAGATCTCCTCGAAGTGCGTATAGGTGAAGTTTTCCTGGTGGTGGGCCAGGCACCATTTGGCGTGGATGGCCCCGCCGCGTGAGACGATGCCGGTGACGCGGCCGGCCGTGAGGGGAACGTAGCGCAGCCGCACGCCTGCGTGGATGGTAAAGTAGTCCACGCCCTGCTCGGCCTGCTCGATGAGCGTGTCGCGATAGATTTCCCAGGTCAGGTCCTCGGCCTTGCCGCCGACTTTTTCCAGCGCCTGATAGATGGGCACGGTGCCGATCGGCGCCGGCGAGTTGCGGATGATCCATTCCCGTGTTTCGTGGATGTTTTTGCCGGTGGAGAGGTCCATGACCGTGTCCGAGCCCCAGCGCACGGCCCAGATCATCTTCTCCACTTCCTCCTCGATGGACGACGCCACGGCGGAGTTGCCGATGTTGGCGTTGATCTTCACCAGGAAGTTTCGCCCGATGATCATCGGCTCGATCTCGGGGTGATTGATGTTCGACGGGATGATCGCGCGGCCCCGGGCGATCTCGTCGCGGACGAACGCCGGCGTAATCTCGGCCGGAATGGCGGCGCCCCATGAGTTTCCCGGATGCTGGGAGATCAGGCGATTCGGGCCGTGGCCGTTCCCCTTGCCGTTCCCGTTGCCCTGGTCCATCGCGGTCTGTCGCTTGAGATTCTCGCGGATGGCGATGAACTCCATTTCGGGGGTGATGATCCCCTTGCGGGCATAGTGCATCTGCGTAACGTTGCGGCCGGGCCTGGCGCGCAGGGGCTTGCGGAGGTGCGCGAAGCGTAGCGCGTCCAGCCTGGGATCGGCGAGGCGCGCGCGACCGTACTCGGAAGAGACGGCGGGCAGTTCCTCGACGTCACCGCGTTCGACGATCCAGGGACGACGCAGCGGCGCAAGGCCCTGGTGGAGATCAATGCCGGAATCGGGGTCGGTGTAGGGGCCTGATGTGTCGTAGATCAGGAACGGGGCGTTTTCTTCGGCTTGGTCGTTCTTGAACGATTTGGTCGGGGCGAGGCTGATCTCCCGCATCGGCACGCGGATGCCGTGGGTGCCTTCGATATACACCTTCCGGGAGGCCGGGAAGGGTTGGGTCGTGATGGATGGAGTGCTCATAGCTGGCTTGTCCTTTCCATGGAAAGGGGAGGCTGGTGCTGGCTTGCGAATGAGGTCATGATCGCTTCCCTGCGCTGGTATTATCCAGAATCAGGTTCAGAGGGTGCGCGGCGCATTGGCCGCGCTCTCAGCCGCAGTAGGCTCCCCTAGCTTTGGTGAGTCAGCTTACATGGCGGCTTTTCCGCCTGTCAACCTCGATTGCCCCTCTGGGTCTTTTGCGGGGCGGACCAAGGCCTTTCGGCTCAATTGACAAAGGCGAAGAAGCACCCCTAGAATGAGTTTCGTACGGGGAGAAGCATTGTGACAAAAGCGACGTGCCTGATCGGTCAGCCGACTGAAATTCAGACCTACCGCGATCTTCCGCTGGATGAACTGGCGGAACGCACGGACGCGGCCAAGCGCCGGCTGGGCGACCGCGTGATCGTGCTGGGCCACAATTATCAGCGCGACGAAGTCATCCGCCACGCGGACGTCGAGGGCGACTCGCTCAAGCTGTCGCAGATTGCCGCCGAACGGTCCTCCCATGAGTACATCGTGTTCTGCGGCGTTCACTTCATGGCCGAGACGGCCGACATCCTCAGCAAAACCGGGCAGACGGTAATCCTGCCGGACCTGGCGGCAGGCTGCTCGATGGCCGACATGGCCCAGATCGAGCAGGTGGATCAGGCGTGGGAGCAGTTGGGCCGGATTCTGCCGGTGGAAGAAACCGTCACGCCGGTGGTATACGTCAACTCGGCGGCCGATCTCAAGGCGTTCTGCGGCGAGCACGGCGGGATCACCTGCACGTCGTCCAACGCGCGCCGGGTGATCGAGTGGGCCTGGGCGCGGCGGGAGAAAATCCTGTTCTTTCCTGACGAGCACCTCGGGCGCAACACGGCCAACAAGATGGGCATCCCCCGCGAGGACCTCCTGGTGTGGGACCCGTTCCAGCCCAACGGCGGCCATACCCGCGAAGCGATCAGGAAGGCGCGGCTCCTGCTCTGGAAGGGTTTCTGCAGCGTGCACCAGATGTTCCAGCCGGCGCACGTCCGCTATTTCAAGGAGAAGTATCCAGGCATCACGATCATCGTGCATCCGGAGTGCCACGAGGACGTGGTCAATCTGGCCGACCTCTCCGGCTCCACCGAGTTCATCATCAAGACCGTATCGGCTGCGGCGCCGGGGACGATCTGGGGCGTCGGCACCGAGCTCAACCTCGTGAACCGTCTCAAGCGCCGCCAGCCCGACAAGCACGTGTATTTTCTGAGCCCGACCGTCTGCCAGTGCTCCACGATGTTCCGGATCGACGCGCCGCACCTCTGCTGGGCGATGGAAAATCTCGCGGAAGGCCACGTGGTGAATAGAATCGCTGTCCCCGACGACGACAAGCGCTGGGCCCGCATCGCCCTCCAGCGCATGCTCGACGTGTCCTAGCCAGGACATCCAGAACACCTGACACAGCGTCTGCCCCTCGCCCGGCCGTTACACCGCGCTCAGCATGTGGACCTCCCGCTGCGGGAAGGGAATCTGAATGCCCGCGGCGCCGAATTGCTCGACGATCGCCTGGTACAGTTCGGCTTGCGCCGGGCCGTAGTCGGGCATCCTGGTCCATGGCTTGACCGCGAGGTTGATGGACGAATCCCCTAGGAGGCTGATGCCCACCGCAGCGGCCGGGTCCTTCAAGACTCGCGGATTGGCATCCACGATCCGGCGGACCAGGGCCAGCGCTTTGGTGAGGTCTGTTCCATAGGCTATTCCCACCGTGAGATCAAGCTGGCGGACTTTCCCATAGTTGTGCAGGATTTCCCCGATGATTTTTCGGTTTGGAACGACGACCATGGACCGGTCCGCGTGGAGCAGCGTGGTTGAGAACAGATCGATCGCCAGGACTTCACCCTGCGCCCCCAGGACTTCGATAAATTCCCCGACCCGAAAGGGTTTCGTGAAAATGATGTTGAGGCCGGCAAACAGATTGAGGAACACGCCTTGCAGCGCGAGACCGACGCCGACGCCGGCGACGCCCAGCCCGGCGATCAGCGGGAAGATCTGGACCCCGAATTGCTGGAGCACGATCAGGAGGGTGAACAGGACGATGATCCCCTTCACGACCCGGCTGAGAAGAATCCGGATAGGGGGCTCCATCTCGATCTTGAGCAGCGAGCGCTCCGTATACGTGCTCGCCCAGCGAGAAAGGAGAATCCCGGCAACCAAGATGAGCAAGGCGCTGGCGGCCTGGAGCCCATACTGGATCAAGAGGTCTGTGCTGACAGTTTTTCCCGGCATACCGTTCCCTCCGCGTGGCAGTTGATTTGCTACGCGATTCTGCATATCCGACGGAAAAAAGCAAACGCGGGCGGGATATGAGAAAAGGGCTTGACGGTCCGCCGGATGGCTGCTACAAGCCGCCTTCGGCGGAATATTATATGACGAAACCCTCTGATCTCTCAGCCTACGGCGCGCTTGTCACTGCGGCGGTCGTGTGGGGCGGGTCCATCGTCGGGCAGAAGTTCTCGCTCGGCTCGTTCTCGGTGGTGGAAGTCTCGGTGCTGCGCGGGCTCGGCGCGCTGGCGATCCTGATTCCGCTCTGGTGGTGGCGGGAAGGCGGGACGGTCGCATTCTCGGCGCGGGACTGGGGCATCTTCGCCGTTCTCAGTCTCGGTGTCCTGGGCAATCACCTCTTCACGCTGTTCGGCCTGCGGTACATCGACGCGGCGGCGGCGGGGGTGATCATCGGGGCGAGCCCGGCGATCACGGCCTTTCTGTCCTCCCTCATTCTTCGCGATGTGCCGTTCAGCGCCGTGTGGGCGGGGTGCGCGCTCTCGTTCGCGGGCGTTGCGCTGGTGTCCGCAGGAGGAGGCGACGCCGTTGCGGGGGAGAACCCCTGGCTGGGCGGCACCCTCATCATCCTTGGCCTGGTGAGCTGGGCCCTCTACTCGATCGGAGGCCGGCGCACGATGGAGCGGTTCTCGCCGCTCACGGTGAATTGGACGACGCTGGGGCTCTCGATTCTCTTGCAGATTCCGTTGCTGTGGACGGACCAGAAGATGATGGTCGCAGGGGCGGCGTCGGTTCCGTTATCCGGCTGGGTGGCGCTGCTCTATTTGATCGTGTTCGCCACCGCGCTCGGCCAGCAGGCCTGGCTCTATGGCGTGCAGGGGGTGGGGCCGTCGCGCGCCGGCGTGTTCATCAATCTCATCCCCGTGTCGGCGCTGGTGTTCTCGGCCATCATCCTCGGCGAGTCCATCGGCCTCAAGGAAATCGCCGGCATCGGCCTCATCCTCACCGGCGTGTGGCTCGTCAACCGGCAGTCCGCGCGCGCAGTCCGCTCGTAGGGGGATTGGCTACTTTTCTCGTCTCATCAGAAAAGTTGCCTGTCCCCGTTTTCGAAGCAGTAGCTCCCCGAGCTGAACGCTTTGCGAACCTTAAGATTCGAGTTTCAGAGAACGGCAGTTTAGTGCCTGAACCAACTCAAAGGTCAGTTTACCGCGCGGACACGCAAACGGACCATCCTGGAGAAGCCTAAATAGAACAGTACAGATATGGCAACGAAGAGCAACCAGCCAATAAAGCTTAAATGGGAAATCCAAACGGCTAAGGTTTGCAGAGAGGATATTCCGCTTTTGACAAGCACTCGCACGAGTCCATACCAGATCGCTCCGGCAAGCAACACTGAAACGAGCATAAGACCTATCTTAAGCAGAACCGCCATAGACATCTCTCGGAGTTCGCACCTGCGTCAAGATCGCTCCCCGAACCTTACGCTTTGCGAACCATCCGATTCGAGTTCCCCAGAACAAAGTCGGCCTAGGCATAAGGACCTGGTTTTATCCGGAAATGCCTCGATGCCTCCATTTTGTTGCAGCGAATAGAGCAAGTACTACTGTATAGCCAATTAACGAATATAGGAGAGCGTTTAATATAATTGTCCAGATCAGGAAGAGATAGTTAGTCCACGAATCGCCGTGAATGGCCATTAAAAAGAAACTTGAAGGCCACACATAGAATCCATATAAGCTAGCTAGCGGGACTTCCTGGCTATTTAAACCCAATTCAACGTACTTGACGATTATGAGCAGGACAGGAATAACAACTCCTGCTTCTATGAAACGACGGACTACCCATTTATCTGTGTATAGATAAATCAGGACGGGAAATACGATGAAAAGACCCATTGCAACAAAGAAAAAGCTCTCAAATGACATTTAGCATACCCAGGATCGAACGCCATGCGAGTTCGCAACAGCGTTAAGATCGCTCCCCGACCTGTACGCTTTGCGAACCATCTGGTTTGAACTACAAAGAACTAAGCCTAGTATCCTAACAAGCGGGAATCGGCTTTGATTTCTGTGTCCGTGATATTTTCATTCATCTTATATCCTGCCTCAACGTAACGTTCATTGCTTTCGACCTCTTTTCCGTCAGAGAATGCTGCGCGAAGCGCATAGCTCGATTCTCCGGGTGCATAAAATCGAACAGTGCGTGAGGCCCCCACTTTGAGGTTCCCTATCTCTAGAAGTCCATGTTCGTGTGTAAGTCTCAATGAATTTATTTCTCTGGTTGATGCATTCTTTACCTCGACTGTCACGATCGGCGATCCAAGGTGTAAGACGGCCGAGGTCAAAGCACCGGCAACGAAACCAACCACTAGTAAGGCAACAGCACCAAAAATCTTTTTCATGGTTCTACTGCATCAATAAGTGAACCTGCCCCGTTGCGCTAGCGCGATGTCAGCCCCCCCACAGGTAGTGGGCTTGAGAGTTCGCAACTGCGTCAAGATCGCTCCCCGGCCAGGACTCGAACCTGCCTTACCGGTACGATCGGCTGCGGTGATCGGCGGCCGTTTTTCTCACAATAAAGGTCCCATTCTTCCGCTTCGCATTCCTGGAGCCTTTTCGCAAACGCTTGACTAGTTGTTCGTTTGCCAGAATCCCAGCCATCTCTGAATTGCCAATGACCACGTCGTCAGGTTTGTCGTCAATTCGGATGGTAAGTTTCTTAGGCATAGGTTGACCTCCAGACAGACGCCGTCATTTTATCTGAAAACGGGGACAGGCACCATTCGGAAATGGAGCCAGTCCCCTCGGTCAGCGCTTCTTGAGGAGCTTCTCGATCTCGGTGCGGAAGGTGTCGTAGCGGACGGCGCCGGGGATGATGAAGGGATCGGTGAAGCGCCGGCCGTCCGTTTTCACGATCAGAAATCCGGGCGTGCCGCGGAAGCCGAGCTTCACCGCCATGTCGC
>JAVHQA010000219.1:0-1743 GCA_036170875.1 Nitrospirales bacterium
TCGAAGAGAAGCCGGAGGTCAAGAAGGCCGGCGGTGTCTATTACACCCCGGCCTACATCGTGGCCTATATCGTCCAGAACACGGTGGGCAAGCTGTGTGAGGGCAAGACACCGAAGCACATCTCCAAGCTGAAGATACTCGATCCCGCCTGCGGTTCAGGCTCCTTTCTCATCGGAGCGTACGACTATCTGGTGGCCTACCACCGCGACTGGTACCTGAAGGATGGCGCGGAGAAGCACCGCAAGGAACTCTACCAGGGCGCAGGGGGCCTCTGGCACCTGGCGACGCAGGAAAAGAAGCGCATCCTGCTCAACAACATTTACGGCGTGGACATAGACGCTCAGGCCGTGGAAGTGACCAAGCTGAGTCTGCTGCTCAAGGTGCTGGAAGAGGAAAACCAGGAAACGCTCAAGAAGCAGTTAAAGATGTGGCACGAGCGAGCGCTGCCCGACCTAGGCCGCAACATCAAATGCGGCAACAGCCTGATCGGTCCGGACTACTTCTCGGGTCAGCTTATCCCTGACGACGACGAGATGCGCCGCGTCAATCCATTCGACTGGAACGCCGAATTTCCGGAGATTATGAAGGCCGGTGGATTCGATGCCGTGATCGGAAATCCGCCGTATGTGCGCCAAGAGACGCTTTCCGACTTCAAGGACTACTTTGCCGAGCACTACGAAGCCTTCGACGGCGTTGCCGACCTCTACGCCTACTTTATGGAACGGAGTGTCAAACTGCTACGCGAAGGCGGGCGATTTAGCGTCATCGTTTCCAGCAGCTTCCTTCGCACGACCTACGGCGAGCCGTTGCGCCGTGTGCTCAAGAAACATGCAGCGGTGGTCCGCATATTGGACTTCGGTGGGTTGCCGGTGTTCGAAAACGCCAAGGATACATACGTTTGCATTCCACTCTTTGCGAAAACCGTGCAGCCCGTGCGTGTAGAAGTCTCGCGCATCCCCTCGCTCGAAGTCACTGACATTGATGCCTACGCTACCACCAACCACTTCACTATCCCGCATCAGCGACTCTCCCCGGAAGCGTGGGCGCTCAAGTCGGACGAAGAGGCTACGGTTTTCGAGAAGGTGATGAAAGGCGGCAAGCCACTCGGGGAGTACGTCGAGCGCAAATTCTTCCGCGGCGTAACGACGGGTTTGAACAATGCCTTCATCATCGACTCAGCGACACGGAAAGCTCTCATCGCGAAACACAAGGCCAGCACCGAGTTGATTAAGCCATTGCTTGGAGGTGAGGACATCAGGCGCTACCGCCTGGAGAATCCTGACCTCTGGCTCATATTTGCCCGACGCGGCATTGACATCAACCATTACCCGGCGGTTGGTGAACACTTGGCTAAATGGAAGACCGAATTAACTCCCAAGAAATCGTCAAACGATAAGGTTGGACGAAAACCAGGGCACTACAAGTGGCACGAGATTCAAGACGATGTAGCCTACCATCAGATTTTTGATGGCCCTAAAATTATCTTCCCCGACATTTGCAAGGAGCCACGGTTCTTTCTAGACCGCTCCGGCACCTATCTAGCCAATACCGCCTATTGCTTGGGCGTGGACGATCCTTACCTGCTCGGGATTCTAAACAGCCGGCTGTTTTGGTTTGCGATCAGTAACATCAGCATCCCATTCGGCATCCGCGCGGGCAAATACAGGTACCGGTTGATTTATCAATACATGGAGAAGGTTCCTATTCGTCCCATCAACTTCTCCGACAAATCCGACAAGGCCA
>JAVHQA010000220.1:0-5470 GCA_036170875.1 Nitrospirales bacterium
GGGAGCGGGAGGCAGCCCCGCGACAGGCCCTCCGTCCGTAGACCCCGAGCCGCAGGCGACAGGACTCGCCATTTGACACCTTCACGCCTAGCCCCCTAGAATGCCAATCTTATGAATGATCGCTTCCTCAAAGCCTGCCGACGCGAACCCACGGACTGTGTGCCGGTGTGGTTCATGCGGCAGGCAGGCCGCTACATGGCGGAATACCGGGCCATCCGTGCGAAGCATTCCATCCTTGAGGTCTGCAAGACGCCCGAACTGGCGGCGCAGGTCACGCTTCAGCCGGTTGACCGTTTCGCGCTCGATGCCGCGATTATCTTCGCCGACATTTTGCTCCCGCTCGAGCCGATGGGCCTCCGCCTCTCGTTCGAGGAAGGCGAGGGGCCCGTGATCCACAACCCCGTCCGTACGCGCGCGGATGTGGACGCGCTCAAGTTGATCGACGGGAGCGAACTCGGCTACGTGGCGGACGCCATTGCGCTGGCCCGCCGCGGGCTCAATGGACGCGTGCCGCTGATCGGCTTCGCCGGCGCGCCGTTCACGCTGGCCAGCTACGCGATTGAAGGAGGCTCCTCGCGGAACTACATTGAAACCAAGGGGCTCATGTACGGGGAGCCTGCTGTCTGGCACCGGCTGATGGACAAGCTCGCGCGCGTGGTGACCGCCTATCTGAAACGCCAGATCAAGGCGGGCGCGCAGGCCGTCCAGTTGTTCGACAGCTGGGTCGGGTGCCTGAGCCCCGACGACTACCGGGAGTATGTGCAGCCCCACGTGCGGCTCATTTTCGAGGGGCTCAAGAACGAGGGCGTGCCGCTGGTCCATTTCGGCACGGGGACGGCGACCCTGCTGGAGTCGATGCGCGAAGCCGGCGGCACGGTGATCGGGGTGGACTGGCGGGTGCCGCTCGATGAAGCCAGGCGCCGCCTGGGGTCCGGCGTGGCGGTGCAAGGCAACCTGGATCCCGTCGTGCTCTTCGCGCCTGTGCACGAGATCGAACGGCGCGTGGAGATGATCCTCAAGCAGGCGGGAAACGCCCCCGGCTTCATCTTCAACCTCGGGCACGGCATCCTCCCCAATACTCCTGTGGAGCATGTCCAGGCGGCCGTGGATTTCGTTCATAAACTCAGCGCGCGTTGAGCGCTCGCCTTCCCATGTCCGATCAGATCAGTACGTCGGCGCCCATCGGGATTCTGCTCATGGCCCTGGGCGGCCCGGATTCGCTGGACGCGGTCGCGCCGTTTCTCAACGATGTCCGGGGCGGACGGCCGACTCCCCCTGAGTTAATTCACGAGATCACGGAGCGATACCGGGCGACCGGGGGGAAGTCTCCGGTCCTGGCGATCATGACTGATCTCGTCGCGCGTCTTGAAGCGCGGCTCAATGCGGCCGGCCCGCCCAGTTTCAGGGTGTATGTCGGGTTCCGGCACTGGCATCCGTACATCCGGGAGACCTATCAGGAGATCGTCAAGGACGGCGTCCGGCGGCTGGTCGGCCTGTGCATGGCGCCCCAGAATTCGCAGTTGAGCGTCGGCGCCTACGTCAGGAAAGTCGAGGAGGCCCAGGCTGAATCGGGCGCGTCCATGCGCTTCACGTATGTCCCGAGCTGGAACATCCATCCGTCCCTGATCCAGGGCATCGTCGCGAACATTCGCGAGGCGCTGGGAAAATTTCCGGCGGACGCGCGCGACCGCGTGGCGATCATTTTTACGGCCCACAGTCTTCCTGAACGAATCCTCAAGGACGGGGATTCCTATCCCGGCCAGGTGCGGGAAACGGTCGAGGCCGTGCGGTCCGCGCTCGGCCCGCTGCCGCCCGCCGGCGCCTGGCGGTTCGCCTATCAAAGCCAGGGACGGACGGGCGACAAATGGCTGGGGCCGACGGTCGAAGAGACCCTCGACGAGCTGCACGGCGCGGGCTTTCGCCACGTGCTCATGGCGCCGATCGGGTTCGTGTCGGACCATCTCGAAGTCCTCTACGACATCGACATCGAGTTCAGGAAGCGGGCGCGCGACAGGGACATGCAACTGGAACGCATGGCGATGCTGAACGCCACAGCGCCGTTCGTCGAGACATTGAGGGACATTGTGACCGCGCACCTCAAGGAGACCGGCCGCTGACCGGCCCGCGCACAGTGGTCGTCGTCGGCGGCGGGATTGCCGGCCTGAGCGCGGCCTACGCCTTGTCCCAGTCCGACGGCCCGCCCATCGCCTGCACGCTGGTCGAGGCGGATGCCCGCCTCGGCGGCAAGATTTTCACCGAACAGACCGACGGGTTCGTCATCGAAGGCGGGCCCGACTCGTTTCTGTCCCAGAAACCGTGGGGGATCGATCTATGCCGGAAGCTCGGCCTCGAGGACCGGCTGATCGGCACGAACCCGGACCGGCGCCGGACGTTCGTGTACTCGAGGGGCCGTCTTGAGGAATTGCCGGAAGGGCTCGCCCTGGGATTCCCCACCAGGCTGGGGCCGTTTTTGAGGAGCGGGCTTTTGTCCTGGCCGGGCAAGCTTCGGTTGGGCGCGGAGATTTTCGTGCCGCGCCGGCGTGAGGAAAGCGATGAATCGCTGGGCGATTTTTTCCGCCGCCGTCTGGGGCGGGAAGCCCTGGAGCGGATCATTGAGCCGTTGATGACCGGCATCTATGCGGGCGACGCGGATCAACTGTCCATCCGGGCGACCTTCCCCAGGTTTCCCGACATGGAGCGGGAGCACGGGAGCCTTATCCGGTCCATGCTGGGCGCGCGGAGGCGGCAGCAGGCCTCGGGAATGGAGGAGCGCGCGCGTTGGACGCCGTTCGTGACACTCAGAGGCGGGCTCTCGGAGCTAGTCCAGACTCTGAGCGTCCGGCTGTCCGCGGTGAAGGTCTGCCTGGGGCGCCGGGTGACGGCGGTGCGGAGTTGCGGGGCGGCCCGGGGCTATGAGGTGCTGGTCGAGGGGGAATCGCCCCTGAAGGCAGATGCGGTGGTGCTGGCGACGCCGGCGTTCGGCGCCGCCGGGCTGCTTGCGCCGCTCGACGCAACGGTGGCCGGCATGCTGGGGGCCATTCCCTATGCGTCCACCGCGACGGTTACGCTGGGCTATCGCCGTGCAGGATTCAGCCATGACCTCGACGGCTACGGGTTCGTGATTCCGCGGATCGAAGGCCGCGCCCTACTGGCGTCAACGTGGTCGTCGTCGAAGTGGGACCATCGGGCGCCGGACGGCTCGGTGCTGATCCGATCCTACCTCGGAGGGGCGGGCCGTGAAGCCGCGCTGGAACGGTCCGACCAGGAATTGGTGGAACTGGCGCGCGCCGATCTGCGTCACGTCATGGGCGTGACGGAGGAGCCGGTCATGGCCCGCGTGTTTCGGTGGCCCCGCGCGATGCCGCAGTATCTCGTGGGCCACCTGGATCGGCTGGCCGCCATCGAGGAACGGCTCGCGCGGCTGCCCGGCGTTTTTGTCGCGGGCGCGGCGTACCGGGGCGTGGGGATTCCGGACTGCATCCGGGACGGCCTGGGCTCGGCGGAACGGGTGCGCGCCTATTTTGACAAAGGCTCGTCCCGCTCCTTATAGTAAGCCTGCGACCTGCAGGAATGGTGAGAAGCGCGCCCGCTCATGGCTGACAAGACCCCGCACGATCCTCCCCAATACGTGTACGACGTCACGCTCGCGACGGGTCCCTTCCGGGAACCCAATGCCGAGGCGCTCTCCTACGACTTCCACGTCAATCGCAAGGGATGGCTGATCCCACGAGTCATGCGGGTCTTCGTCGACCTCAAGGGCGAGTTGGAACTGTTTGAGCGTACGATCCTGGGCGTGTCGGGCGGCTCACCCGGCCAGCAGCTCAAACGCACCCACATACTGACCAGAAAAATCGCCGATCAAAAGGTGAAGATTGTGCTGGAGGAGGGCCGCATCGAAAAGGCCACCGAAGTCCTGATCAAGGGATTCGCGGACAACGACAGTTATCTGTTCCCGAAATTGGAGGAGTGGATGCGGGCCGTCAAGGACCAGGTCCGGGAAGAGATCAAAGCCCAGACCGGAGTGTAGGGAAGCCGCTAGTATCCGCCCATGCCCCCTCGCTGGCCGAACCCTCCGGGGGCCTTTTCCGCTGCCGTCTCTTTTTTCTTCCGTTCCTTTTGCGGCTCGCCGTAAGGCCGGAGCGCGGGAGAGTCCCAGATCACCGGGTTGCCGGGCGCGAGGTTGGCGGCTTCCATGAAGTGCTTGCGCGCCTCATCCTTCTCGCCCAGGTACGTCAGGGTGAGCCCGAGGTTGTAATGGGCCTCCGCGCATGTAGGGCCTTCCTCCACCGCGATCAGAAACTCTTCCCTGGCCGGTTCGAGCCGCTGATCCTTATAGTGGGCAATCCCTGCCAGGTTATGCTGGGTGACGGACAGGGGCCGGCAGTTGTTGGCCGCCAGCGTCGGTCGCAACGGGGATGGCGGATTGAGCATGGCGCATCCCGATACGGCGAGGATGGCAAGAAGGCAGCGCAGGCTGAAGCTCATAGAGCACGATGATATCCGCAAACGGCGAGGCATTCAAGAGCGGATAAGGACCAGGCCGACCTGGATGGCCAGCATGAGCCGCTCCGGATCGACAGGCTTTCCCAGGATATCAAGAGAGCCCAGTCTCAGCGCCTCTTTCAGCAGCTTCTCATCTTGTCCGGCGGCCATGATGATGATCCCGCCGGTGTAATTCTTTTCGTGCATTTTCCGCAGCACGTCGATGCCTTTCATGCCGGACAGGTCCATGTCCAGCACGATGAGCGGCGGTCTCTCCTTGTCCAGCATGCTCAAAAGCGTCGGTCCGTCCTTGGCTGCCCGGACGACAATGCCGTGCTGGCCCAAAACCCGCATGAAGGTATTGCGCACGTCCGCGTTCCCCTCTACCAGAAACACGGCGTCCGTCCCCGGGATGCCGGGCTGGGCGGGTTTTTTTTCACCGGGCGGAGTGGATGCTGCCGGGGCCTGCTCCGGCGGCTTGAGTCCGCGATCCATGGACGCGACGATGGCATCGAGCGAGATGGCCTTGCTGAGAAAATCGGTCGCCCCCAACTGCCGGGCCTGTTGCTCCAGGTCATCGGTGCCCCATGCCGTCAGGATCATGACGGCGGCCTTCTGGTCGATCGCGCGGATCTGCCGCAGCGTCTCGATCCCGTCCATCTCGGGCATGTGGAGGTCCAGCAGCGTAAACTGTGGGCGGTTCAGCTTGAACTGCTCGACGGCCTCTTTCCCGTTGTACGCCGTGAAGACCTCATGCCCGTGGCTTTTCATCAGCGCCTGGAGCAAGTCGCAGAAGACCCGCTCATCATCAACGATCAGGATTTTCGACATGATCCGGCTCCGTCTGGTCTCTCAGAAACATACCACGTTGGACGATACGGAAAGGGAACGCATCGGGCCAGGGCGGATTATGGTGGCGGTGGAGGGTATCGAACCCCCGACCCGCGGCTTATGAGTCCGCTGCTCTACCAACTGAGCTACACCGCCA
>JAVHQA010000220.1:5570-8719 GCA_036170875.1 Nitrospirales bacterium
CCGACGAACGGCTCTTTTGTGTCGTGCAATTGACGCACGACCGTGGCCTCGATGCGGTTGGTGATGGTCGTTCGACCGGCCTTGCGGGATTTGATGAAGACCCCATGCACCATGACGGCGTCCCCGTTGGACAGTTCCGGCTTCCCCTGCATGATGACGGTCACGCTCCCTTGCCGGTCTTTCAACACGAAGGTGTAAAAGGGCCGGTTGCGGGGGCCGATTTGCGTCGCCACGTCGGCGGCTTCGCCGACGACCGACACCGGCTGCTGGTGGTACTGTTCGCCGTGTTCCAGAAGTTCCGTGATGGACAGGGACGCTCCGGCGGCAGGCGCGGCCAGCAGGCCGGCAAGTCCTCCCGCAAGAATCAGACGGCCGAGCATGCGAGCGCGCGAGGCGCGCATTGGACGGCGCCTACCACCACGTCTGGGAACCTCTCCCCCCCGTTTCACCCGCATCATCGCCGAGCCAGGGGCGCAACCGTTCCTCCAGAGCGATTCCAGTCTCTTCCGGGGCGTCCTTGGGTTTTTCCTGAACCTCCGCGGGAGTCTCCTTGCGGGGCATCGCCGTACGGGTCTTGACCTGGGCCAGCACCACGTCGGCCTGACGGTCCAACAAACCGGACTTCTGCTGGGCGGTTCGCAGCGCCGTCACGCAGTTGGGGCACTGCAGGGTCTGCGCCCAGATCTTCATTTCCTCGTCTTCGCCCAGTCCGTACGTCGCCAGGTCGTGGAGTTTCGCGGCCAGGGATTTCATCCCGATGCCGGGATGAGAGCAGGGCTTGGACGCCACCGGGGCCATGAGTTCGGCGGCGAGCGCCTGAACGGTGAGCGACCACAGGTCGCCGCACAGATCCACGGGTTTGCTGCTGAAACCTTCGTTCAAGCTGCCGCCCGACAGCTTGGGCCCAATGCCGGCGTTGACCGCCGCGGTTATGCTGGCCTGGTCGGGGCTGGCATGCAGGGCGGTTGCCAGCGCGCTGAGATACGCCTGAATGGCTTTGACCCTCCGGTTCCTGATCGGGCCCATCGCAAGGCCCCAGACCTCGGCGAGAAACTCGTCCGACAGGGAGGTGAGCAGGACCGCCTGTCGTTCCACCCTGGCCTGGTCGAGCCGCTTTTTGAAGCGGTTGCGGCGCCGCAGGTGGGCCTGGTACTCCAGGCTCAGTCGTTCACGGCGGTAGTCCTCTTCCTCTATCTCCTGCTTGTCCGCGCGGGCCGCCAGTTTTTTCAACGCGAAGGTGAGAGGAGCGAGCCTGGCCTGGGCGCGAAGATCGTCCAGCGATTCCAGGCTCACCTCGCATTCGGTGGAGAGCAACTGCTCCATCGTATCCAGCTCCGGCTGTAACCCGGCCAGGTAGTCCTGAAAGAAGGCGTTCAGAAGAGTGAGCCGGCCCAGGTTTTCGCGCAACTGGCGCTGGTACAGCAGGGCCCTGTTCCCGACCGAGTCGATCCAGTCTTTGGGCACCCCGTTGATCTTTTCCCTGCGGATGGCCGCATTGCCACCGAAGGCCGTTGCGATGTTGCCGCCGGATCGCATGTTCGGCTCGGTCCGCTCCCGCGCCATGAAGAAAATATCGTCGGAGCTCGGAGTCATGAACGGCAGCAGCAGGAGGCGGATCATGATCCGCTGGACCGGTTGGAGCGACGCGATGACCGTTTCGATCTGCTCCCGTGTGAGGGTCGGGCTCGGAGGGGCCGTGATGGAAGCCGTGGTGCTCACGAAGACGCCTGTTTTTCCAGTTCCTGGGCGATGAATGTGGACACGTCGTCGATGGAACCGTTCGCGTAGATGGAGCTGGGAACCTCCACGCAGACCAGCTTGTCGGGGTTCACCCCCTGATCCTTGGCGTAGTCGGGCGTCACGTAGAATTTAAACGTGCCGTCGGGACGACTCAGGACATACAATGGCGTGGTTTCCATGCTTCGACCTCGTTGCGGCAACTATTGGATAACACAGGCCTTCGCGCACTGTCAATAAACGGAAGGCGCGCTGCCCCGCGTTGTGTGTCCGCACATATGATTTGCCGCGCGGCGCAGGGTACAATGCATTTTTAATCAGGCAGCCCATCCCGCATGTCCATACAGTGGTTTCCCGGTCACATGAATACGGCGCGCAAAGAAGCGGCCAAGACGATGGAGGTGATCGATGTCATCGTCGAGGTGCTGGATGCGCGCGTGCCGGAAGCGAGCTGCAATCCGATGATCGAGGAGCTGCGCCTGCACCGCCGGCGCCCCTGTTTGAAAATTCTCAACAAGGCCGATCTCGCCGATCCCGCCGTCACCCAGGCCTGGCTCAACTTTTACAACCAGCAGCCTGGCGTCACAGCCGTGGCCCTGTCCTGCAACAAGGCCGGCCATGCCGCCCAGGTGCCCGGCCTGTGTCAGCCGCTCGCCCCGCATCGCGACAGCCCCGCCAAGCCGCTGCGCATGCTGATCATGGGCATCCCCAACGTCGGCAAATCGACGCTGATGAATGCGCTGCTCAAACGCCGCGTCGCACATGTGGGCGACGAGCCCGCCGTGACCAAATCACAGCAACGCCACGCCCTGAACGATCATATGACGCTCATCGACTCGCCCGGACTATTGTGGCCGAAAATCGAACAGCCTGCCGTGGGCCTCCTGCTCGCCGCAATCCACGCGATTGGCCGCAATGCCGTCGTCGACGAAGAAATCGCCGAGTTTCTCGCCACCATCCTGGTCGCGCGCTATCCCGCTCTGCTCACGGCGCGCTACGATTGTGTGGTGGACGGGCTGGATGGCGCGGGCGTGCTCGACGCCATCGCAAAAAAGCGTGGCTGCCTTCGGAAGGGGAGGGGCGATGAACTGGACCGGGAAAAGGCGGCGAGGATACTGCTGGCGGATTACCGCAATGGCACACTGGGCCGCACCAGCCTGGAGACCCCGGAGACGCGCGAGGCCATGCGAGACCCATCTGTTCGTGCAGGCGGACTCTAAACACATGAGTCAGGTGGTCGAGCTTCGGGTCAGCTACCGGTATGTGAACGAGCACCCCTGGGTGGTGCAGGCCATCACAGGATTTCTGTCAGCCTACTTCATGGAGAAACCGGAATTTCGCGTGCAGCAGAATTTTGTGGAATTGGAATCCGGCATGCACGTGTGGGTGTGCGACATTCCCCCCACCATGAA
>JAVHQA010000221.1:0-1733 GCA_036170875.1 Nitrospirales bacterium
CGCCGCCGATCGGAAAACCGTAGCCCCAGTGGGCGTCGGGCATGGCATAGGACGCGTTCTCAATACCGGGCAGCGTCGCGACGTTGACGATCTGCTCGTACACTTTGTGATCCATGTCACGGACCAGCGCCTCGCTGGCGAAGAGGATCCCCGGCACGCGCATCCTGCCGGACGGCTCGATCCACCATTCGTAGTCCGACCGCCGTTTCAGTAGGGAGAAATCCATGAACTCACGCCTCCAGGCATCGCGCAACAGACTTCGTTGCGGTCAGCGGAAGATCAGCACGGGGCAGGGCGCGCGGTGCAGGACGGTGTGCGACACGCTGCCGAGCAGAAACCGTGACACTCCTTCAAGGCCGCGCGATCCCATGAGGATCAAATCGGACTTGGCCGCCTCCGCCTGGTTGAGGATGGCGGCGCCCGGCGCTTCGGTCCTCACCACCGGAGTCGCGCGATAGCCCAGCGCCGTCAGTCGCGCAGCCGTGTCCTCCACAAAGCGCTCCGCGCTCTGGCGGATCTGTTGCGTCACCGACTCGGCGACCGAGGCGTCGATCAGCCACGGAGAGTGCGCAAACGGCTCCGTGCTCAGGACCGTGATCTCGCCCGGTTCCTTGAACGGCTTGGTCGTGAGAAACCGGATGGCCGCCCCGGCGTCTTCCGGTCCCTGCACGGGCAGCAGAATATGGCGCAGCGACTCCACCGCCCGGTTCACGATCAGCGTGGGGCAGGGCGCATGCGCGAGCACGCGGTGCGAGACGCTCCCGAGCAACAGTTCCTTGACCGGACCAATGCCTCTCGCGCCGAGCACGATCATGTCCGCCTTCTCCTCCCCCGCGACGGACAGGATGATCTCAGCCGGTCTGCCGCTCTCAAGGCGCGTGAAGACCATCGCCGTCTTCGGCGGAAGAATCGAGACGACGAATTTCAGGATGCGCTCGCCTTCCTCTCTCAACCGTTTCTCGGTCACGGCATACAGGTCGCCCGCGACCTCCGGCATGACCATCGGAAAGGCCGGATAGGGCACATCGAGGGCATGCAACGCGGTGATCTTGTCCGCCTGCTTCAGATGCTCGAGCGCCCGCGCCGCGTAGCAGGACTGATCGGATCCATCAACTGCCAGTACGATTCGCATGGTGCTCCCCTCCCAGTGCGATCAGGTTGTGCATCAGGCATGCCAGCAGGCAACGCCCGTAACCCACGCTGTAACCGCAGGCACGAATGGCTTCTGTAGCATCCCGCGCCAGGGCCTCCACCGGCAGATGTGGCCTTTCTCCCCTTCCCATCAAGGATTGCCAGGCAGAGCGCGCATCAACCCGAGGCATGCCGATTGCTCGTAGCTTTGATATTGATATAGTGAGTCGGCAAACGGAGGAACTTATGCGTCGGACAACAGCGATCCTGGCAGGCATCCTGGGCGTGATCGTCTTCAGTTCGTGGGCGGCGGCGCAGAGCGAACGCGGCAATCCGAAAAGCGGACAGGCCATCTATGAGCAGCATTGCCTCCGCTGCCACGGCCTGACGGGAGCAGGCAATGGGCCGGACGCCCCGTTTCTCATCGTCTCACCGGCCAATTTCCAATCGGCGCGCTCCCGGTCGAAGAGCGATATGGAGCTGATGAACACCATCATGCACGGCGTCGTGTTCAGCCCGATGCACGGGTGGAGCGGCCGCCTGACCGAGCAGCAGATGTGGGACGTCCTCAGCTACATCCGGACCATCGTCCCCTTCAATCC
>JAVHQA010000222.1:0-1729 GCA_036170875.1 Nitrospirales bacterium
CCAGTGCGCGGCTCCCGGCTCTCGATGTCGTAGCCGAGCTTCTCGAACTCGCGGTCAGTGGGCTCGAAGCCGAGACGGCGCTCGATTTCCATTACGATCTCGCGCGCTCGCGCGGCGGATGCCTGGGTGTCGGCGGCGGACGCATGTGCGGGCAGCGGACGACCGGCCATCTTGGCGAGCAGGCCCACCGGCACGACAACGACTCCTCCGAGCACCACCGGAGGCAGCGCGGAGACCTGACCTTCGAGATCAAGCTGCTCCATGCGCTTCTGGAGGCGACCCTGCAGTTCATCGGCTCGGCGCCGCGCCTCCTGTGAGTTGAGCCGGGCGTTGAGTTTGCCCGCCTGTTCTTGTAACTTCAACTGCTCGGCGCGGTGATCCCAGTAGCTAATCTCCTTGGTGAGACGCTCCTTCACTGCGGCGCGAGCCTTGTCGATCCACTCCACACGCCGAGAGCGCACCTCCTGTAAGTGCTCGGGTACGACATGAGCAATCGCGTATCCTTGTGCCTTCTGCTCTATCTCACGGGTAATCCAGACGCACTCGGGTCGGTCGAGAATAGCCGATACATTGGGCTCGTCGGGCGCGAGCGGCCGGTAGTCCAGATAGGGCGCGTAATTCAGGTGGCGCGCGTTGTCCGCTGCATCGAGTTCCACGTACAGCATGCGTTTGGAGATGACACGCCGCTCGCCCGTACGAGTGACGCCGGCATCCTGAATGGCGTGGTCGAGGTAGAAGAGCACTCGGGGCTGATCGCCGGGGTCGCGTTCGTCCACCAGTACCGCGCCACGGCGCAAGAGGTCTCGGTGACGTTCGAGCGTGAGGTCGATGGCGGCATCGAGCAGCGGGTGGCCTGGACAGACGAAGGCTGCAAGCGGCTGGCCCTGGGGCGCGATCACCGACTTCTCGAAAACAATGCGTTCGTAGCGTGGCAGCACTGGTTCGCCGATGCCGATCAGTCGGTCACGATTGCGCACCGGCGCGGGGACGTGCGTGACCTCGTAGCGATGCGGCTCACGTTGCTTAGCCGTACCGCCCAATCGCTGGAAGGCTTCGAGAAAGAACGACTCGATATAGTGTGGTTGTAGCCGCCGCGCTTCTGCCCGTTCCATGTCCTCTCGCACACGCCGCACGCGGCTTGCGTCCATGGCGTCATGAGCCAGCGCGCGTTCCTCCAGCAAATCTTGCAGTTGGGCACGATCGAAGGCGCTTGCGACAACCTGTGTGAGCCGTGCGCGTACCTCCGGCCGCTCACCGTAGCGGATCGCTTCGATCAGCAGGTCGCGAAGCGGCTTGCCCTCGAACTGCATCTTACCCAGAACATCGAACACCTGCCCACCAAGTGCCCTGCGAGCCTCTTCGAGCTTCTCTAGCAACGTACGATAGACGTCACCCTCGCGCGTTTCCTCCGCAACGAGGTTCCAGAGGTGGCAAACCTCGGTCTGGCCGATGCGGTGGATACGGCCAAAACGCTGCTCGATGCGATTGGGATTCCAGGGAAGGTCGTAATTGACCATCAGGTGAGCGCGCTGCAGATTGATGCCCTCGCCCGCTGCATCAGTCGCGACGAGCACCTGAACTTCGGGGTCGTGTTTGAAAGCTTCCTGCGCCTTCATGCGCTCCTCGCGTCCCATACCGCCGTGAATAATAACCATTGCCTCCCGACGCCCGAGCAGTGTGGTAATGCGGCTCTCCAGATAGTTCAGCGTGTCACGGTGCTCGGAGAAAA
>JAVHQA010000223.1:0-1728 GCA_036170875.1 Nitrospirales bacterium
GAGTGTCGGCATCGGGATCGTCAGCGTAGCTCGGCCACCGAACCTGCGAGGGGGCGGCGCGTTTACGCTTCTCCTGTTTGGAGAACCACCAATTCCGAATGATCGGCGATATGGAGGAAATCGCGGTCGGCCGTCAGCAGCGGGTATCCATGCTGCACGCAGGCCGCCGCGATCAGGCAGTCAATCGCCCCGGCCTGAACGCCCCTGGCACGGCAACGCTGTCGTAGTTCAGCGGCTGCCACATAGGCCCCCCGTTCAAGCGGAAGCAGTGGAAAGGGGTCGAGAAAGCGGAGCAGGCGGTCGAAATCCTTTTTGGCCCGCACGCCATCCAGCAACTCCTGGAGAATATTGCCGAGGAGGAACATCCCGTCGCCCACCTCGATATGGGCGCGAAAGGCACGGACAAACGGGTCGGCCTCGTCCACCTGCGAGCGCCGCAGCACGAGGGACCAGACCGAGGTATCAACGACGAGGTTCACGACCGACGCGGTCCCGCTTGTAATCCCAGTCGTCGCGGAACCGGAATGTCCCGAGAGCCTTCAGTATCCGGCGTTGGCGCCGGCGCTCGATAAACTCTTCCAAAGCCTTCGTCACCGTTTCCTTCTTCGTCCGGAACCGGCCGACACGCAGCGCCTCGTGCAACAACCGATCGTCTATAGCCAGGTTCGTCGGCATCTGACCTCCATGTGTAACGGCTACACATAGCTTACCCGCAGCCGGATACAGTGTCAACACGAAGGCCGGTCATACCCAGTGAGACACCGCGACGGGGAAAAAGTCACTCGCGAACAATGAAAATTGTCAGACTTGAGCGGGTGGCGGCGATGTCGCCACAGGCGCAGGGGTGACGCCGGGAGGGGGCCCCACCCGCCGCGCGCAGTAACGAGGAGCACGGCGGGGGAGGACGGCGGCAGGACCCCGGAGTCGCAGGCGACAGGACCTGAGAGATTGCTTCGCTACGCTCGCAATGACAGGCGGCTGGCTCTAGCCCAGCGTTTTGCGGAAGGCCTTGGCGGCGCCCCAGAGGCAGACGGAATCGAAGACCGCCATGATGATGATGACGATGCCGATCTTCGGCAGCGCCGCGCCCCAGCCGGTGAGGATGAGCGGACGCACGGCGTCGATGGCCCACGTCATGGGATTGAGCTGGGCGAGGACGGCCATCCAGCCCGGCATGGCGGACAGCGGCACGAGCGCCGAGCTGAGGAAGATCATCGGGAGGGACAGGAAGCTGAGCATCGAGAAGAAATCGCCGTGGCTCTTGACTGAAAACGCGAGCGCCATGGAGATGGCCGTCAGGCCGACGCCGAACAGGAGCCCGATGAGGATGATCACGGCCACGCCACCGAAGCCGGTGACCGGATGCACGCCGTAGAGGTAGGCCACACCCAGGATCACCAGCACCTGCCCGGAGGTGATCGTCATCACGAACAGGAACCGGCTGATGATGACGGACGTGCGCGAGATCGGCGTGGACATCATCCGCTCCAGAAACCCGTTCTCCTTGTCGAACAGCAGGTCCGTGCCACCCGCCAGGCCGTTGTTCAGGATCGTCATGACGACGACGCCCGCCGCCAGGAACGCGATGTAGCTCGGCGCCTGCGTGACCTCCGTGTTGGCGGTCCGCTGGAACAGGTTCCCGAAGAAGATCAGCCAGAACACCATCGGCTGGGCCAGCGTAAAGAGCATGCTGAACCGCTCGCGGCTCAGCCGCTTCACCCAGCGCAT
>JAVHQA010000224.1:0-2712 GCA_036170875.1 Nitrospirales bacterium
TAGTGCTGGGCGATGCCGGTATAGGAGAGGCCGGTGGTGCTGTGCGCCCAGTAAATGGTGAACAGGAAGCCTGCGAAGAGCGTGACGATGAACAGGGTATAGACCAGGCGGATATTCCGATCGGTGTCGAGTAGTCGGAAGCGGGTGTTGAAGTTGCGCATGGTGGTCAGCGGGGTTTGAGGTAGAACTCTTCGACCAGGACGAGAGCCCGCTTCACCCCGGCGCTGACCGAGCGCACCGACATCGTCGCTCCCGTGATGTTGATGATGTCCTTGTTGATCCGGATCGGGTCGAGAGTGGTCTTGCCCTCGTATTGCGAGTTGAACCGCTTCATCCGCACTTCGCTCCCCTTGCTCTCGCGATACACCAGAATCTCGATGTCGGAAACCTTGCCGTCCGGGGTCACGCCCACAAGATACGTGATCGGGCGGTGCTTGCCAATCGTTTCCTGGAGTACGGCGTACCCGTCCGCCTTGCCGTTGCTCTCCGCCTTGAAGGCCCGGAACGATTCTTCCGGGAATTTCCAGCCGATGCGTTCCTGGATCCTGGCTTTCTGGTCGGGCGTCAGCCGAAGCTCCTCCGCACGAACCTGCCGGGACTTTGGAAACAAGAGTTTGAGGGCCTGCTCCTCGGTCAGGTAGACGTCGATGCTGCCGAGCTCTTCCTCGGTCAGCCAGCGTTTCAGGTCCGGGTCCCATGTCCGCTTCCCCGGCTCCGATGCGTCGGCGAGCGGGGCGAAGGCGAACCAGAGTGGGAGGGCGGCCATCAGCACGCGTCTCAGCATCCCTTTTCCTTGAGGCGTTTGGCGATCCCGGCGGCGACGGCGGATTCTTCCTGGGGATTGCCGGGTATCCCGCGCCACTGGCGCATGCGGACGCCCATGGGCGACCACTCCTCGCGAAGCTGGAGGACCGTTGCGACAGTTTCCGCGCCGTCACGCTTGACCTCCACCACGTACTTCAACCGCTCTTTGTTGACGTCCCGTTGGAAAAAGCCCGCGGGCCGGGAGCCTTCGACCTCCACCCACTGCGTCTCCAGCGCCCCCGCCGCCTTGTTGATCGTCTCGAACTGAACGTCCGCCATGGTCAGGATGGCGGCATCCCACACCTGGTCGAAGGAGCATGAAGACACCGCGGTCGGTTTCCCCGCCAGCGTCATGCACCCGGAGAGCAAGCACAGCCCCAGAAATGATGATAGGCGCTTAGTGATCACTGTTCCCTCGCAACCGAGCGTGGCATCTTAACTTTGCCTTTCTTCTAAAAGCAAGAAAGGGGAGCGGAAAGGATTTGCAGATGGCGTCCGTCCCGCTCCCCCGGGCACAGTGGGCGGGCGAGGAGTGCGCCCGCCCACGAGGCACCTGGTCTGAAGTTTAGAAATACGTCGCGACCGAAAACAGGAAGCCGTTCCCGTCGATCCGGACCGCCTCCCCCGCGACGGACGTTGAAACATTGTTCGTGTTCAACTGGGAGTTGAACTGATAATCGAATTTGAACACCGTGTCCTCGATGGGCCTGAAGTTCAAGCCCAGGGTCAACCGTTGCAACTCGCGGGTGTTCCCGCCTGTAGCCGTCAGTGTCCGGTTATTCGTATCGGTGTCAATGTTGTCCCATCGGACCACAGCCGTGAAGGTCGAGGCGTCGGTAAAGTGCGTGGGCGCCCACTTCTTGAGGAAGTCCGGAAGGAAGTGGTAGTTGCCTTGCACATAGTACCCAGCCATGCCGTTCGTGAACCCTGTGGCGGCAACAGCGCCGAAGCTGGGGCTTGGGTTGTCAATCCGCGCCCAAGCGGCTTCCCCGATCACCTCGAAGGGCCCACGCTGAAGCGTCCAGTCAATGGCATACATATTGATATACTTGTCGGCGTTGGGGGTATAGGCCGCATGGTTAAAGGAGCCGGCCACTTCGATGCCCAGGATGGGGCTGAAGGCCACGCGACCAATGACCCCTTTATCATTATTGTTGTCGGTTTTGGTAAAGCCCCCGGCGCCACGCAACCCAGCGTCGGTGACTGCAGTGTTTTTTGCAAATCCGTTGGTCACGTAGAGTTCATAATCCAGTTTCGAGAGCTTTGATGGATAGAGGGTGCCGTAGAAGCCCATGCCGGGCAAAAAATAGGTGCTGGGAATGATCAACCGGGACACCAGCGGCCGGTCGGTCAGGTCGTTGAGGGGGGAGTCATGCAGCAGGTTGAATTTGCCCATCGGCATGAGCAGAATGCCGGCCCGAAAGTTCAAGGGCTCCGCGATCAGATAATCAATCGTGGCGAACTCAATCTTGATCTCGCCGCCACCTCCTACATTGTCCGGCCCACCGTGCTCGATCTCGATCTCGGCTGCCACCTTGATCCGATCCGTCACATCCCCGTAGATGAAGGGAATGAACCGGGCCACCTCAAAGTTGGTGGGTCGTGATCGGGTTAAATTTTGATCAGTCAGGAAGTTTGTTTCGAAGTCCATGTAGCCGCCTAGGATGGCCTTCGGCGCCGAGATAAACGGTTTAGCATGGATCAGCTTGCCGCTGCCGGTGGTCCCCACACTAAGCGGCTTTTCGCCTTCCTTCGTCACCTTGACCTTCGCTTCCTCGGCCTCGTGTTTGGTAAGCTGCTCCACCATCTTCTCGAGCTTTTTGATCCGTTCCTCCAACTCGGTTTTCTCGTCGGCCATCGCCGCGAGCGGGGCGCCGCCCAGCAGGCAGGCTGAGAGGACCCCGATGA
>JAVHQA010000224.1:2812-8641 GCA_036170875.1 Nitrospirales bacterium
CGAACGTGACGATGTGGGTGGCCACGATCTTGATCTCGACCGACGTGCCGATCGGGTACATCGTGATGGAGGCGTCGCTGCTGTGGAGATATTGCCCGGACGGCAGGAGCACGGTGTAGAGGTTCTCGGAGCCTCGGAATTGCCGTCCCGCGATCTGGGCCGTGCCCGGAGACGCCGGCGTGAAGTGCACGTCGTCGGGCCGGATCATGATTTCGACCGCCGTGCCGGACGGATGGCCGGTGACGTTCTCGAAGACGCCCACTTCCGTGTGGATCTTGCCGTTCTCCACGCGGCCGGGGAGGAAGTCCGCCTGCCCGACGAAGTTCGCCACAAAGGGGGTGGCCGGTGTGTGGTAGATGGACTCCGGGTTGTCGATCTGTTCGAGCCGGCCGCGGTTCAGGACGGCGATCCGGTCGGCCATCGCGAACGCCTCGTCGTGGTCGTGCGTGACCAGCACGGCCGTGATCCCGGTTCGCTGGAGAATCTCCTGCACCTCTTCGCGCATCTGCCCCCGCATGTCCGGGTCCAGATTGCTGAAGGGCTCGTCCAGCAGGAGCACGACCGGCTTGGGCGCGAGCGCGCGGGCGATCGCGACGCGCTGCTGCTGGCCGCCGGAGAGTTCGTGGGGGTACCGGTCCTTCAGGTCTGTCAGACCGACGAGGTTCAGCGTCGTCGCGACCATGCGCGCGGCCGCCTGTGGTTCCAGGCGTTGCAACCCGAACGCGACGTTTTGGGCCACGGTGAGGTGGGGGAACAGCGCGTAGTCCTGAAAGACCATCCCGACGCCGCGCTCTTCCGGCGGAACGCACTGCTTTCCGTTGCACACCACGCGTCCGGCGATCCGGATCTCTCCCGAGTAGGGATGCTCGAAGCCGGCGATGGCCCGGAGCACCGTGGTCTTGCCGCACCCGCTGGGGCCCAGGATGGACAGGGTCGCGCCCTCGGCGACGTCGAGGGAGAGATCGTGGAGCGCCGGCTCAACGGCGTTGGGATAAGTGATCGACACGCGGGAGAGCTCGATCAGCCTCATACGAGCTTCTTTTCCCGCAGGCGCGTCACCACGAGCCAGGGCAGCGCCGTGAACGCGATCAGGATCAGGGCCAGCGCGCCGGCCTTGGCGTACTCGGCCTCCACCGTGTGGATGTAGACCCGCACCGGCAGCGTGTCGAATCCGGCCGGCCGGAGCAGCAGGGTGGCGTCGAGTTCCTTCATGGCGGAAATGAACACCAGGGTCCAGACGGCGAACAGGGTCGGGCGCACCAGGGGAGCCAGGATGCGGCGCAGCACGGTCCCCGGCGAGGCGGCGAGTGAGCGCGCGGCCTCTTCGAGATGCGGGTTGATGCCGGCAAGCGCCGCGTCAATCCCTTGGACGGCCTGGGTCAGGAAACGGATCAGATAGGCCAGGACCAGGACGCCGACCGTGCCATACAGCCACGGCAGGTACGTGTTGTAGAGGAGAATCAGGCTCAAGCCGAGGACGGTGCCCGGGATCGCGTAGCCGACCTGGATCGTTCCCAAGAGTGCGGCGCCGACCGGGCCCTTGGCTCGCTTGGCTGAAAACGCGATGAGGAATCCGATGATCATGGCGAGGGTGGCGGCTGCGCCGGCCAGCGCGAGACTGTTCCTGATGAACGCCCACTGCTCCCGGAGCACGTCCGTGAACTGCTCCAGGGAGCCGGTTTGGGCGAGGAGCACGCCCAGCGGAATGAAGACCGACAGGCTCAGGATGCCGCCCGCCAGCGCGGTGGCCGGCCAGCGCCACCGGCCCAATGGGAGCGGGCGCGCGACCCGCGCCGTGCCGGTGATCGTCACGTACGAGCGCCGGCTCATGAGGGCGCGCTGTGAGAGCAGGACGGCTAGGGTGATGAGCACGAGCACGAAGGAAAGCATGGCGGCCGCGGCCTGATCGAATCGCGTGTTGAGCTGATGGTAGATGGCGGTCGTAAACACCTGCACGCGGAGCAGAGACAACGATCCGAAGTCGGACAGGGCGTAGAGAAAGGCCAGCAGCCCTCCCGCCAGGATGCTCGGCCGGAGCATCGGCAGCGTGACCCGGCGCAGCACGCCCAGCGGGCTTTCTCCCAGCGAGCGGGCGGTCTCCTCGACGGACGGATTGGTGGCCTCCAGCGCCGCGCTCACCAGCAGGAAGATATACGGGTAGGTGAAGAGGCCCAGCACGAAGACTCCGCCCCAGAAGCCGTAGATGTTCATCCATAACTGGTGAGAGCCGGTGAGCGCCGACAGCCAGGTATTGACCGACCCGACCGGACCCAGAAGCGCGATGTAGGCCATGGCGCCGATGTACGACGGAATCGCGAGCGGGATCACGGCCAGCCAGCGGCACGCGTTCCGGAAGGGCATATCGGTACGGACGACCAGCCAGGCCATGGGGAGGGCCAGTGCCATTGCCCATATGGTCGCGAGCCCGGCCAGCGCCAGCGTGGTGAGGGCCAGACCCGCCAGCGACCCGATCGAGAGCGCGCCAAGGGTGCCGGCCTGCACTGCCGAGGAGGCAAGGTAGAGCAGCGGGGGGAGAATCAGCAGGCCGACTCCGGCCAACAACGCGACGGTTCCCGCCTGGGCCAGCCGGCCGGATGCCGGCTCCGGCGCCCGTCCCGCCAGGGCTATGGTGCCGGCCTGCGCCATGTCACCAGTTCGGGTTGATTGCGGTCAGCAGCTTGAGCGTCGGCTCTTCCAGCTCGGCCAGCCGCTGAGCGCCCACGGCCGGACGCTTGATTGACTTGACGGGGAGGACCTCGCCGGGGTCCGCCTCGGGAATCAAGGGGATTTCGTAGTCCTGGCCGACCAGGATGCGCTGGCCTTCCGGCGATAACAGAAAATCGATGAATTTGCGGGCGGCCTCGGGGTTCGTCGCTCCCTTCATGACGGCGGCGGCGTTGGGATTGATCGGTGTGCCGAGTCCACCGGCATCCTGATCCGGGTAGACCACGCCCACAGGCAGACCCATCTTCTTTGCCAGGTAATAGTTGGGGGAGTTGGTCAGGCCGATCGTGAACTCGCCGCGCCCGACGCCCTGCAAAACTTCCGTGTTGTCCGTGAGGATCTTGAGGCCGTTGGTCTCCAGCCGAGTCAGATAATCCCTGGCGAAGGCTTCGCCCTTGACGGCGACCAAGGCCGCCACCCAGGCCAGCGAGGTCCGCTCCCGCGTCCCAGCGATGGCGAGCCTGCCTTTCCATTTGGGGTCGGCAAGCTCCAGGACGGAGCGGGGCACGTCTTTCTCGGGTACCAGGTTCTTGTTGTACAGGATGACGCGCGCGCGCCCGGAGATGCCCGTCCAGGCCCCTGTGGCGCTCTTGAAGTCGTCGGGGACGGCCTTCGTCGCGGCGGATTGGTAGGGATCCAGCAGCCCTTCTTTGGCCAGCACCTCCATGATCCCGCCCTCGGTGGAGATGAACAGGTCGCCGCGCGGGTGCGCCTTTTCCATCCGGATCTCGTTGGCCAGGCCGGAGGTCTTGCCGGTCTTGAGGTCCACCGTGATGCCGGTTTGCTTCGCGAAGGCGTCCGCGACCGGCTTGATGGCCTTTTCCTTGCGGCCCGAATAAATGACGAGGCGATCCGAAGCGGCCTCGGCCGGGAGTGGGAGCCAGGCCCCGTCCGGGCCCAGAAGCGCGGCGGCGATGAGGGAAGCGTAGATCAGCGCTTGCAGCTTTTGCACCAGCCGTAAAGCTCCAGTTTATGGGTCGAGATAGTGAAGCCGTGCCGCGCTGCGACCTGGTCCTGCAGGTGTTCGATGTCGCAGTTTTCGAATTCGATGATCACGCCGCATTGGGTGCAGATCATGTGGTCGTGATGGCGTTTATGGACGACGTTGTCGTAGTGGGTCTGCGAGCCGAAGTGCCGTTCCTGGGCGATGCCGGATTCGCATAACAGATTCAGGGTCCGGTAGATGGTCGCCAGGCCGATATGCGGCTTGTGGCGTCCCAGCATCCGGTAAAGCTGCTCGGCGGTGACGTGTTCGTTCCCCAGGAACGCGTCCAGAATGAGCTCGCGCTGCGTCGTCACCTTCAAACGGTGCTTGGCGAGGTGCTCCCGCAGGAGGCCCAATTCTTTCGCGTGCTTCATCCCGCTCCTTTAGAAATTGAGAACGATTATTAGTACCGTATCCGGTCGATCCAGTCAAGCTTTGGTCCCGTTGACAAGACTTACGCGCCTGTGGCCATAATCCGCCGTGCGTTCGCCCACCGACATCACGATTGACCGGTTGCTCCTGCTCTACCTCCTGAAGGTGGCCGCGCCTTTCGGCATCGACGGCGACGTCAAGTTTCAGCAGCTCGTCTTCCTCTCTGAACTGCAGTTGTTGGGCAAGCAGGCCAAGGGCTTCCATTACCGGTTCTTTCGCTACGCCTACGGCGGCTACAGCAAGGAGTTGCAGGACGACTTCCTGGCGCTCGGCGCCAAGAAGTTCGTGGATCCGGCCACCTGGAAGCTCGCGGAGGCGGGCGAAAAGGTCGTCAAGGTGTTTCCCTCCGCCGTCGCCGGTCATGCGCACAACGAGATCGTCGCGACCATTATCGGGGAGATCGTCCGGGCCTACGGCAAGTACGATAGCGCCGGCATCGTGCCCGCGGTTGAAAAGATCGAGCTGATCCTGCCTGAAAAACCCGACGCTGACGTCGAAGGCGTGTCCCAACAGGAGACCCTCCCGCTCGGCCACGTCTCCTTTCACGCGACGCTGCTGGTGCCGGAACGGATCGAGACGCCGGTGGCATTCCAACTGAAGGACGATCTGCTCGCGGTGCTGCAGGACATCTTGAAATGAGCCGCGCGCTTGCGGTAATCGGCGCCGGGGCCTGGGGGACGGCGCTGGCGTCGCTGCTGGCGGGGAAAGGCGAACAGGTCCGGCTATGGGCGTTCGAGCCCGAGGTGGCCGCCGGGATCGCCGCCGCGCATGAGAACAAGCTGTATCTGCCGGGCGTGGCGTTGCCGGCCGCCCTGGAACCCACCACGTCGCTGGAGGAAGCGGTCTTCGGCGTGGAGGCGGTGATCTTTGTGGTGCCGTCTCATGCGGCCGCGAAAGTCGCGGCTGCGCTCGCGCCTCACCTACCGGCCGGCGCGCCCGTCATCACCGCGACCAAGGGGATGGAACCGGCGAAGCTGCGGTTGATGTCGGCGCTGCTTGAGGAGACGCTGCTGCCGAGCCGCGGGCCGGTGTTCGCCCTCTCGGGCCCGAGTTTCGCCGTGGAAGTATGCAAGCACCTTCCCACGGCGGTCGTCCTCGCGGGGCCTTCCGGGCCGCAGGCTTCCGCGCTGCAGAGTCGGCTGATGTCTCCGACCTTCCGCGTGTACTTGAGCGAAGACCGGTGCGGCGTGGAACTCGGCGGCGCGCTCAAGAACGTGGTCGCGGTGGCCGCCGGCATCGTGGACGGCCTCGGCCTCGGGCACAACACCCGGGCCGCGCTCATCACGCGGGGCTTGGCGGAGATGGTTCGCCTGGGCGCGGCAATGGGCGCCGACCCGCGGACCTTCGCCGGACTGTCCGGGATGGGAGACCTGGTGCTCACTTGCACCGGGGCGCTCAGCCGCAATCGGTCGGTCGGCGTCCAGATCGGACAGGGCAGGAAACTGGCGGATATTCTGGCCGGCGCGCGGACCGTGGCGGAAGGGGTGGGCACGGCGAAGGTCGCGCTGGCGCTGGCCGAACGCCATCAGGTGGAGATGCCCATCGTGCGGGAAGTGTGCGCGGTCCTCTTCGACGGCAAGGACCCCAAGCGGGCCGCCATGGACCTGATGGGGCGGGCCGCGCGCCCCGAGTTGGACCGGGCCTGACGGCTTTTACCGCCCCCTGCCCTCGAAGCTGCCCCGTATTTT
>JAVHQA010000225.1:0-8550 GCA_036170875.1 Nitrospirales bacterium
CCGTCCTTGAGCCGGATCGCGGCGTGGCCGGCGATGGATCCGGATTCCAGGCCGGTTCCCAGACTGGTGCCGGCGAGTTCCTGGATGTCGCTGACGGACAGGCTGTTGACGAGTGCAATCGCGGTGGTCAGAAGGAGGCCGGTGGCTGCGCCGAGCAGCAGGCGGGCCCGGATGGAAGTGGGCTGTCGCCCGCCGGGCGGCGGCCTGCGTTCGATGAGCCAGACCAACGCCAGGCCGATGGGAAGCGTGATCAGCAGGAGGCCGTGCCCGGCGGCCGTCTGATAGGACATGCCCATCGAGGTTTCGGAAAATGTCCAGTAGACGGCCGGTGATAGCACGGCGAGTGCGGCTGCGATGATCTCGCGGGCGGTCATGCGCGGCTTCCATACCATAGATCGTTTACTTTACGGAGATGCAGGGTTGGAGTCAATGCGAGCGCGCGGGAAACTTCGCTTGCTCCCGCCTCATCCGTTGCGGATAATGAGACAGAATCAATCTGAACGTGCGAAAGAACAGAGAAAGGATTCCATTGCCGTGAGCGCTCCCCCCAACCTCCTTGAGGGACGATTGTCCTCGGCCGTTGTGCCGAAGCGGTACGATGTGACGCTGTCGGTCCAGCCGGACCAGGGGCGATTTTCCGGGTCCGTCGCGATTCAACTTCATGTGCGGGAGGCGGTCCGGCGCGTCACCCTGCATGCGCTGGAACTGGAGATCCTCGAGGCCACGGTGGAGTCCGGCGCGGTGCATTACACGGTCGCGGTGTCCGCGGATGCCGGTTCCGAGACCATCACCCTCGCCTTGAACCGGGAGATTGCGGCCGGTCCCGCCATGGTCGGCCTGACGTTCTCCGGACGCTTGAATCAGCAGATGAAGGGCCTGTATGAGGCCAAGTCCGGGAACGAACGCTACGCCTTTACACAGTTTGAGGCCACCGATGCCCGCCGCGCGTTTCCCTGCTTCGACGAGCCCGGCATGAAGGCCTCGTTCAAGATCACGGCCGTCGGTCCCGACCATCTTGTCGTCCTCTCCAACATGGACGTCGAGGCGGAGTCCACGGATACGGCGGCGCACTGCAAGACGGTCACCTTCGCCGAGACGCCGCCGATGTCCACGTACCTGGTGGCCCTCGCCGTGGCGAAGCTGGAATGCCGGGAAGCCCTCATCGACGGTACGCGCGTGGCGGTCTATGCGACGCCCGGTCAGCTCGCGCTGACCGGCTTCGCCCACGAAGTGATGCGCGCCTGTCTCCCGGGGCTGAACGCCTATTTCGACCTGCGCTACCCGCTGGCCAAGCTCGACCTGGTCGGCGTGCCCGACTTCGCGATGGGCGCCATGGAGAACTGGGGCGCGATTTTCTTTCGCGAGAACCGCCTGCTGCTGGATCCCGCGCAGGCGTCCGCGAACACGCTCAGGGGCGTCGCCAACGTGATCACGCACGAGGTCGTGCACCAATGGTTCGGTAATCTCGTCACGATGGACTGGTGGGAGGACCTGTGGCTGAACGAATCGTTTGCCACGTGGCTGGGCTGCAAGATTGTGGACGACTGGCATCCCGAGTGGCAATCCTGGGTGGAGTTTGCGCGGGATAAGCAGGTGCCGCTCGGCGTGGACGCGCTGGCGTCCACCCGGCCGATCAGCTCGAAAGTCCGCACGGCGGCCGAGGCCGAGGAGATGTTCGACGCGCTGACGTACGAAAAGGGCGCGTCGGTGTTGCGGATGCTGGAGCAATTTCTGGGCGAGGACGTCTTGCGCCGGGGCATCCGGGAGTACATCAAGGCGCACCAGTTCGGGAACGCCCCCGCTGCCGATCTGTGGGCGGCGCTCGAGGCGGCATCGGGCCAGCCGGTACCCGCGATCGCCCGGGACTGGTTCGCCAGACCCGGTTTTCCCCTGGTGACCGTGAGTGCCGCGGGGCCGGATTTGGGCACGCTCACGGTCGGGCAGAGCCGCTTCCAGGCCGATCCCCATGCGCGGCCGGACGCCGACGCGCCGTGGGCCATTCCCTTGACCCTCGTCTTTGAGGACGATCAGGGCATCCGGCGGCATCGCGTCCTCCTGACTGACGCGTGTGCCACCGTCGCGCTGCCCGCTGACGGCAAGGTCCGGTGGGTCTATGCCAACGCCGGCGAACAGGGGTTCTATCGGACGCGCTACGACCAGGGGCTCCGCGACGCGCTGGCCGCCTCGTCGGCCCGGCTTTCGCCGGAGGAACGGTTCGGCCTGCTCGACAATACGTGGGCGCTGGCGCAGAAGGGAGAGCTGCCGATCGGCGAGTTTCTCGATCTCGTCGTCCGGTTCCGCGGTGACGACACGCGCATCGTGGTCGAAGGACTGGCCGGCTGGCTGGGGACGCTCGGCGATCGGCTGGTGAACGATTCCGAGCGAGCGCTGTTCGCCGGATTCATCGAAGACTTTTATGGGCCGCTGGTGGACTCGCTGGGATGGGACGTGCGTCCTCAGGAAGGCGATGAACCCAAGCTAGCGCGGGCGGCGGCGCTCTGGACATTGGGCGGCATTGCAAGGCCTGCCGCGCTTATCCATGATATGACGGAGAGGCTGGAACGCTATTGGGCCGATCCTGCGTCGCTCGACCCGACGCTGGCCACGGCCGTGCTCCGGCTCTGCGCGCGAGTCGGCGGCCAGGAACGCTATGACCGCTATCTGGAGCGGTATCACGCGGCGGCGACGCCGGAAGACCGGGACCGGTACCTCGTCGCCTTTGGGGATTTCGCCGCGCCGGGCCTCACGCCCGCGATTCTCGCGCTCATCCTCAGCGAGGCGATCAGAGGGCAGGACATCTGGAAGCCGCTACGGGGGCTGCTCTCGAATCCCGCGACGCAGGGAAAGACCTGGGCCTTCATTAAATCCAGTTGGCCGGCGCTCCGCCAGAAAGGGGGGAGCGTGGGCGCTCAGCGGATCATTGGGGGGACGAAGGCGCTCTGGAGAGCGGAATGGCTGGATGAGGTGGAGCGCTTTTTCAGCGATCCGGCCAATCGTGTGGCGTCGGCGGAACGGACGCTGACCCAGACACTGGAGTTTCTCCGGTTAGGGCTGGTGTTTCGACGGGAACAGCACGAGCGGCTTTCGGCGTGGTTGCGAGGCAGGGACCAGACGCGCCGCGCCGGTTAATCGCGTTTCTTCTTTGGAGGAGAGTCTGGCTCTCCCGCCGGGGGCGGCGGAGTTTTCCCGGTCTCTTCCGGGACCACGATGATCCCCCGCAGACCCTGTTGGGATGGGTCCTCCGGCCCGGTGTAGATTTCGATCTCAGGCTTTTGCTTGTCAATGGCGTCAAGGTTGATCGGCGTCTGGTCGCGCTGAGGCTGAGTTTGTGCGGGGGGGGCGTCTCCACGAGGAGCCTGGGCAAGGCCATCGGTCGTGCAGAGGGCCGCAATGGCGAGGGCGAGAATGCCGGCCCGGATGATTGATGCGCTCATGGCGATCCCCTTCATGATACGTTAACCCCCGCGCCGGGGTTCGTCAAGACGAAGATGACTTGCGATGATCGTCGCCGGTCGGTATCCTGCTCTCCGGCGAGAGCGCGATCATGATGGAGGCACTCATGAACAGGTTATGGCATACCGGCCTTGCGGAATGGGTCATCGTGGTGGGGCTGTTCGGATGCGCGACGTCCGCTCTCCCACCGTCGGAAGCGACCATGACCATCTTGCGGTCCTATCAGAACCAGCTTGATGCCAGGGTGGCTTCGGGGCATGTGACCAGGGCTCAAGCGCGGGAACTGCTCTATGCCAAGCTGAACGAGATCCAGCCGCCGCTGCCCGAACTGGGGAATCTGCTCGAGTTCCGCAAGCAGGTCGCAGCTGAGGTTGAGTCCAAGGCGCTTACGCCGGCGCAGGCCGAAGCCCGGTTGGCGGCCCGCGAGTCCGAGATGATCGCGCGCTGGGAAGAGATGGCCGCCCGTTACGCGCGCGAACAGCGCGGCTTTGAGCAGCTCAAGAAAGAACAGGAGCGGGGCTTCCAGCAGGAACAACTGCCGATGAACAAGCCCCGTCGGTTCTAGGATCGTGCCCCCGCCTGCGCTGATGTCATGAACGCCATGGTACTTCGGCAGACCGCCGATGTGGGCAAGAGCCCGCTGGAACTGGAAGACCTGCCCACGCCGGAGCCGGGCCCCGGCGATGTGTGCGTGCGGGTGCGCGTGTGCGGCGTCTGCCGCACCGATCTGCATATCATCGAAGGCGAGCTGCCGCTCGCGAAGCGTCCTGTCATTCCCGGCCATGAGGTGGTCGGCATCGTCGATCGGGTGGGCGCCGGTGTCCGGGCGATCAAAGAAGGGGACCGGGTCGGCATCGCCTGGCTCCGGGGCACGTGCGGAGACTGCGAGTTCTGTCTCGACCGTCAGGAAAATCTGTGCCTGCAGGCGCGATTCACCGGCTATCACGCCGACGGCGGCTATGCCGAATATGCCGTGGCGCCGGCGGCGTTCGTCTATCCGATCCCCGGCGTCTTTACCGACGAGGAGGTGGCGCCCTTGCTCTGTGCGGGGATCATCGGCTACCGCGCTCTCCGGTTGAGCGGGGTGAAGCCGGGCCAGCGCCTGGGCCTGTACGGGTTTGGAGCCTCGGCGCACATCACGATCCAGGTGGCCCGCCACTGGGGCTGCGAGGTGTTTGTCTGTTCGCTGCGGGAGGAGCATCGAGCGCTGGCGCGCGAACTGGGCGCGCGGTGGGTCGGCGGCGCAGCCGAACTACCGCCTGAGCCGCTGCATGGCGCGATCATGTTCGCGCCAGCCGGAGAGTTGGTCCCACCCGCCCTCAGGGCTTTGCGCAGGGGCGGTACCCTGGCGATTGCGGGCATCCACCTGTCGCCCATTCCGGCGATCGATTACGACCACGATCTGTTCGGCGAGCGGGTGATCCGCAGCGTGACCGCGAACACGAAGCAGGACGGCCTGGATTTCCTGCGGGACGCCGCCGCCATTCCCATCCGTCCACACACCCAGCGGTTCAGGCTGGAAGACGCCAACGCGGCGCTGCAGGCGCTGAAAGCCGGCACGATCAGAGGGGCGGGCGTGCTGAAAGTGGTATAGTTTAAAAAGTGACTGTCCGACGAGGAATTTTCCGTGATGCAGGTGAAGAAGCTGCTGCACACCCGGATGCGGGTCAGCGATATGGATCAGACGATCCGCTTTTACACCGAGGTCCTCGGCCTGGAAGTGCTGGAGCGCAAGACCTCGCCGCGGGGCTCGCATCTGGCGTTCCTCAAGGTCCCCCACAGCGATGAGTTGATCGAGCTGTGCAGTTTCCCGCCGAGCGGGCCGGTGAAGGTGCAGGAGGATCTCGTGCATCTCGCGTTTCAGGTCGAGAGCCTCGACGACACCATCCGGGCGCTCAAGGCGAAGGACATCAGGATTACCGACGGTCCCACGACCAGTTCATCCGGGAGCCGCTTCATCTTCATTGACGCGCCGGACGGTTACGAAATTGAATTGATCGAGCGCGCGCTGGGCACCGCCATCGTTTGAGTGTGACATGTCGTATGAAGCAAAATTAGTCGAGTTGGGCCTCACGCTGCCACCGGCGCCGAAGCCGGTTGCCACCTATATCCCGGCCGTGCGGGCCGGCGACCTGCTGTTTCTGAGCGGCACCGGCCCCTTCAAGGACGGCCGGATCGCCTTCGCGGGCAAGCTGGGGAGGGACCTCACGGTGGAGCAGGGCTATGAGGCGGCCCGCCTGACTCTCCTGAATGCCCTGGCCATGGTGCGGCAGGAACTCGGCACGCTCGATCGCGTGGTCCGAATCGTGAGACTGACCGGTCATGTCGCGTCCGCCGAGGGGTTCACCCAGCAGCCGGCCGTGATCAACGGCGCCTCGGATCTCCTCGTGCAGATTTTCGGCGAGGCGGGACGCCATGCGCGGCTGGCCCTCGGCGCCGCCGAACTCCCCCTCAACATGTGCATCGAGATCGAGCTCATCCTCCAGGTCCGCTGAGGGCCTGCGGCGCTTCCTTGACACCCTGAAAAACCGCTTGTTATAGTGCGAAACCATTTCTGGAACGCGCCCATGAAGAGATTATTCCTGTTCGTGATCGGGATGCTGGCGGTTTCGAGTCCCGCCTGGGCGGCCGCCACGATCAATCCCGACTCCGGGCCGATCGGCATCACCGTCACCATCACCGGCGAGGGATTCGGGAAATTCGTTTCGCCCACGGCCAGCCGGGTGCTCTTCGGGAACGCCGCGGGCCTGGTCGAGCAGTGGGAAAATACCCGCATCGTCGTCCGCGTCCCCCGCAAGGCGGCCACGGGCGCCGTGGCGCTTCGGTCCGGCAAGAAGATCCAAACCATCGGGTCCTTTACCGTTGAGATTCCGACCGTGAAGGAAGTGTCTCCGGCAGAGGCGCAGCCCGGACAGATCGTGCAGATCATCGGGCGGAACTTCGGCCCGACCATGGGCCAGAAGGGCAGCGAGATGCAGTTCGGGGTCAACGAGGTGCTGTTCAACGGGGTGCCGGCCGAGGTCGTGCGCTGGCGGGACACACGGATCGAGGTGAAAGTCCCCTCGAATGCAACGACCGGGCCTGTGCTGGTGCGGCTTGCGTCGGTGGACCCTTTGCCGGACGGATCCTGCTGCGCGCCCGCCGAGTATAGTACGACTGCTCCGGTCACCTTCTCCGTGGTGTCTCCAATCCTATTGGAGCCGACGGAAGGGCCGAGCGGAACTCCTGTTGTCATTTCGGGAATGGGGTTCGGCCGACGCAAGCCGGGCGAGGACCAGGTGCTGTTCAACGGGGTTCCGGCCCCGATTCTCGAGTGGACCAACACCCAAATCCGCGCCATGTTCCCGTTGAACGGTGCGTCGGGTCCGGTCATGCTTCAACGCGGAGGCCAGCCGAAACTGGTGGGCGAATTTCGGCTGAGGCCGCACAAGATCATCGGATTTGTCCCGGACACGGCGCCCGTCGGCGCGCTCATCACGATCAGCGGAGAGAATTTCGGAGTTTTTTTTGAGGGCGGGTCCAACCAGGTCCTCATCGGGGACGTGCCTGCGCGGGTGTTCCAGTGGGCAGACCGGGTTATCGACGTGTGGGTGCCGGTAAGCGCGAAGAGCGGCCCGCTGGTGGTTCGCCGTGGCGCCGGAACGGCCAAACCGGACGGCACGTGCTGCGCGGAGCGTGGGTTCGCCGCGGTGGACGGCGGCCCCTTCACGCTGGCGGTGCCCACGGTCTCGGCGATCGCGCCCAAGACGGCCGAGGTCGGCGGCTTGATCACCATCACGGGGACCGGCTTCGGGGAATTCATCAAGACCGATGAGCGCACTCAGGACAACATCTCGCGCGAAGGGCACCAGTCCAAGATGACGCAGTTCGGGGTGAACATCGCGAGGACGGCCGTACTGTTCCCTGCGAACAAGGATTTCGTCAAGGCGACGCATGTGGCCGGCTATGTCGAAAGCTGGACCGATACCGAAATCAAGGTGCGGGTGCCCCAGGTCGCCGTCCCGGGGACGGTGCTGATCTCCCGAGGCTCGTGGGACATGCTGCCGGATGGCTCCTGCTGCAAGGACAAGGAGTGGATTCAACGCGAAGCCGGTTTCTTCACGCCGACGGGGCTCGACAAGATCACCTCGGAATACATGAAGAGAAACCAGCCCGCCGGGGCTGAGCAATGATGAAGGGTAAGAGCAAGGGATGGCTTCGCGCGCTCGGCGTCGCGACGCTCGCGGGAGCGGCCGGCCTCCTCCCGGCCACCCTTCTGTGGGCCGCCGACTCGCTGCACGTGGTGAAGAGCGGGACGACCCACACCCTGTACGGAGTCGCCTTTGCCTCGCCTTCGGCCGGGTGGGTGGTCGGCGGCGGCGGCACGATTCTCGCGACCGCGGACGGCGGCGAGACGTGGAAGGCGCAGAAGAGCGGAAGCCAGGAAAGCCTGTATGATACCGCCTTCCCCACGCCGAAAACGGGATGGGCGGTGGGGGGGAACGGCACGATTCTCATGACCGAGGACGGTGGCGCCAGGTGGACGCCGCGGAAGAGCGGGACCGCCGCCGACCTGTTCGATGTCATGTTTCTTGACGCCGCGCATGGGTGGATCGCCGGCGCGGACGGGACGATCCTGTCGACCGACGACGGCGGGAAAACCTGGCAGGACCAGCCGACCGGCAGCCGCGCCAACCTATACAGCGTCCTGTTCATGAACGACAAGGTCGGATGGGCGGTTGGCGCGCTGGGGACCGTTCTGGCATCGAAGGACGGAGGCCGGACGTGGGCGGCTCAGGAAAGCCGGACGCATAGCACCTTGTTTGATATCGCCTTCCCCGATCAGACGGTCGGCTGGATCGCGGGCAACGGGGGCGCACTGCTCCAGACCCTCGACGGCGGAGCCACCTGGGAAGACCGGTCGCTCTCCCATCCGGCGGACCTGACCGGCCTGGCGTTCATGGACTTCAAGAACGGCTGGGTCGTCGGCGATCGTGGCACAATCCTCAGAACGACGGACGGCGGGCTCAATTGGGCTCCGCACGGGCGCAGTCCGCGCACCACGTTTTACGGGACGGTGTTCCTGAACGGAAACCGGGGTCTTGCGGTCGGCGACAA
>JAVHQA010000226.1:0-14088 GCA_036170875.1 Nitrospirales bacterium
AATCCCCTTCTCACCACCGATAATGGGCGAAAGCCCTGTTGGCCTCGGCCATCCGGTGCACATCTTCACGTTTCTTCACTGAAGCTCCGGTATTAACGGCAGCATCCGCCAATTCCCGCGCCAGCTTATCTTCCATACTTTTACCAGCTCGAGCCTGAGCTGATTCCTGTATCCAGCGGAACGCCAAGGCGACTCGTCGGACAGGGCGGATTTCCACCGGAACTTGATAAGAGGCCCCCCCCACTCGCCGCGACTTGACCTCGACAGCTGGCTTGACATTTTCGATGGCTGTTTTGAAAATTTTTAGCGGATCTTCGCTGGAGCGCTCTTGAATCAGGTCAAACGCCCCATAACAGACCCGCTCTGCTGTACTTTTTTTCCCTTTTTTCATCAGCGCGTTGATAAATTTCCCGATCAATTTATCATGAAACCGAGGATCGGGAGCCCCTTCCCGTGGAGCTGTGCTGTGCCGCCTCGGCATCTCAATCCCTCCCGCGCATGATTTAGGCCGCTCCCGGCTTTTGCCGCTTCGAGCCGTACTTGGAACGGCTTTGTCGACGATTTTGGACGCCAACCGCATCCAGTGCGCCGCGGACGAGATGGTATCTGACACCCGGGAGGTCTTTCACGCGCCCCCCCCTCACCAAAACAATGGAATGCTCTTGGAGATTGTGACCGACACCGGGAATATAGGACGTCACTTCCATACCATTTGTCAGTCTGACACGCGCAACTTTCCTCAAGGCTGAATTCGGCTTCTTCGGCGTCGTGGTGTACACCCTGATACATACCCCGCGTCGCTGTGGCGACCGCATCAAGGCCGGGCTTTTAGTCTTCCCGGTGGTGAGCTTCCGCCCGTGCCTCACCAGTTGGTTAATCGTCGGCATCCGCTCCCCTTTTCCCTACGCTCTACCAGCATTGCCAAAAGCACAGCCTTAAGATTTTATATATATTTATCTTTCTTGTCAAGCCCAAATCAGCCTGTTTAGGGATAGTCATACCTGATTTTAGCGTGATGTGCTTACTCGGAATCCGTCACGAGTACCGGTGTGACGGCATCGGGTTCGGAAATCTCCGGTGTCTCTTTCACCTCATCGACAACGAATGTGTCGCGATAATGCGCAAGGCCGGTTCCGGCCGGAATCAACCTGCCGACGATGACGTTTTCCTTTAGGCCCAACAGATGATCGACCTTACCGTTGATCGCAGCTTCGGTGAGGACCCGCGTTGTCTCCTGGAATGATGCTGCCGAAATGAAGCTTTCCGTAGTCAGCGCCGCCCGCGTGATCCCCAGCAAGACAGGCTTGGCTACGGCCAGAGTCCCGCCTTTTGCCATGACTTTTTCATTCTCTTCGGCAAAAATGAACCTGTCCACCTGGCTACCGGAAAGGAAATCCGTATCGCCGGGTTCCTCTACCCGAACTTTTCGAAGCATTTGACGGACGATGACCTCAATATGTTTGTCGTTGATGGTTACCCCTTGGAGTCGGTAGACCTCCTGAACTTCGTCGACCAGATACGTCTGGAGCTCCTTGGGGCCCTTGATGTCAAGGATATCATGGGGGTTGGCCGAGCCCGCCATAAGAGGCTCACCGGCCTTGACCCAATCGCCTTCTTGGACATGGACGTGCTTGCCCTTGGGAATCAGGTACTCTTTGATGTCCCCCATGTCGTTACGGACAATGATTTTCCGCATCCCCTTGGCATAACCACCGAATTCAACTGTCCCGTCGATTTCGTTGAGGATGGCGTGTTCCTTAGGTTTCCGGGCCTCGAACAACTCCGCCACGCGTGGCAGACCGCCGGTGATATCCTTGGTCTTCGTAGTTTCCCGTGGGATCTTTGCCAGCACATCGCCAGCATGCATGGCCTGTCCTTTTTCAACGAAAATGTGCGCCCCGACTGGTAACAAGTATCGGGCCACTGCATTGGTGCTGGCAGTTTTTGCCGTTTTGCCCGCAGCATCCTTGATTGAGATACGGGGCCTATAGGTTGCCCCCGGGTGATCGGTGATGACCTTTCGCGACAAGCCGGTCACCTCATCGAGTTCTTCCTTCATCGTCACGCCTTCGGTGATATCACCGAAGGCGACCCGTCCACCCACCTCCGTCAAGATGGAGAGCGAGTAGGGATCCCACTCAACCAGCCGCTGGCCGACAGTGACGGCCCCGCCGTCTTTGACTTTAATTTTAGCCCCATAAACGACCGGATATTTCTCTCGCTCACGTTTTGACTCGTCATACACCGCGATTTTGGCGGTCCGACTCATGACGACCCAATCGCCGTCCTTATTTTTCACCGCAATGGAAGGATTAAGCAGGTCGGCATTCTTCTTGGAGTCAAAGTTTAAATAGCGCACTGTCCCCGCATGCTTGGAGGCCAGGGCCGTCTGCTCAACCACCTTGCTGGCAGTTCCCCCGATATGAAACGTGCGCATCGTCAGCTGGGTCCCAGGCTCACCGATCGATTGCGCAGCGATGACACCGACCGGCTCGCCGAGCTCAACCAGTTTGCCGCGTGCAAGATCTCGCCCATAGCACCACATGCACATTCCACGCCGGGATTCGCAGGTCAATACTGATCTGATTTTGACCCGATCCAATCCGGCCTCGACGATCGTAACGGCCTTGTCCTCCGTGATCTCCTCGTTAGCCCCGACGATGAGTTCACCGGTGACCGGGTCACGGACATCTTCTGCCGCTATTCGGCCAAGGATACGATCGCCAAGCGGCTGGATCACCTCCCCGCCTTCGAGCAACGCCGTCACGAAAATGCCCTCATTGGTTCCACAATCTTGCTCGCTAATGATGACATCCTGTGCGATATCGACCAGACGACGGGTCAAATAACCGGAGTTGGCCGTTTTCAATGCCGTATCGGCTAATCCCTTCCGGGCGCCGTGCGTCGAGATGAAGTATTGGAGCACCGTCAACCCTTCCCTGAAATTAGCGGTGATCGGGGTTTCGATAATGACGCCTGAGGGCTTCGCCATTAGTCCGCGCATGCCCCCGAGTTGGCGGATCTGCTGGGTGCTGCCTCGTGCGCCAGACTCAGCCATCATAAATATCGGATTGAACCCACGCTGGTCGCCGACGCCACTCTCTGCTCCAAGTTCTTTCATCATTTCATTGGCGACTTGCTCCCCTACATGCGCCCAGATGTCGATCACTTTATTGTAGCGTTCGCCATTGGTAATCAAGCCATCCGCATACTGGCGTTCGATCTCGGCCACTTCATCCTGCGCCTTCCTAATGAGATCCCCTTTTTTCGCCGGAATGAGCATGTCGTCAACGCAAATGGAGATACCGGCGCGTGTCGCGTACGTAAACCCAATGTCTTTGATGCGGTCCAGCATCACGACCGTATCCCGTGGGCCGGCATGGCGATAACACGTGTCGATGAGCTTCGCCACCTCCTTCTTGGTCATCAGCTTGTTCACTTCCTCGAAGGGAATGCTGGCGGGCAGGACTTCCCCAAATATCACCCTGCCAACCGTCGTGTAGCGCTTCCATCGCTTCGGATCGCGAATGGTCTCCTCCGTCATCCCCGCCTCTCTGATAGGCGTAAGCCCGCGGACCTTGATCCGTGCGTGCTCGGAAATCTCTCCCGCGTCGTAGGCCATTCGGACTTCTTCGGAGGAGCTGAAAATCTTGCCTTCGCCTTTGGCGCCCAACTGCTCTCGCGTCAGCCAATAACAGCCAAGCACCATATCCTGGGAGGGAACCGTGATCGGCTTGCCGTTTGCGGGCGAGAGGATGTTGTTGATGGACATCATCAGCACCCGTGCCTCGATTTGAGACTCGACCGACAGTGGCACGTGCACGGCCATCTGATCGCCGTCAAAGTCAGCATTGAAGGCAGCGCAGACCAGTGGATGAAGCCGAATCGCCTTCCCTTCAACTAGGACCGGGTCGAACGCCTGAATGCCGAGCCGATGCAGGGTGGGTGCGCGATTGAGCAGAATGGGATGTTCCTTGATAACCTCATCCAGGACGTCCCATACCTCTGGTTTCTCGTTTTCCACCAACCGCTTGGCGCTTTTAATCGTCGTTGCCGCGCCGCGCTCTTCGAGTTTGTGGAAAATAAACGGTTTAAAGAGTTCCAATGCCATTTTCTTGGGCAGCCCGCATTGGTGCAAACGCAACTCGGGACCGACGACGATGACGGTCCGCCCTGAATAGTCAACGCGTTTGCCCAAAAGATTCTGCCGGAACCTGCCCTGTTTACCTTTCAGCATATCGCTCAGGGATTTTAAGGGCCGCTTGTTCGGGCCTCGGATCGCGCGACCGCGCCGCCCGTTATCGAACAGCGCATCCACCGCCTCTTGGAGCATCCTCATCTCATTGCGAATGATCACTCCAGGGGCCTTCAACTCCATCAGGCGTTTGAGCCGGTTGTTCCGGTTGATCACACGACGATAGAGATCATTCAGATCAGACGTGGCGAACCGGCCCCCGTCCAAGGGAACCAACGGGCGCAACTCCGGGGGAAGCACCGGAATGACATCCATGATCATCCACTCCGGCTTGTTTCCAGACTTCCGAAACGCTTCCAGTACCCGCATTTGCTTGATGTACTTCTTCTTTTGTGCCAAGGAGTTCGTTTCCTTGACCTTTTTCTGGAGCAGGACCCAACGGGCATCAATGTCGATTTTCCGCAGAAGTTCACGGATGGCTTCAGCGCCAATTCCAGCCTTAAATCCGGATGGCGGGTCTTGCATGAGCGTCCGGTATCGCTCCTCCGAAAGGACTTCCTGTTCTTTCAAGTCCGTCGAGCCTGGCTCAATGACGACATAGCTTTCAAAATAGAGGATGCGTTCCAACTGCTTCAGTCCAATGTCGAGCAAAGTACCGATCCGGCTCGGCAGGCCTTTGAGGAACCAAATGTGCGCGACTGGAGCGGCCAGTTCGATATGCCCCATGCGCTCGCGACGCACTTTTGATTGGATGACTTCTACTCCGCACTTGTCACAGACAATGCCGCGGTGCTTCATCCGTTTGTACTTGCCGCAGTTGCACTCCCAGTCCTTGGTCGGACCGAAAATCTTGGCGCAGAACAGTCCATCTTTTTCGGGTTTGAATGACCGATAGTTGATGGTCTCCGGCTTTTTGACCTCGCCGTAGGACCACGAGCGTATCTTCTCCGGAGACGCCAACCGGATGCGAATCGCGTCGAACGCCAAGCCGTCGCGTGGCTTTTCAAAAACCGTGGAGATGCCTTCCACTCTTCTACCTCCGTTACGCCTTCGCCTTGATCAGTTCCACATCTAATCCCAGACTCTGGAGTTCCTTGACCAATACATTGAATGATTCCGGCAAGCCGGGCTCCAAAAATGGTTCTCCCTTGACGATCGCTTCATACATCCGCGAGCGGCCCGGGACATCATCAGACTTGACCGTCAGGAACTCCTGCAGCGTTGAGGCTGCCCCATACGCCTGGAGCGCCCACACTTCCATCTCTCCCAGCCGCTGCCCGCCGAATTGGGCTTTACCACTAAGTGGCTGTTGCGTCACCAGCGAGTATGGCCCGATCGAGCGCGCATGGATCTTGTCGTCCACTAAATGGTGCAATTTCAGCATATACATGTGCCCGACCGTGACGGGACCCTGAAACGGCTCTCCCGTACGGCCGTCATGCAACACACTCTGCCCCGATTCAGGTAATTTTGCCTTTTTGAGTAAGGCCTTTATTTCCCCTTCTGATGCCCCCTCGAACACTGGACTCGATACCCAGATGCCCAGAGCCTTGGCCGCCCACCCCAGATGAGTCTCGAGAATCTGCCCCACATTCATGCGGGAGGGGACCCCCAGTGGATTAAGCACGATTTCCACAGGCGTGCCATCCGGCAGATACGGCATGTCCTCTTCAGGCAGGATGCGTGAGACGACACCCTTGTTCCCATGCCGGCCAGCCATCTTATCGCCGACCGAAATCTTCCGCTTCATCGCGATGTAGACCTTGACCAGCTTAATCACCCCCGGAGGAAGCTCGTCGCCTCTCCTGAGGCGCCCCACTTTATCGTCATACAGTGTCTGGAGGATTTCGATCTGCTCTTTGGCCAATCGCTCGGTTTCGTCGATCTCCTTCTGGTCCTCCGGGTCGCTCAGGACAATCCGGCGCACTTCCTCGTCACTGAGTTTCTTCAGGATTTCTGGAGTGCTCTTGCCCTTCCGCTTCAGGATAATCTCGCCAGTTTCCCCATCCATGAGATCGCGGGCAACGACCTTGCCGAGCAACAACTTGCGGATTTTCTTGTTCTTTTCTTCCTCCACAATACGGAGGCTATCCTGATGCTCATGCTGGATCTTGAGTACGTCGTCACTCTCGATGCTTTTGGAGCGCTCGTCCTTATCAAGACCTTTTCGTGAGAAAATTTTAACATCAACCACGACCCCTTCCACGCCGGGCGGCACGGTAAGCGAAGTGTCCTTTACATCCCCTGCCTTCTCACCAAAGATCGCACGCAATAGTTTCTCCTCCGGCGTGAGCTGCGTCTCTCCCTTCGGCGTAACCTTCCCAACCAGGATGTCCCCTTGCCTGACTTCGGCACCGATACGAATGATGCCGCTCTCGTCGAGGTCCCGCATCGCATCTTCTCCAACGTTCGGAATATCACGCGTAATTTCTTCCTTGCCCAACTTGGTTTCGCGCGACTCGACCTCGAATTCCTCAATGTGAATAGATGTAAAGACATCATCGCGGACTAGCCGCTCGCTGAGAAGGATGGCATCTTCAAAGTTGTATCCGCCCCACGGCATAAAGGCCACCAGTATATTCCGGCCCAGCGCAAGATCTCCGCGATCGATGGAAGGGCCATCGGCCAGGACTTGCTCTCGTTTGACCGTCTGGCCCACAACGACAACGGGCTTCTGGTTAATACAGGTGCTCTGGTTGGAGCGCTTGAACTTGATCAGGTCGTAGGTGTCCAGGCAGACCTCGTGCTTCTTGCTCCCTGCCTCCCGCTTTCGCAATTCAGTCTTCACAACGATCCGCGTGGCGTCCACGCTTTCCACCACGCCAGGTCGTTGCGCCAATACGACATACCCCGAATCGCGTGCCACGATCGCCTCCATGCCCGTCCCGACCAATGGCGCTTCAGTCTGGACCAACGGAACCGCCTGCCGCTGCATATTGGACCCCATCAGCGCGCGATTGGCATCGTCGTGTTCCAAAAACGGGACAAGCGCGGTCGCCACACTAACCGTCTGCTTGGGAGAGACATCCATGTACTCGACCTTGTCGGGAGGCACGACCACGAAATCCCCCCCAAAGCGCGCAGAGACATTCTCGGCAGTCAGCTTATGGTCACTGTTGACTTCTGAATTCGCCTGCGCAATGTGGTATCGGTCGCTGTCAATGGCTGAAAGATACTCGATCTCGTCAGTCACCCGCTCCTTCTTGACCTTCCGGTACGGAGCCTCAATAAACCCGAACTCATTGACACGCGCATACGTGGCAAGCGACGTAATCAACCCGATATTGGGGCCTTCCGGGGTCTCAATTGGACAGATCCGGCTGTAATGGGACGGATGGACATCACGAACCTCAAACCCCGCGCGTTCGCGCGTCAGGCCTCCGGGGCCCAAGGCCGACAGGCGGCGCTTGTGGGTAATCTCGGCCAGAGGATTTGTTTGATCCATGAACTGCGAGAGCTGGCTACTGGCGAAGAATTCCTTGATGGCGGCGATCACCGGCTTGGCGTTGATTAAGTCATGCGGAAGCACGGCCTCCATGTCCAAGAGATTCATTCGCTCCCGGATGCTCCGCTCCATGCGAACCAGCCCTAGGCGAAACTGGTTTTCAAGCAGTTCGCCAACCGACCGAACCCTGCGATTTCCGAGGTGATCGATGTCGTCGACATCCCCTTTGCCAGCCTTGAGATTCACAAGATAGCGTACGACCTCGACAATGTCCTCGGCCGTCAGTGTCCGCTTCTCGAGTGGAAGGTCCAGCCCTAGTTTCTTGTTGAGCTTGAGCCGGCCGACCGGAGACAGATCGTACCGCTTGGGGTTAAAGAAAAGGTTTTCGAACAGAACACGTGCTGTTTCTATGGACGGCGTCTCACCAGGGCGCACGCGCTTGTAGATCTCGACCATGGCCTCTTCCTTGGAAGTCGTCTTCTCACTCTCAAGCGTGTCCTCAATCACCGAGGGTGTCGTGGTGCTGTCCCAAAAGACAACCTTGAACGATTCGATCTTGCTCGCAAGGACTTTTTTCAGGACATCCGCCGTCAGCTTGTGGTTCCTTTCCAGTATCTTCTCTTTCGACGACCCTTCGGCCAGATCAACCAGAACGGTGCGCCCGACAAGGTCCTCGATCTTGACCTCAATCTCTTTCATTCCGACCGCCTTCAGACGGCTGATGATGCCTTTCGTGAGCTTTGACCCTTCGCGGACAATGGGCTCCTTCCCACCCTTCTCGATCATGTCATACGGAGCACGCAACCCGTGATGGATCTCAGGATCAAGCTTGCGCCACAATTTCCCCTTCTGAACGTGGATCTCCTCGACAGGGCAGTACATACGCAAAAGGTCGTCGCTGGTATATCCAAACGCCTTCAACAAAATGGTCGCCGGCATCTTCCGTCGCCGGTCGATTCGGATATAGAGGATGTCCTTGATATCGAACTCAAAATCCAGCCAGGATCCACGATACGGGATGATCCGAGCCGAAAAAAGAATTTTCCCGCTGACGTGCGTGCGTCCCTTATCGTGGGTAAAGAACGCCCCCGGCGACCGATGCAACTGGCTTACCACCACCCGCTCGGTCCCATTGATGATAAACGTGCCGCGGTCCGTCATCAGCGGCAGTTCGCCGATGTAGACCTCCTGCTCGCGCACATCCAGAACCCGCTTGGTGGGCGACTTGTCTTCCTTGTCGAGTACAACCAGCCGGACCCTGACCTTGAGCGGGGCCGCATAGCTCATGCCCTGCTCCATACACTCCCGCACGTCGTACTTCGGCGTCCCTAAGGTGTAATTGGCGAACTCCAGAAGCGCCGTGCTGTTATAGTCAGCAATGGGGAACACACTGGTGAGCGCTGCCTGCAGGCCCCGGTCTTCGCGCCGATCCGGCTCGGCTTCCATCTGCAGAAAGCAATCGTAGGACCGCTTCTGGATTTCAATGAGATCGGGAACATCGAGGTGACGCGGAATCTTTGAAAAATCTTTACGCTCGATCAAACTGCTGACCGTCGTGTCGGACATGTACTCCCCCCAATCGGATAGTGGCCGGTTCCCCACGAGACAAGGAACAACTGGTGAACGCAGGGATACCCTGGACGCCCGTTACTTGATTTCGATCTTGGCGCCCTGTTCTTCCAGTTTCTTTTTGATCGTCTCGGCCTCTTCCTTGGACACTCCAGTCTTGACGAGCTTGGGGGCGCCTTCAACCAGATCTTTTGCTTCCTTGAGGCCCAGGCTGGTCAGTTCACGCACGACTTTAATAACTTGAATTTTTTTGTCGCCAGCACCGGTCAGAATGACATCAAACGCCGTCTTCTCTTCTGCCGGTGCAGCGGCCGCCGCTGACCCGCCGCCGCCCGCTGCCGCAGGCGCGGCAGCAGTCACGCCAAACCGTTCCTGCAAGGCCTTTACATAGTCGTCCAACTCCAGAACGCTCATCGCTTCGATCATCTTAATGAAATCGTCCTTCGATAGTTTCGTCGCTGTTGCTCCAGACATGGAATCCTCCTTCGGTTTCTCTCTAATGGCTATCAATGTTCCGACAAATTTTGCCACAATCCCGTTCATTGTTCCCGCCAATCCCGCCAGTGGTCCCTGCAATCCGGCCAGCAGCATGGAGAGGAGAGCATTTCTCGACGGTAAGTCCGCGATGGCCTTTACCCGGGCAGCATCGAGCAGACTTCCTTCGACCACCCCGACGGTAATCCGCATTTTCTTGTCACGTTTTTCCTTGGCGATAAAGTCGCGCAGTATTTTCGCCGGCAAGGCAGGGTCATCGTAGCCGATGGCCACGGACAGTGGACCGCGGAAGTGATCCTTGGCCACGCTCAACGAGGTTCCTTCAGACGCCAGGACCGCGAGCGTGTTTTTCACCACCTTCAATTCGGCTCCGGCGCCGCGAAGTTGCCGGCGCAGTTCAGTGACCTCACTGCCTTCCAATCCCGTGCACTCGGCCAGAAAGGCTACCCGAGCTCGGCTGAACTTTTCATGAAGCTCAGCTACGGCCTGTGTTTTCTCTTCTTTACGCATGCGCTTATGTTCTCCTCAACGCCAACGCGCTTACGCCAACGCCTTGCTGAGCGGGGCCGTGTCCAATGGAATACCCGGACCCATCGTCGACGATACGGTCACCGATTTAAGGTATTGCCCCTTGCTTGATGCAGGCTTGGCCTTGATCACCGAATCGACGATGGCCATGGCGTTTTCGCACAGCTTGTCCGCTGCAAACGACATCTTCCCGACCCGAACATGGAGGATGCCAGCCTTCTCGACCTTGTACTCGACCCGGCCCTTCCGGATATCGCTGATTGCTTTGGCGACTTCGAAGGTTACGGTGCCCGTTTTCGGGTTGGGCATGAGCCCGCGCGGACCCAGCAGCTTCCCGAGCTTGCCAACGTTTCCCATGAGGTCGGGAGTAGCAATGGCCCGATCAAACTCCAGCCATCCGCCCTTCACCTTCTCCACCAATTCATCGCCACCTACGACATCGGCACCGGCTTCCCGCGCCTCAATCTCCTTTTCGCCTTTGGCGAAGACAAGTATCCGAACCTTGACGCCGGTTCCATGGGGAAGGACGGCTGACCCTCGCACCATCTGGTCCGATCGCTTCGGATCGACACCGAGGCGCAAGGCCATCTCAACGGTTTCATCAAACTTCGTGTACGACGCCCGCTTGAGCACATCCATTGCTTCCTGGAGTCCGTATGCCTTCGGTTCCACCAAGGCAACTGCTGCTTTCCATTTTTTACCCATAATTCGCTCCTGTCTTCGCTAGAGACTAATCTTTCGCCAGGGTAATGCCCATGCTGCGCGCCGTCCCTTCAACAATTCTGGCGGCAGCGGCCAAACTTGCAGCATTGAGATCGGGCATTTTGACCCGCGCAATCTCCTTTACCTGCGCCGCCGTCACATTCCCGACCTTATTCTTATTGGGGACCCCGGACCCCTTGATGATCCCCGCCGCCTTCTTCAAAAGATCCGACGCAGGGGGAGTCTTCATGATGAATGTAAAACTTCGGTCGGTGTATACCGTGATGATCACCGGAACGATGGACCCCTCCTGAGTTTTGGTCTTATCGTTGAACTGCTTGCAGAATTCCATGATATTCACGCCATGCTGCCCGAGAGCGGGCCCAACGGGCGGCGCGGGGTTCGCCTTCCCGGCCGGAATCTGCAACTTGACAAGGCTTTTTACTTCTTTCGCCATTTGGATTACACCCTCCCACCCCGGGCGCGCCAAGACGCGCCCTTTTCCCGTAGCCTTATAACCGCTCGACCTGCAGGAACCCCAACTCGACGGGAGTCCCACGACCAAAAATGCTCACCAAGACTTTCAGACGACCGCGTTCCTGGTCCACATCGTCCACCATCCCATTGAATCCAAGGAACGGTCCGTCGATGATTCTGACGTTGTCCCCCTTGTGAAACTCATCCTTCTGGCGCGGCATTGCCGTGCCGGTGTCAATTTGCTTCAGCAGCGTGTCGACTTCCTCGGTCGTCAAAGGAATGGGCTGAGCCCCGCCGCCCACGAAACCCGTCACCTTCGGCGTTTCCTTGATCATCTGCCAGGACTCATTCGACATACCCATTTCGACCAGGACGTACCCGGGGAAAAACTTGCGTGTCGAAGTCCGTTTTTTCCCCTCCTTGATTTCGATCACATCCTCGGTGGGAACCAGCACCTGGCTAATCTTGTCCTGAAGCCCCATCTGGCTGGCGCGCTCGAGGATACTGGTTTTCACCCGCCCCTCGTAACCCGCATAGGTATGAACCACGTACCAGTTTTTGCTCATTGTTTCACTCATGCTCAAATGATCTTCCCCATCAGGCGTACAAGCAGAAGGTCGGTCAAGGCCAAAAAAATGGACACGATCACAACGAGGACAATGACGACCGTTGTTGACCCAATCGTCTCGCTACGGGTCGGATAGGATATTTTTTTCAACTCCGACCTGACATCGGTGAGGAACTCGTTGAGGTTAGCCCATGCCTGCTTGATCATTGCTGCTTTCTCAAATCCGCCCATCGGCCTTCGAAAGTTTTATCCCGTCGCGCCCAGCCCTCATGAAAATCACTTAAGGGAGCGAATATCCAACCCCTTCGATCGCAGTGCCCGTCCAGTAACCCGGGCGTGGCAGGGGCACTAGGAATTGAACCCAGACCTTCGGTTTTGGAGACCGACGTGCTAACCGTTAAACACCATGCCCCTAAGCTCTGCACCTTGCCTTGAATGCTACTTTGATTCCTTGTGCGGCGTGTGCTTACGGCAGAAACGACAATACTTGCGACGCTCCAGCCGATCCGGATCATTCTTTTTGTTTTTCATCGTTGAGTAATTGCGGCGTTTACAATCCGTGCACGCCAACGAAATAATCTCTCGCATGGATGATGCTCCCTCACGCCAGGATTTCGGTGACGATGCCAGAACCGACGGTTTTGCCGCCCTCGCGCACGGCAAACCGCAGCCCCTGGTCCATCGCGATCGGCGAGATCAGCTCCGCTGAAATCGCCACATTGTCTCCCGGCATCACCATCTCCACCCCCGGATTCAACGTCACCACCCCGGTCACGTCCGTCGTCCGGAAATAAAACTGCGGCCGGTATCCGTTAAAGAACGGCGTGTGCCGCCCCCCTTCTTCCTTCGTCAGTACGTAAATCTCCGCCTTAAACTTCGTGTGCGGCGTAATACTCTTCGGCTTCGCCAGCACCATCCCCCGCTCCACTTCTTCCTTCTTGGTCCCCCGCAACAGCACCCCGATGTTGTCCCCCGCCTGCCCCTCGTCGAGCACCTTGCGGAACATCTCTACCCCGGTCACAATCGTCGTCTGCGTCGGCTTCAACCCCACAATCTCGATCTCGTCCCCCACCTTCACAATGCCCCGCTCGCAGCGCCCCGTCACCACCGTCCCGCGCCCGCTGATCGTGAACACGTCCTCAATCGGCATCAGGAAGGGCTTGTCCATCGCCCGCACCGGCGTCGGAATGTACGCGTCCACCGCCTCCATCAGCTTCAAGATCGACGGCACCCCGATGGGCGACTGATCCCCCTCCAGCGCCTTGATCGCCGACCCCGTAATGATCGGAATCGTGTCCCCCGGAAACTCATACTTCGTCAGCAGCTCCCGCACCTCAAGTTCCACCAGCTCCAGCAACTCCTTGTCGTCCACCTTATCCGCCTTGTTCAAAAACACCACGATGTAGGGCACCCCCACCTGCCGCGCCAGCAAGATGTGCTCCCGCGTCTGTGGCATCGGCCCGTCCGCCGCACTCACCACCAGGATCGCCCCGTCCATCTGGGCCGCCCCCGTGATCATGTTCTTCACATAATCGGCGTGCCCCGGGCAGTCCACGTGCGCATAGTGCCGGTTGGCCGTCTCGTACTCCACATGCGAAATCGCAATCGTGAGAATCTTCGTCGGGTCCCGCCGCCCCTGCGACTCCGACGCCTTGGCCACTTGGTCGTAGCTGATGAACTTCGCCATCCCCTTGTCCGCCGCCACCTTCGTCAGCGCCGACGTCAGCGTCGTCTTGCCATGATCCACGTGCCCGATGGTCCCGACATTGACATGCGGCTTGCGCCGTTCATATTTCGCCTTCGCCATACTCCCCCCTACCTCACCGTCTACACAAAAATGTAACGGCACTCGGCGATCCTGCTGGCACTCCTAGCCACCAGCACATCGACTTCTGCGCAGAACCTCTAAACTGAGTCGTCTGTCTGAAAGGTTTGCCTACGAGTAGAATGCCACACGTACTAGCTTACCAGCAGACCGCGTTAATCCCCTTCTCACCACCGATAATGGGCGAAAGCCCTGTTGGCCTCGGCCATCCGGTGCACATCTTCACGTTTCTTCACTGAAGCTCCGGTATTAACGGCAGCATCCGCCAATTCCCGCGCCAGCTT
>JAVHQA010000227.1:0-8527 GCA_036170875.1 Nitrospirales bacterium
CGAAAGTTCTGTCGCGGGTTCAAATCCCGCCCTCTCCGCCAAACCTCGTTTGCGCGGACATGCAATACCTTCAGTGCCCTTTGATTTAGGTCGCTTTCGTCTTCCTGGCCTCCAGAAAAGCATCCACTCCGGCGCAAACAGCCACGAGAATCCAGGGAACTGTCAGCCAGTAGAAGAGCCCAACAAGGATGACGAATACAAACACGAAGACAATGGCCTTGTCGGTGCGGCCGCAATAATATTGGCCCATACCAGGGAAGAGAAGGCTGAGAAGGGTCGCCAGCGCCGGATTTTTCTCCGGCCTTTTATCCGCGGCCTCTTTCGGCCACATACCCGCCAATTCGGCATGGCAATACTTGCATCGCTTGGCGCCGGCCAGGATAACGCCCCGGCAATAGGGGCACGGTACGGTCTCTAGTTTCTCTTCATCCATCATAAGGAAAGCCTAGCACTTCTCGCTGCCTTGGCACCATGGGACGAATCGATCTACATGCTCACACGACCGCCTCGGACGGAAGCCTCACGCCGGAAGAACTGGTGCGGCTGGCAAAACAACAGGGCGTCGCATCGCTGGCCGTCACAGACCACGACACCATCTCCGGCCTGCCGCAGGCGATCGCGGAAGGCGAACGGGCAGGCGTGGAGATCATCCCGGGGATTGAGATCAGTTGCCTCTATGGTACGACCGAGTTGCACATCCTGGGGTATTTCATCAACCCGGACGATCCGCATCTTGCGCCCGCGCTGATCACGTATCAAGCCAGCCGGGAGGAGCGCAATCCCCGTATTGTGGAACGGCTCCGGGAGCTGGGGTGTGAGTTGACTTATGCGGACATCAAGGCGGCCGCAGGAAGCGCGACCGTCGGCCGACCGCATATCGCCCAGGCGCTGGTCCGCAGGGGCTATGTCAACAGCGTCTCCGAAGCCTTCGATCGATACCTCGCGGACGGCGCGCCGGCCTACATTCCACGTCTCCTCCCTTCCCCCGCCGAAACCATCGGACTCATCAGGCAGATCGGCGGCATTCCTGTCCTGGCTCATCCTGTCTACACGTCACGTCTCAAAGAGCCGTTTGAACAGGTCTGCGAGACACTCAAAGGGCTCGGATTGCTGGGCATTGAAGCCCTCTACAGCAGCCACAGCCGGCAACAGACTGACCGCTACCGTAGCGTCTCAAAAAATCAGGGCCTCCTTATCACCGGAGGAAGCGACTTCCATGGAGAGACGAAACCGAATCTCCTGGTCGGGACAGGCTATGGCAACCTCTCCGTTCCGCCTGACTTGCTCGATCCAATGAGAGCGCTGGCGGCCGGCAGGCGCTGATCCAGCCTCACTCATTATGATAGGCTGGACGCAGGAAAAACAGAGACCAGGGGAGGATCAGGGGTGATGGAGAACATGTGTCCACCGCTGCAGGGACTACGCCACCTGGCGCTCCGGGTGCGGGACATCCGGGAATCAAAAGATTTTTATCTGCGCATTTTCGGACTGAAGGTGGTCTGGGAACCGGACCCGCAGAACTGCTATCTGAGTTCCGGGACCGACAATCTGGCGCTGCACGAAGTGCCTGCAGAAGGCCCCGCCGGGCACACATCAACCCCGACTTCCCCGCTGGACCATTTCGGATTTATTGCAGGCAGCCCGCAGGTGGTGGATGCGTGGGCCACGTGGGCCGAACAGAACGGCGTACCGATTGTGAAGCGGCCAAAACAGCACCGGGACGGCAGCTATTCCTGCTACCTGGCTGACCCGGATGGGAACACCATCCAGATTCTCTACGAACCGACGATCAGCAAGGCCCCATAAAACCCGATCAGGCTTTACAGTGCCCCGCGATACAGACTGCCGGACTAGTCGATAGGACGGAAGAACGAGTCGTAGATGCCCCAAGCCAGGATAACTCCGATCAGCGTGTACCACACCCCATACATCGCTGCATACGGATTACCCCCGCCCTCGGTCGGAGCGGGCACATTGGCGAACGCCACGGCTACAGTGCCCAAAAAGACCACGAACGTCTGTAAAAATGTCCACATCCCTTTCACGGCTGCGCCCTCCTTGATCAGGTAAGCCTCAGTTTTCAGAGTAGGAATGAATTATACAAAAACCTCCCCCTCCAGACAAGCATGAAATATTGTCCCCGGCAGCCTTACAGAAGACTCGGACCCTGCTGCTCTTTTTCAGTCCTGGAGCCGGTGGATGTGCCGCAATGCACACAGCAATATTCGTATAGATTGCCGTTGGGAAGGACCAGCAGGAGTCGCTCACGGACCGGGGTGGCCTGCCGGCATTGCGGGCAGTAAAGCGCCGACGCCCTGAACGAGCGGAACTGCTCCTGCGGTTGAGCGGCCGGTCGTGCGGCACGCATGGCCGGAGGCACCGGAGGTGCGTGGCCGGGGCCACGCCGGCGGAACGGATTCATGGCGCGGGCGCCTTCTTGAAGCCGGCAGGCAGCTCGAAGAGGTCGGCCTTTTGCGGGGCAATCGTCACGTAGTTGTAGCCGCTTTCCCATTTCCCGTCAGTGCTGGCGGTTTTCATGGGAAAATTGATGTCGGGCGCCACCCACTGATGCACGACTTCTTTCCGGCCGTTGACATCCACGGTCACCTCATACTTGTCGGTCTTGCGGCCGCCGACCTGTTCACTACCCACCCGCTTGCGCTTCACCTCGCCTTCGATCTTGGGCGCCACCCGGGGAACCTGGTCCAACCGCAATGGGATCTCGACATAGGTTTGATTCGGCATCAACAGCCACGTCACTGTCTTGTCCAGCCGGTTGATCGAGATGCGCGTGCCCTCCGGACCGGCCATCTCCACCCTCCAGCGATCCGCTTGAAAGAAGATTTTGCCCACCATGGACCGCGTTCCCACCCTGGTGGTCTGCTCGGCCGAAAATTCAAGGCCATAGGCAGCGTGCCAGGGGAACAGCAACGCGCCGCAAAGAACAAGCGCCGCCCACCAAGTCTTCATCGTCCTCCCGTTCACAGCAACCGTCCGCCGACGACCCAGTGGCGATCGTCAGGGACATCAATCAGGAGCCGGCTCAGATTCATCTCCGTCAACTGAGCCGCCACCTCATCGTCCGTGAAAGCCGCCAGCAAGGAGTTATAGAAGTCCCGGCGAAGCATTGCCGGCTCGCCGGCGGCATATTGGTCCACGAGAGCCTGCGCCTCCTCCGGCGAATCGGGACGCAAGAGGTCCATCACCAGCACCACGGCTCCCGGTTTGGCCAACTGCCTGAGAGCATACCAGAACTGTAGCGCGTTGGGCACATGGTGAAGGAGACTGTTGGAAATCACGGCGTCGGCCCGTTCCGCGAGCACCGTCTCCTGGAACCGCTCGCACCGCAAGGCGATGCGGTCAGCCAGACCGGCCGCGCGAACCGCCTCCCTGCCGAGGGCGATCATGGGAGCCGATCCGTCCACTCCCGTCACCCGGCACTCCGGCAACGCACGGGCGAGCCTGACGGGAATGTCGGCAGGCCCGCAGCCCAGGTCCAGCACATGCACGTCCTTCAAATCAGGATAGCATTCCAGGAACCGGGCCACAAAGCCCCGGTTCTCCTCTTCGAAGTCGGCCCGCGCGTAGACGAGCGCCTGCTCGGGATCGTCCATCAATTCCGGCTCGAGCGCGCGCTGCATTACGCGTGCTCCTCGACCGTCACCCTGTCGCCTGGCCGCACAATGCCCTCGGCCAGCACCCGCGCATAGAGCCGGCTCCAGCCCGGATGGAGTTTTTGCGAGATCCGTGAGAACTCCCCGTTCGCAAACCACTGGGCGTTGTATTTGCAGGGAGCGGTATAGCTCATCATTTCCAAGAGGACGGTGTCGCCGATCCGCAATCGGTCGCCCGGCAGGAGTTTGGGCCAGTCGAGTCCGGCGATCGTGAGGTTCTCGCCGCTGGAACCTGGCCTGATCGAGTGTCCCTCGGCCTGCAGCGCTTCGATCACTTCCAGGGAAAAGAGGCAGATCGCACGGTCCACACCGCCATGCGCCTCAAGATTACGCTGGCGATCCCCCGCCACGCCGTTCACGGTGAGACGCGCCTCCGCCACCGGCAGCTTGGGTACCCCGCCGTCGGAGATACTGATTTGGTGAAGGTAAGGACCGGGCACGGAAAGAGTCAGTTCGCCGCCCTGAGATCAAAGCGGACCGGCATGCGCACCATGCTTTGGACCGGAAAGTTGCCGTCCATGGCCGGAACGAACTGCCAGCCCTTCACGGCGGCCAGCGCCGCCTCGTCGAGGATGGAATGGCCGGACGTCTTGTGCAGCGTGACGTTCCCGGCCGTGCCGTCCGGCAAGACCATCACTTGTAAGACGACCGTGCCTTCCCAGCCGGCTTCACGAGCGGTGCGTGGATACTCGGGCCGTGGGTTGTTCCCCGGCCGCACTTTCGATCGCATGAAGCCGGCCTCCGGCGTCGAGTCCCGCAACAGCCTGGCCACGCCTGACGAAGAAACAGCAACCGGGCGGCTGATCGACGAAAACCCTGTGCTCACGGACAGCGACGCTCCGTTATCCATGAACTCCATCCCCTCCGGCATGACGAACATCGCCGTTTGCGCCACAGCAGCGGTCGGCGATGCGGCAGGAGCCAGCGCCCGCGGGAGATCCATGAACGCCGGGGGCGCCTCGGAGATTGCCGCGACCGGCTCGGCTGGCGCCACGTGAGGCGACGCAACCGCCGGCAGGGCCACAGGCGTCGTAACAGGCTGGACGTGCGAAGAGGCAGCCGCTGCCGAGCGCGGCGACACCCGCTTCATTGCCACCGGACGGGCTTTCGCAACGGACGTCCGCTTGAGTGCATGTTTGGAGCGAACAGGCTTGGCGCGGACGACAGGCACTGGTCGGACGGTCACCAGGTCCACCGTGATTCCCGCATTCTGGGTGGGCGTGACCTGCGTCGACAGTTGGAAGGTGCCGAGCGCCGCCACCGCCAGGCCGTGCAGAGCCAGAGACAGCGCGACCGGTAGGCCGAACGGCCGGCGCCACACCGACATGCCCGCCGGGCCGGTCATTTTTTGAATTCCCGCACGATGCGCTGCACCCGTTCATCCGTGCCGCCGAGTTCGAGATATTTTTTGTACGTCACGAGCGCCCGCACGGTGTCGCGCATGTGGAATTCGAAAAACACGCCGAGGTTATAGTATGCCTCCGCCATCGTCGGCTTCAGACGGATGGCCTCTTCGTACGCCTGCTCGGCATCGTTGAACTTTCGCTGGAGCACATACACGACGCCCAGATTCATAAAGGCGTCGGCATAGTCCCGCCTGAGCTTGACGGTCGTCCGGAACTCCTGCGCCGCCGCTTCCAGCTCGCCTTTCGATTTCAGAATGAACCCGAGATTGTAATGCGCATCCACGAAGTCCGGCCGGGCCGTGATGGCTTTCCTGTAGGCCTGCTCCGCTTCAGCCGTGCTGTTGGCCCTCTCGGCGATTGTGCCCAACAGATAGTGCGCATCGGCGTGGTCCGGCTTGAGCTTGACCAGCTTCGCCAGCAGATCCCGGGCCTCATGGCTCCGTCCCTGGGACTCGTAGAGGTAACCCAGCGCGTAGAGCGCCTCCAGGTGATCGGGCTTGAGCGCCAGTATCTGGCCATAGGCCGTCACGGCCTTGGGATACGCCTGTTGCCGCTCATACAATTGCGCGAGCGCGACCAGCGCCTCCTCATACTTCGGGTGGATGGCCAGCGCCCTCTTTAATTCCTGCTCGGCCTCAACCAGCTTACCCTGGACCTGGTAGACCAACCCGAGGTTGTAGTAGGCCTCGGCGAAATTCGGATTGAGCTCAATGGCCTTTTTGAAGGAGTCGGCCGCGTCATTAAAGCGGCGTTGGCCATTCGCGTAGACGATGCCCAGGAGGTGGTAGGCCTCGGCAAACTTCGGCCGTATCTCGATCGCCTTGCGAAGCGACTCGGCGGCTGCGTCGTACTTGCCCTGGGAGGCCTGGGTCATGCCCTGGCTGTAGTATTTTTTGGCTTCGTCCGCCGCGGCGAACGCGTCCCCGTGCCAGAGAAGCCCCAGCGTCAGCATTCCGGCCAGCGCCATAAGGCGGATTGGTGCGCTCATGAACCCCGGCCTTCCTCGTGCGGGTTCCCCTGCTCCTTGAGATCGAACCGCACCGGCACATCCACCACCGTCGCGAATGAAAACGCGCCGTCGGTCGGCGGCGCAAACCGCCACCGCTTCACCGCGATCAGGGCTGCCTCATCCAGCGTAAGATAGCCGGACGTCCGGTGGACAGAGGCCGCGCCGACAGTGCCGTCAGGCTTGACCTCGACTCTCAGCACAACGGTTCCCTCCCACCCCATCTCGCGGGCCCGTTTGGGATACGGAGGACGCATCGATTCCAAATAACGAGCACGCGTCCGAACCCCCTTCGTCGCCGCCGTCTCGTCCCGAAGCAAGGCGTGGGAACGCGGCACCGCCGGTGCGGACACAACCGGCTGCACCCCAACGCTCTCCGGAGGGAGGGGGATCGTGGCAGACATGTCCGGGAGCGGCATGGGAATCGCGCGCTTGGGCGGCGCGATCCGGGCGGCCGAAACCTCGACTTCGTCCAATTGCTGGACCGCCTCCGGCTCCCTGGGAACCGCCTTGGTATCCGCGGCGACCGCCGGCAATGCCGACAGGCACAGGGCCATGGATAGGAAAAGACTGGCGGATCGAATGCGCATCATCTGAGACGGTCCATGCCGGTTACCACGTAAAACACCTTTTACAATAGCGCAATCGCCTTACTTGTTACAACTGTAGGGCTTTGTACGCGTTAGCGGTGAGCGGACGGCACCGGCCCGCCGTAGCGATTGACCAACTCCGTGATCCGATTTTCGGTCAGCAGGCTGCCCATGATCTGTTCTCGCACGATGCCCTGCCGATCCACAATGAAACTGGCCGGCAGGCCGACCACGCCGTAGCGGTTCGCCGCCACATTGTCGTGGTCCATCACGACCGGAAAGGTGTGGCCATGCTTCCGAACGTGCTCGATGACCTTCTCCGTGTCCTCCAGTTCGTTGACCGCCAGCACGACCAAACCCTGGTCGCGGAGCTTATCGTAGCTGGCCTGCATGGCCGGCATCTCGTCCTTGCAGGGCTTGCACCAGGTCGCCCAGAAATTGAGCAGCACGATCTTGCCGCGCAGGTCCGACAACCGGACCTCCTGCCCCTGGAGGTTCTTGAGCGCGATCTCCGGCGCGGGGCCGCCGACCAACGGTGGTCGCGCGGCCATGCCCAGCAGGCCCACCAGGACTACGACCATCATGCCCGCGAACAGGAACTTTCTCATAGGCGCGCCTCGCATCAATTCAGCGTCGTAGACATGCCAAACAGGAAGCCGGTCTGCTGCTGGAGCCCGCCGTTGAAGTCCCGCGCAATGGGAACCTGGGCATGAAAATAAAAAGTGGCGCGCTCACCGATCGCCACCGAAACGCCGGGAGAGAACGCCAGCATGGTGGAGCCGGTGTTCGGCACCGGCCGGCGCTTCACGACCTCATCAATCACGATCGGCTCATCCGGAAACGTCGGATCATTGAAGTCCTGGGCCTTGGCCAGCGTCCCCGTGAACTCGTCGTGCACGACATACCGCCAATTGAACTGGCCGGTGAAGGTGACGATCTTGAGCGTCTTCACATTCATGCCGCCGCTCAGGATGTACTCGTCACCGAACCGATATGAGTTGGGCCCCCTGACACTATGGCGGTAGGAGGCGCTCGTGAACTGGTTCAGCACGTGAGGGATCATCTCGTACGACTGGTATACGGACGCCACGATCCCCAGCGCGCGACGACCGAGTTGAAGCGTGGGCTCCTGGAGCGTCCCCTGGCTGTTGCGCGCGTGCGAATCCCCGGTCGGCAGGTCCGCGCCGAGCCCCAGCACAACCAGGTTTCGGAGTGTCGGGAGGATGCTGTACTTGCCGGTCACGCGGATGTCCCCCAGGCCATTGTCCGTGAACGACTCGAAGTTCCCCGAGCCATCGGGCGCTTCTCCTTGTCCAATGACGTGAGTATGCTTCTGCTTCCGGTAGGGAACCACCACGTCCAGTGTCACCCTGTCGGTCAGACCATAGCTCGCGTCGAACACATAGAACTGGCTGATGGTCCGCTGCTCTTTATGCTCGTTGAGAATGACGCGCCGCCCCTCGGCGCCTTCCACCTCGACTGCCGCCACGTTGCCGCTGACACCATCGGCCAACCCCGCCGCCGCATAGGAATATCGCAGGTCCACAGACAGCTTCCCTTGGGGCTGCACGCCGGCTTCCGAGCCGGTCACCATGAAACACGCCGCCGAGCCGCAACTCGCAAAGGTTTCACCTATCCACAAAATCAGCGCCGCCACGGCGCCCAGTCCGGCCGCAACAGGCCGGACACAGCTTTTTACCGTCATCGCGTTCTCCTCTCCTCATGCCGTCAATGGATACACACCGGGAACCGAGACCTGCGGCAAAGACGCCGGACACGGTGTCGGACCCAGGTTCTATTGGAACGGAATTAGAGGAGAACGGGAGGAGCGCGGGCTTGGAGCGTCGAACA
>JAVHQA010000228.1:0-4083 GCA_036170875.1 Nitrospirales bacterium
TCAGTCGTTTTTGCAGAACAAGGCGATGCTGGCGGTGTAGCCGTGCAGGAAGTTGTTCCCGCCGACCGGGCCGATCTCGCCCATGGCGAAAAAGCCGCCCACCGGAATTCCGCCCATCTGTTCCCGGACGGCCGTGACGTCGTGATGGGGGGTGTGGAAGAACCGCTGGCCGCGCCCGTTGCAGCTAAAGAGCAGCGCGCCGATCGGGGTGCCGGCGCTGGGGGCCGCGCGCTCCCCGGTCAGCAGCGCGCGCAGGTCCTCGCTGGCGGATGCGACGTCCCGGATCTGAAATTGCACGGTCTGGCCGACCCGCACGTAATCGGCCACCGCCAGGCTGCCGGTTTTCTGATCCACCCCGACCAGGTTTCGGATCAGGAAATCGCCGCGCTCGAAGTGATCCTTGTGCTCGTCAATGACGATGCCCAGATGCAGCGCGCGCTCGGCCTGGCGCTGCTCGGCGGGCGAGAGGAGCGAGAAGACTTCCCGCAGACGGTCGAGCGCCGGTTTGCCGCTGAGTTCATGGATGATGTTCTGATCGGCCTGGGTGATCATGAAGCGGTCGCCGATCTGACGGCAGCCTTGCGAGACGACGGTGCGGATGCCGACGGCGCCGGCTACAGCTACGCCGATTACCCCGCTGTCCACCACCGTGTCATTGAAGAGAAGACGATTGGCGCCGGGTTCCTGGGCGCCGCTGGCCATCCCGCCGATCGCCGCGGCGCCGGGGTAGCGTATTGCGAGGTCTTCCAGGAAGGCCTCGGCCGGCGCGGTGGTGAAGGGCTCGGCGAGCACCAGGAACGACGGGTTGTGCTCGAGACCGGGCATCGTGTCGGGCCAGCCTGTGATCCGGACCCCATCGCCTGCCTCCACGTACTCGAGGTGGAACGGCGTGAGCGTGGCGCCGGGCAGGTGGCCGACCCAGAGACACAAGGCCGGCCGGCCTTCCACCTCCTGCGCGCCGCCGATCACGCTTTCGGCCGAGCAGCCCAGCAGGACTGTGGGGTGGAGCCGCTCGCGTATCCTGGAAACGATGAGGGCAGCCGAGTCGGAGTGGTCGGACGAAAAGAACACGAACGCCAGATCTGCCGACCTCCCCGCCAGGCCGGCGGCGACGTTGCGACAGGCTTCCTCAAGAGCGTCCTCTGTGGCCGCGGTTGTCGAAAGCGCCGTGAGGACCTGCATGGGCAAAGTGTAGCATACGGGAATGTTTGCTTGTCCAGACGAATAGTCCGGGCTAAATCAGAGTTCGTGTGTGCGGCCTTCGAGAGTTCCGGCGCAGACCGGGCACTGTTGCGACGGTGTGGCCGGTGAAGCCAGGGGCGCCGTGATGAGTTGCGAGTGCGTGATGGCGGCGACCCCGGATTCGCAGGGGGTCCACAAGGACCTGCAGTCGGGGCAGAAGAACCATTGGGTGTAGCCGGGCCAGTCCCGGTCGCGTTGGGCCACAAAATTTGTTTAGCACACCACTGCCCGGCATGCAATTCATCGGACTCTTTTTCTCTCCACGTTGTCATGCTATGCTAGAACGCAATGATTCCCGATCTGGTTCTCTACCATGCCGAGTGCACCGACGGGTTTGGCGCCGCCTGGGCTATCTGGAAGCGGTATCCCGGGGCGGAGTTCGTTCCTGCCAGTCATGGTCACCCGCCGCCCATTAGCTGTGCGGGACGCAAGGTCGTCATCGTTGACTTCAGTTATTCCAGGCCGATCCTTGAGGACATGGCCAAACAGGCGGCGGCAATCCAGGTCCTTGATCACCATATCACGGCCCGAGAGGCTTTGAGCGGGCTGCCGTACGTCCATTTTGACCTGGAGAAAAGCGGGGCGGTGCTGGCCTGGGAGTGGGCCCACGGCACGGCGGCGCCCTGGCTGCTGCAATACGTGCAGGACAAGGACCTGTGGATGTGGAAGCTGCCGGGCAGCCGCGAAATCAGCGCCGGGCTGAATTCCCATCCCTATGATTTCAAGGCATGGGATTCCCTGAACAAAGATGTGCTGGAGCAGGAGGGGCGGGCCATCCTCCGGTTCGAGCAGGAATTGGTGAAGAAGCTCATCCGGAATACGGTGTGGGTCCGGTTTGAGGAGGAGACGGTGCCGTGCGTGCAAAGCGCGATTCTCACCAGCCAGATCGGTGAACAACTTTCGCCTGGGCGGCCGTTCTGCCTGATCTGGCATGACCGCAAAGGGCGACGCCACTTCAGCCTGCGGTCGGAAGAGGGCGGCGCCGATGTCGCCAGGATCGCCGTGAAGTACGGCGGTGGCGGCCACACGCATGCGGCGGGGTTCTCGGTTCCTCTCCAGGAGGCCGGCCCCCCGCCGTCTGATGGATCGACCCAGGGTGTGCGCATCTCGCCGGCGGAACTCCCGGCGGCAAAACTTTCATAACGGCGGTGAGCCAGGATGATGTTCCTGCATGGGAACCCATGCAGGAACGGATGCCTCGCCCTCGAACCAGGTCAGAAACGCGTGCGACTCCTGTGCGCAAGTACCTGATTTGCATCTGTTAAAATTTCGATTCGGTGGGTGCTGCAGATGCGCACGGGCCTGGTATCAGCCTTGCTTTTAATATAGAGAGGAAGAGAGGCGGGGCTGCCGCGGAGGATTGACAAGCGCGTGCCTAAGGACGACAATGAAAAGAAAAATTATGCAGAAGAGAGCGGGGAATGGTTCGATGAGGCACGTAACGGTTACACAAATTGCGGTGGCAGTGCTGATGGCCGGCTTGCTGTCCAGTCAGGTCTTGGCCGGGCCGCAAGTGGCCATCCCCCCGGCCCCCCCGCCGCCGGTCAAACACGCGCCGGTCAGGCCCGCTCCAGCCCAATCCGTTCAGTCCGGTTCCGCACAGTCGGAGGAGGGCCGTGTGCAGGGTTCCGCCTGCTATCGTTTGAGTGACGACGAGAGCCTCCTGTCGGCCCAGAAAAAGGCCCTGGCGCTTGCCAGGGAAGCCGCGCTCAAGAAGATCAAAGCCTTCGCTGAAAGCGCGGACCAGGGCGGCGGCCACGGGCTGGAACCGGAAGTCGTGGCGGCGGCCAGCCGGGTTGGACTCAGCAACGAGCGAATCACCAGGCAGGAGGTCAAGGCCCACCAGGTCTGTGTCTGGATGACGGCAACGTCGAAATCCAAGGAAGTTGCGGACCTCATCAAGCAACGGCTGAATGCCAAGGAGCTCGCCAAGAAGGTCCAGGATCAGTCGGGGGCGCCGGCCGCGGCCCATTTCGGGCTGAAGGTCTGGACCAACAAAAAAGAGGGCGAACCCTTCGTCGAAGGCGAGCGGCTGATCATTTACGTCGAGTCCGAGAAGGACGCGCACCTGAAGCTGGATTACTATACGGCTGAAGGCAAAGTGGTGCACCTCGTGCCCAATGTCTTCACGAACGAAGCCCGCATCCAGGGCGGCCAGAAGTATTCGTTCGGCGATGAGGGCGCGGCGGCGGAATTCAAGATTTCCTCGCCGTTCGGCGAGGAGACCATCAAGGCCCTGGCCAGCACGATCCCGTTCGACGCCGCCTTGACGGAAGCGGACCAGGTCAGTGAGGCGACGGTCTATCTGACGAAGGTGCAGAATGTCTTGAAGGCCAAGGCACAGGATTCCACATGGGCGTCCGCGATGGTGGCGATTGTCACCTCCAACAAGGAAGATCTGCAGGTCGCGCGCGATCGCAAGAAGATCGAGATGCCGGCCGCGAAGGCCGGGCAGCGCAGTTTGCTCAAGCAGCCGGAAAAGCCGGAGCAGCCGATTGACATCATCGGCGTACCGGGCCGCAAGAAGGGCGAGAAGCCGCTCGAAACGATGGGAACGATGGGCCGGGCCAAGAGTGGTGGCGCGAAGAATCCATAACGGCGGTCCGGACTTCAGCCGTGTCTGGGTCGGGTGGCGGGTCCAGGCATATGAAGGGGTGCTATGGGAGGTCGGGTAAAGCGGCCCGACATTGCCCGGTATGGTCCGCCGTTGGTCGCTGGTTTGGCCGCGGCCTGCGTGATCGGACTGCTGCAACTCGCGCTCCCCACGTACCTCAAAGAACTGGATCTCCGGATCAGCGACCGGATGCATCAACTCCGCGGGCCGATCCGGCAGGACCCGCG
>JAVHQA010000228.1:4183-8485 GCA_036170875.1 Nitrospirales bacterium
GCGCGTTGGATCTCAGTTTGAGCCTGGAGGCCCAGACGGACGAAGAGGCGGACCTGAAGCGGGAGATGCAGTATCCGACCGAACTCCTGCGCCGCCATACGGCGCCCGCGCCGGCCACTCCCCCGATGGCCCTCTATTACGCCAAAACCCGGTTTCTCCCCATGGAGGCGTTCGGCCAGGTGGCCCGCGGCGTCGGCCATATTTCACGGTCGGCCGACACCGATGGGGGCGTGCGGCGCAACCCGCTGCTCGTGCAGGTCAAGGACCGCCTGTTTCCCGCCCTTGCGTTCCGGGTCGTGCTGGACCTGGTGGGGAGCGATCTCTCGAAGGTCCGGCTTGAATCGGGCTCCATCATTGTCGGCGACGCCCTCATGCCGGGGGAAAGCGTTCGCAAGGATCTCCGCATTCCGGTGGATGAACATGGCCGGCTCACTGTGAACTTCGCCAATACGTGGCAGGAGGCGTTTCTGCACATCTCTGCCGCCGATCTGCTGGAGGAGGCGGAAGATCCGGAGAAGCGCCCCGAGCTGGAGAAGAACTTGAAGGGCGCCGTCGCCCTGTTTGCGGCCTCCACGACGGGCGCGAGCGATACCGGCACCGTCCCCGTGGAGTCGGCCTATCCCCTCAACGGGGTCCACATGAACATGATCAATACCATCCTGACCCAGCAGTTCCTGGTGGAGTCGGGGCCGGCCACCGTGGTCCTGCTGATCCTGGGAATGGGAATCGGGATCGCCCTGCTCTCGCTCTCGCTGCAGCCCTATATTTACCTGCTCGTGGCGATCGTGGCGATCGGCGGGTATGTCGCAGGCGCGTGGTTCAGCTTCATCGAGTTCGGGCGGATTCTTCCGGTGGCTCCCGTGGTGATCGTGGGGGTGCTGTCCAGCGCCGGCATGGTGACCTACCGGTACGCCGCCGGCGAGATCGAGAAGCGCAAGACCCGCGCCGCGTTCGCGCCGTACTTCGCGCCGGCCGTCGTGGATATGCTGCTCAATGACAGCACGGATCGCCTGATGGGAGGGCAGCGCAAGGAGCTCACCATCCTGTTCACGGATATCGTCTCCTTCACGACTCTCTGCGAGGGGATCGAACCGGAGGTGGTGCAGAAGGTCCTCCAGGAATACTTCAACGAGATGACCCGGATCGGATTCGGCCACCAGGGCACGCTCGACAAGTTCATCGGCGACGGCATGCTGTGGTTTTTCGGCGACCCCCTGCCGCAGGAGGACCACGCGCTGCGCGCGGTGCACACGGCCCTCGACATGCAGGCGGCGATGCATCCCCTCCGCGAGAAGTGGAAGCAGGAGGGACGCCCGGAGCTGGCGATGCGGCTCGGCATCAATACGGGCGTGGTGCTGGTCGGGAACATGGGATCGGATGCCCGCATGGAGTATACCGTGATGGGAGACGCCGTGAACCTGGCCTCCCGCGTCGAAGGCGCCAACAAGCCGTTCCATACCGAGGTCATGATGACCGAGCGGACGTTTGAGATGACCAAGGACATTGTGGAGTGGCGGGAACTGGACCTGTTGCGGGTCAAGGGCAAAAAGCAGGGCGTGCGCGTGTATGAGGTGATGGCAGCCCGGAAGGGCGAGTTGTCCGAGCTCAAACAGCAGGTACGGGAGGCCTATAACGAGGGGCTGTACGCGTACCAGCAACGGGATTGGGCCGCGGCCTCCGCCGCGTTTGCCCGGGCGCTCGCGATCGACAAGACGGACGGACCGTCGCTGCTCTACCGCGGCCGGGCCGAGGAGTTCCGGACACACCCGCCGCCCGCCGATTGGGATGGCGTGTACGAGATGGAGACCAAGTGATCGAGGCTGCGGATCGCCCCCGCATGCGCCGCTTGTGGCCGGCCGGGGCGGCCTGCGGGTTGCTTGTGGCGGCCCTGCTCTGGCTCTGGCCCGTGGTCTTTCAGAGCTGGGAGGACAAGACCCTCGATATCCGGTTCGGGCTTCGCCAGGCAATTCCCACGGATCCACGGATCGTGCTCATCGACTGCGACGACACCAGTGTGGCCGCGCTGGGCCGATGGCCCTGGGACCGGGCCGTGCATGCGCTGATGGTGGAGATCCTGGCGAATGCCGGCGCGAAGGTGATGGCGTTCGACGTGGTCTTCAGTGTGCCGTCGACCGACAGCGATTTGCGCTTCATGAAGGCCATGGCCGAGTCCAAGGGCGTCTATCTGCCGGTCGGCGTGGAGCTCTTCCCGTCCGACGCCGGGAAGCACGATGATGCGGCGCAAGTCCACGGGCAGTCGGTGCTGGTGAATACACTGGGGTCTGCGGGGCTGCCGTGGGAGGCCGGTCCGGACTCCGGAATGCTTCTGAGCACCGGGCGGGTCTTCATGCCTGAGGCCGATCTGGCGGCGGCCGCGAGCGGGCTTGGGCACATCGCGTCCAACAGGGACCCCGACGGCGTGATCCGGCGTGTGCCGCTGGTGGTGCGGGTGCAGGACCGGCTGCTGCCGGCGTTTTCGCTGCGGGTGGCCATGGGGGCGTTCGGTGTGCCGCCCAACCAGGTGTCGATTGTGCCGGGGCGGTACGTGGAATTGCGCGGGATCAATGGGGAGGCCGGCCGCGTTGCCCGCATTCCGGTCGATGCGCGCGGACAGATGCTGATCAATTATGCCGGGCCCTGGACGGAGACCTTCCTGCCGCATTACGGGTTCTCAAGCGTCCTGGCCCTGGCCGCCACGCCGGAAGGCCGTCGCGAAATCGAAACACGGTTCAAGGGCGCCACGGTGCTGGTGCTGGCGACGGCGACCGGATTTGATCTTAAGGCCGCTCCCTTGGGCGGGGCCGCGCCGGGCGGGCTCGTTCACGCCCATGCTCTCAATACGATCTTTACCGAGCGTTGGCTGCGTCCGCCTTCTTCGCTCGGCGTATTCCTGGTGGTCGTCCTCATGGGCCTCATCGGCGCGCTGGCTGTGTCGACCCGCTCGTGGACGTTTACCCTGTTGCGCGTGGCGGGCGCCGGGCTGGCCTATGTGAGCCTGGCGTATCTTCTCTTTAAAGCCTTCGGCCAGGTCCTGCCGATCGTCGCGCCGCTGGCCGCCTTCCTCGGGGCCGTGGTCGTGGTGCCTGTGTACGAGCGGACGGCCGTCCGCCTGCGGCTCGCGTCGCTGGAGCGGCAGATGCGGGAGACGGAATCCGCACTGACCGCCAGCCGCGCCCGACTGGAAGCGCACGACCGGGAATTTGATCGGGCCATCGACGAGGCGCAAACACTGCGCGAGGCGGCGATGGGATCCACGAGCCAGGTCCTCGAAATGGAGACCAGGCTGAAGGCGTTGGATGGAGCGTTGCACCGGGCTCACGTGGAGCGGGACCGGCTGGTCTCGCAGGCCGAAGAGCTGGAGCGGCAGTTCCATGACCTGCGTCCCGCGACCGTGTCGTTGCCGGCTCGGCCCAGCCGCGATCAGGAGGCCGCCATGGCCGAATGCGCCGCGCACGGGCTCATCACCGGCGACCGCCGGATGATCGAGGTTTTCCAGATGGTCAAAAAGGTCGCGGCGACGTCCAGCCCGGTGCTGTTGACGGGCGAGACCGGCACCGGCAAGGAACTGCTGGCCCACGCGCTCCATACACTGAGCCCACGGGCCGGGGGCCCGTTCGTCGCCGTCAACATGGCGGCGATCACCGAGACGCTGGCCGAGAGCGAACTGTTCGGACACACGCGCGGGTCCTTCACGGGGGCCCACGCCGATAAGAAGGGCCGCTTCGAGCAGGCCGATCACGGCACGCTGTTCATGGACGAGATCGGCGAACTGCCCGTCGATCTCCAGACGAAATTGCTCCGGGTGCTTCAGTCCGGCGAGGTGGACCGGGTGGGCGGCACGACGCCGCGCAAGGTGGATGTGCGGATCGTTGCGGCGACCAACCGCGATCTCGAGGAGGAAGTGGCGGCCAAGCGCTTCCGCGAAGACCTGTATTACCGGCTCAACGTCGTGCAGATCACGTTACCGCCCCTGCGCGAGCGCCCCAATGATGTGGAATTGCTGGCGCAGCATTTCCTGAAACACTTTGCCGCGCAGGCGGGCAAGCCGATTGTGGGCTTCTCGGCGCGCGCCATGGAGACGCTGCGCCGTCAGGAGTGGCGGGGCAATGTGCGCGATCTGCGCAATGCCGTCGAGCGCGCGGTGGTGTTCGCGGAAGGCCAGGTGATCACCGAAGCCGACCTCAGCCTCACCGCGTCTCCCCCAACGGCCGGCCGGGCGATTCTCGCGGGGACGGGGGGGCGGGATATCTCGGGTGATGGGGCTTTTCTCGACGTCATGCGCGAGCTGCGGTTTGAGATTGA
>JAVHQA010000229.1:0-1687 GCA_036170875.1 Nitrospirales bacterium
GAGGAAGTATTTCTGTTTCGGGGTCGGGGCGTGGGGTTGCCTCGCCCATGTGTTGCCCCCGTGCGTTGTATGGATGGGCGACCCGCCGGGTCGCCCCTACGAGGAAGGATTCTCCATCGGTGTAGGGGCGAGGCGGTGCCTCGCCCATCCTGATTCGATCCCGTCAATTCGGACGACCCACCGGGTCGCCCCTACGTCCAGGAAATAATCTCCGGTCGCATTAGACGAATCCCCGGCGTCCGGTGTCTCACCCGGTATGAGGCTTATACCCGGCGCACGCAATCGGCGGTCTGTCCGCCTGAAGGAATACGGCTACGTCCAGGCCGGCGCGTATTTCGTCACCATCTGCACCTACAATCAGGATTGTTTATTTGGCGAGGTGGTGGGCGGAGAAATGCGATTGAACGAGTACGGTGAGATCGCCAGAGACGAGTGGATCAAAACGGCGTCCGTCCGAACCGGCGTGGTTCTTGACGTTTTCGTCATCATGCCGAACCACGTTCATGGAATCATCATCTTATCGGAAAACGTAGGGGCGACCCGGCGGGTCGCCCCCAATGGGCGGGTCGCCCGAACAATGCAACCCGGTTCTATCGGCGCGATCATCGGACAGTTCAAGTCGGTTGCAACCAAACGCATTAACGTACGACGCGGCACGCCTGGATTGCCGGTCTGGCAACGGAATTATTATGAGCGTGTCCTGCGCGAAGATGAGTTAGATCACGTTCGTGCGTATATCCGGAATAATCCCGCCCAGTGGGAAATGGATGCGGAGAATCCGATCTCTTCGTAGGGGCGACCCGGTGGGTTGCCCGCAAATGGGCGGGTTGTTCCCAAAGACGGGCGAGGCACCCGCACGATGGGCGAGGCACCGCCTCGCCCCTACACAGGCATGAGAATGGTCACGCGTAGGGGCGACCCGGGGGGCCCCCCCCAATCCGGTGGGTTGTCCGCACGATTGGGCGGATGTCGTCCCAACCGGTGGATCGTTCCCCATAGGGCGAGGCATCGCCTCGCCCCTACGAGGATCGGGACCTTGCGCTACGCCTGCCGGATGCGGTACAAAAGAAGCCGTTGAGTGTGCCGAGGAGGTGTCCCCGTGCCCAAAGCGTTGGCTTGCATGAAAGAGGGTTGCACGTTCGAAATGCAGGGGAATACCGTGGAGGACATTCTCGCCAAGCTCAAGATGCACGCGATGATCGCCCATCAGATGCCCCAGTTGCCCCCCGATCTGGTCGAGAAGGCCACAGCCGACGTGCGGGATGTCTAGCCATGAATATTCCGAGCTATGCGTCACGCCGATGACGCTTCCGCCGAGAGACTGTCCCTATTGCGGCAAGCTCATGTGGGTCAAGGACGAGTCCATCGCGTGGGTGGACGACGACACCATTCGCTTTCACTGCCCCCATTGCAAGGCGCTCGTTCGCCGCACGCTGGTTCAAGTCGGCGCCAACGCCGCCGGACCTATCAAGCCGAGCTAACGCCGGCCCCCATTCGTATCGTGAGAGAGGCCCGATGACTGTTTTTTCCGACGGAGATCGCGTCCATTTGGTGGACCGGAAGGGACGCCAGTATGCGCTGACGCTGAAGGCCGGCGACACCTTTCAGTTCAGCGGGGAGACCCTCGCGCACGACGCCCTGATCGGGCAGCCCGACGGAATCCTTGTCACGCTGTCCCGTGGCCGCC
>JAVHQA010000230.1:0-3274 GCA_036170875.1 Nitrospirales bacterium
GGGCCCCCCCTACGCAAACCTTAGAAACAGGATCGACGCCATCACATAGCCCCAGTTCTGACCCGATTCGTTCGCCCAGGCAGGACCTTTCGCGCCAGGATGATAGCGCTGTTGTTCATGATGGTATTCCAAGATGACGTTGAGCTTCCCTCAGGAACTCATCGGCCTGTTCGATCATTTGCGCCACATCTTCCTGCGTAACAAAAGCCTCCACTCCATAGTCTCCCTGAATTCGCTTGTCGAACGCATCAAGAAGCCAGCGGTGGAACTTCTGATCCAACAGGCCAGTTTTAACAAACTGATCTCCGAACGCTGCATGCACACCACCGTGCTTTCGAAAGCGCAGATCCTTCTCATTCAGTAAAGCCTCAGCGACATAAAACATCGCATAGTAAGCTCTGCTTGCCGCAAAATCTACATCGCTTTCTCCGAGAAGGCTCTTTGCAGCGTGAACCGCCCGTGCGGCTTTGTCTAAAAACTTCCGCGTCTGGTCTTTCACGCAGGAATCGCCTCTTCTCTCGCGTGAACGAGGAAGGGGGTTTCACCACTTGACCAATCCTGTTGGGAAACGAAGGCGCGGCTAATACTGACCCCGTACTTCAGTGAAAGCTCTGAGATCAGATGACCAGTCCGGTCCACCTCGGCTCCATAGTGATTGCAGTGATCTAAGATCACCAGCACATCAGCGTCGGATTCGACGTCCTCCTCCCCCCTTGCATATGAGCCGTACAAGTAAACCCCTTCAAGGCGTTCGCCGTAGATTTTCTCCAGACCAGTCTTGAGTTCGTCCAGAAGGGTTCTGACCCTGTCATTCATTGTGAGTCTTCCTCGCTCCGTTTACTCCTCGGATTGTACAAGAAGGGGCACGCCGAAGACAAACACAGTTGCCTACTAAGGAGAACCATTCTTTTGAATGAAGATTCCCAAAAGCAAGAGGCCCGGCCAGCCTTTCGGCAGACCGGGCCCCTCGTCACTGACTGACGGGTCGTTAACTTAGAACAGGATCGACCCCATCACATAGCCCCAGTTCTGGTCCACAAGCGTTGACTGCGTTCCGGCAGTAAACGCCGTGCCATTGAGGGTGGACGCGCCCGACGTGCCATTTGTAGCAGCGTTGGCACTATTTTCGAGATACTTTCCGGTAAAGAAATGGCCGTAGCCGATCTCGAATTTGAACTTCTCCTTGAACGTGTGCCAGTAATGGACGTCCAATTCCTGACCCAGCGAAGCCTCCTGGTTCGTCACCCTGGACGTGGCATACGCCACCTGGCCGGCGCGGTACCAGTTGTCCGCCGTGTTGGCCAGCCGGTGGATGATGTAATTGAACTGCAGCTTGCTGACCGGCGACGGCTTCACATCGAACATGACCTGGTAGTTCACCATGTTCTTCCAGGACATCAGGTCCATGTACCCCATGTGGAAATGGTTCGTCGGGTACAGGTTATCGGCAGTATTGAAATGACTTTTCCCCTGCTCGCAACCATTCACAGTACCAGCACCGTTTGCGCATTTATCGCCGGAGGCGTAGTTGAACTCGAAACCAAGCCGAGGCTTCATCGGGACCGCGCCAAACGTGTAGCCGGTCTTGACCGCATGTTGATGGGCATTGATGCGCGCATCCTGCCCGGCGCCAGTACCCGCCGCGGATGTGTTGGTCCCATCGAAGGTTCCGCAAGCAGCCGCAGTCTGGGACCTTGTGCACTGGCTGGCAATCGAGCCGAACTGGTAGTTGCCTTCATAGGTGAAGTCCAGGCCGCCCTGCTTGCCGTTGATCCGGCCGCCAAAGAAGTTGCGCGACTGGCCCTGGGACTGAGCAGTCAAAATACTTGAAATTGCACCTGCCGTCACTAACGCCCGATGATCAGCCAGCATAAAGAAGTACGGCTCGATCGTCCAGTTCTTGACCGGCTTGAGCGTCACGTAGGCGCCGTAGACATCCTGGGTGTTCGAGGACTGCGCGCCGGCCGCCGCACTGCCCGGGAAAAGAATGGCCGGCTGGCCCGCAGCACCGGCAGCGACCGCGGTCGGATCCACAATACGCGCCCAGAAGAGGTCCACATTGGCCTGCTGCGCGCTATGGGTCAACCGCACGCCGTCGAACGCGTTGCCAATCTGGCTCCACCCGAAGTTCCCGAAGAGACGGTGATCGCCGAAAATGATCTCCTGACGGCCCGCCTTCAGGCTCAAGCCCGGCACCAGGACGTTCTTCAACTGGATGTAGCCCTGGTGCAGGTCAATGCCATTGCTGTTGTTGTTCTGGGTCGACACGGCCGCCGCGCCAGCCCCGGTCGCCGCGCCCTCAGACCCAAAGTACCGGGCGTCGGAAATCTGCGCAAAAAACGCAACGTCGGGCGTGAGGTCGTAGCCAATGCCCACACGCAGACGATGGCTACCCACGCTCTCGTTGCCCTTCACGCTTTGGCCAGCGCCATTTGCGACAGAGCGAAACGACGCGTCCGTCCGAATCTCATACCGCTCGCGGATTTCTCCACTGATGGTCAACTTGTCCACGTCCGTTTTGGCGAACGCGGGATCGGTGGCGACCATCGCCCCCCCGACCGTTGCAAATACGGCCAGGGCCATCCACCCCGAAAGCCTTTTACCATTAAACATAGCGACCCTCCTGTTGGTTTTGCCCTGTGCCTTGCTACTCATGAACATTTTCCCTAATCTCATTTTCTTATTTCCCCAATTGCCTGATTTCGGTCTTAATCTCCCGAAGAACCACGGTCACGCCGTCAAATTTCTCATCCACATCGCGTTTGACATCGTCAATCTTGTGGTCAAGACCCTGAATCGCCGCGTAGAACCCTACCCCCTGAGACTTCACGGTTTCTTTTAACTCTCGCACTTCCCGAGCAATATCCTTGAGGTCAGGAGCGACAATATCCTGCAACGCCCTTCGAAAATCTTCGGTGACCGTTGCCATGCGCTCTCTTCATTCCCCCCTCACCCTAACCCTCTCCCTCCAGGGGAGAGGGAAAAAGTATCATGCCTTCTTGACTTCTTCGCCCTGGTTCTCTTCAGTTGAGTGTTTGATGGACTCTTCCGCTTCCTTCATGGACGATTCCAGGTCCTGCTCCACCGATTTCATTTCCGCCTGCATCAAATTCAACTCCGGCTCGACCGACTTTCTGACGTCCTCCGTGGCCTCCTTCAGGCCCTTGATCGCTTTGCCGACCTGCCGCCCCACCTCGGGCAACTGCTGCGGCCCGAACAGGAGAAACGCCACAACCAGAATGACGAGAACTTCTGTGACACCCAGGCCAAACAT
>JAVHQA010000230.1:3374-8439 GCA_036170875.1 Nitrospirales bacterium
GGGCAAGATCTGGGCAAGATATTGAAAAACCTCAAGCCTGGTCATTGCAAACCGTCCCCCCTGTCATTGCGAGCGAAGCGAAGCAATCTCCTTTTCCGCGTCAACGGCCACGAGATTGCTTCGTCGCGAAAACGCTCCTCGCAATGACACACAAGTCGGCCCACTGTTAAGGGCTTGTGAACGAAAACCGGTAATACTCGATCTCCCGCCTGACGCCGGCCGCCGGCAGCTCCTGAATCCTGGCCCGCTCGAAGCCCAGGGCCTCCAGGTCCGTGACGGCCCCCAGCACCTCCTCCTCGCTCAGGTAGGCGATCATGTCCGGAACCCCCGTCGCGGGGAGCCCTTTGAGGAGCGTCTCCAGTTCAGCCCGCTCAGGCTCCGGAGTGCCGGGCCGGATCGGGTAGTCGAGGGTCCGGCTGTAGGGGGACCGATACCGCCCGTCCAGAGCTTTCAGTGCCTTCAGGGCCAGCCGGTCCTGCTCCCAGGGCTTGAGCTGCCGGGGGGAGGGGTAGGTCTCCAGTAGGTCCATGACGGTAAGCAGTTTCACGCCGAGCATCCGGGAAACGAACTCCCGCTGCGGCTCGACGGTCACCACCTTGACGCCCAGTTGCTTCGCCACGGTCTCGCAGAGCGCGAAGTTCACGATAAACGTGTACTGCCCACCCTGGAGCCCGTAACAGGGCTTGTCGGGGTCCGTCAGGACATCCATGTCGGGCGTGCCGGCGTCGAGACTGGTAAAGCCCCCACCCACGGCCAGCAGGCGGCGGGCCTCCTTGATCGTCGCAAAGGCGCCGAAGTTCGCCGGCACGATGACCAGATCGTCCATCGGCTTCATGAAGTCGGTGATGGTCTTCCGGTACGGCACGCGCTTCCAGTCAACGGGCTGGTAGTCCTTTTCCCAGATGATCTCGTCCAGAAAGGAGGGACCGTTCCGGAGCGCGGCCACATCCCGCGCCGCAAAGGCCCTCACGAACGCGGACCAGTCGTCGAACTGCTTGTACTTGGCGTCGCTGAGGTTCGGCTGGAGCCGCTCCTCGATGATCTCTCCCTCCTTACGGAGCAGGATCTTGGTACGGAGCTCGCTCCACAGCTCGTTGCAGAGAATCCAGTGCAGGCTGCCGTCCTTGAGGCCGCCCAGGTCCTGAACGTCCGCCTGGAGGGTGGAGACCCGATCGAGATGCGGATGAAGATCGGGATGCGCCAGCGCGGCCTGGAGGGTGTCCTGCTGTTCGTCCACCAGAACATAATGCGTCTTGCGGTAGAGGTCTCCGGCGGCGTCCAGCGTCTTGAGATGCGAGAGGAAACAGGCCGCAAGGTTGCCGTTGCCGCAGCCCCATTCATGCACTATAAGAGCCAGCGGCAGGGTTTTTTGTTTCGTCCAGTGGTCGCGGAAGTCCACGGCCAGGGCATGCGCCAGCCGGTAGTCGGCGCTCGCCATCGTCGGAGAGGAGTCCCCGACCAGCCCGCCCCTGAGTCCATAGGACAGCGCGTTGAGATGGACCTGCCAGTCGTCCATCGGCTTGAACTCGCCGATGAGCTGGGGAGGCGTGTCTTCGTTGGCGGCAACCGCGGGCAGAATGCTCATACGCAGGAACGGATTCTAGCGAAGGGTCTTGACGCATAGCAAGCCTGTTTGATTAGATACCCCCATGCCGCCATCCCCAAGACCCCATCTCTCGGTCGTCATTCCGATCTGCAACGAACGGGACAACCTGGCTCCGCTGACCGGCCAGATTCTGAAGGCCCTGTCCGGACAGGCGCCGTCGTTCGAGATCCTGTACGTGGACGACGGCAGCACGGACGGAAGCGGGCCGCTCCTGGACCAGCTCGCGCGGGACTACCCGGAAGTCCGCATCTTCCACTTCGACCGCAACTACGGGCAGACCGCGGCGTTCGACGCCGGCTTCCGCCAGGCCGCCGGCGAACTGATCGTCACGCTGGACGGCGATCTCCAGTACGACGCGCACGACATTCTGAATCTGCTGCCCCTGGCGGAGCAGTATGACCTCGTCTGCGGGTGGCGCAAGGACCGCCACGACAATCTCGTCAAACGGCTGTCCTCCAGGATCGCCAACGCCGTCCGTGTCGCCGTCACGCAGGACGGCGTGCACGACACCGGCTGCTCGCTCAAGATTTTCCGCCGCCGGGTCGTGGAGCGGATTCCCCTCTTCGAAGGCATGCACCGCTTCTTTCCCGCGCTCGCCCGCATGCACGGGTTCACGGTGACGGAAACGCCGGTCGCGCACTTCCCCCGGGCCCACGGCCAGTCGAAGTACGGCATCGGCAACCGGCTCTTCAAGAGCCTGCGCGACCTGATCGCGGTCCGGTGGATGCAGCGGCGGGGCCTGACCTACCGCTACCGGGCATGAGCACCGAAACCGTCTGGCTCATCATCGGCTTCGGCGGCCAGGGGCTGTTCTTCGGCCGGTGGCTCGTCCAGTGGTTCCACTCCGAGCGGGAGCAGGAGAGCATGATCCCGCTCGCCTTCTGGTACCTCAGCCTGATCGGCGGCCTCATCACGCTCGTCTATGCCATCCACCGCATGGACCCGGTGTTCATTACGGGCCAGGCTGTCGGAACGCTGGTCTATCTCCGCAACCTTGTGCTGATCCGCCGTACTCGGTCCGCTTCGAACGGCACGGCGGCCGCCACGCCAACCGACCTTCCCAAAAGTTGATGGGCGCGTACGCCCGTCCGGCACTCCTTCTCGCTCTCTGTGTCCTGCTGTTCTTTCTGGGGTTGAGCACGCTCGGCCTGACAGATCGCGACGAGGGCTCGAACGCCGAAGCTGCCCGCGAAATGGTCGAATCCGGCGACTGGGTCACCCCGACCCTGAACGGCGTCCCCCGCTTCGCCAAGCCGGTCTTCACCTACTGGCTCACCTCCGGCTCATACCTGGCGTTCGGCGCCAGCGAGCTCACGGCGCGGCTCCCTTCCGCGCTCTTCGGCATTGCGCTCGTCCTGATGCAGTATGCCTTCGCGTCGCGCATCCTCGGGCCGGCAACCGGCTTCCGGGCCGCCCTCATGCTCCTGCTCAATATTGAGATCCTGGCCATCGGCCGGATGGTGCTGACCGACATGGTGATGATGTTTTTCACCACGCTGAGCATCTTCTGTTTTTTCCTCGCGATGTGGGGCGACGGCAAGGCGAAGCGCTGGTACTGGGGATTCTACGCAGGTATGGGGCTGGCCACGCTCACCAAAGGTCCGGTCGGTGTGCTGGTGCCGCTCCTGGCCGTCGTCCCCTATCTCTGGCTCACGAGGCGCTGGCGGGACACACTGCGGGAATGCCGGCCCCTAGCCGGCGCAGCGGTGTTTCTTCTGATCGCAGCGCCCTGGTACGCAGCCATGTTCATGCTCCATGGGTCGGGCTATGCCGACTCGGCGCGAGGGGACACGCTCACCCGCTTCTTCTCCATCATCGGCGGGCACGGGGGCACCGTGCTGTTTTACATTCCGATCCTGCTGCTGGGATTCTTTCCCTGGAGCGGGTTTCTCCCGGCCACACTGGTCCAGGCCCTGCGTGGAAGCCGTTCCATTCATCTCACCCTCTCCCGCCCCTCTCCCCTCGAGGGAGAGGGCAAGGGTGAGGGGGAATCCGGCAATGAAACGATCCGGCGTCACCTGCAGGTACTCTGCGCCGTCTGGATCGTGGCCGTTTTCGCCTTCTTCACCCTGTCGTCCACGCGGCTGCCCCATTATATTGCGCCGCTGTTTCCCGCGGCCGCCCTGCTGGTCGCCGCTTCGTGGGACCGGCTCCTGTCCGATGAAGGCGGCACATGGGGGCGTTTCTCCCTGTGGCTCACGCTCGGCGTCGGAAGCTGCCTGGGACTGGCGTTCATCGGACTGGACTGGGCCTACGATCGCTTCAACGCACAGATCGCACTGGAGTTTCCCTCTGCGGCGCAGATCGGGCCGGGCTGGGCGCCGACGGCAATCGGCTTTCTGATCCTCGGCGGGATGGGCCTCTTCGGCTACGCGGCCTTGACCGCGGGCCGGACCGGTCTGAGCTTCGGGATTTCGTCGGCCGTGATGACCGGCGTCGTACTGCTTATCCTTGCCGCGGCGCTGCCGCAATTCAACCGGTACTTCATCGCGCCTTCCCAGGAACTGGCCGCCATTGCCGGACTGAACCTGGAGGCGACCGACACCCTCGTGGCCTACGGCCGCCCAAAGCCCAGCCTGCTGTTCTATGCCAGGCGCCGCTGCACGGCGGCGAAGCCCTGCATCGAGGTCGTCAAGCAGGGCGAGGAGGAGAAACTGCGCCCCCTGCTGGAACGCCCCGGCCAGATCATGATCCTCACGCAGGAACGCCTGCGCACCCAGCTGCCCGCTCCCGCCTCCGCCTATCCGGTCATCCTGAGCCGGAACGGGTACGTGCTGCTGGCCAGGAAACCGATGGTGCCATGAAACTCTCCATCGTCATCCCCGCATACAACGAGGAGGCCACGATCGAAGCGATCGTCCGCCGGGTGCAGGCTGCGGACCTCGGGCCCATCGACAAGGAAATCATCGTGGTGAACGACGGGTCCAGGGACGGCACGGAGCAGGTCCTGAAAGGGCTGCCCGGCATCCGGCACATCTCGCACGAGCGGAACGCCGGCAAGGGCGCGGCGCTCACGACCGGCTTTCAGTCCGCGACCGGCGACATCGTGATCGTCCAGGACGCGGACCTGGAATACGACCCGGACGACTATCCCGCCGTGATCCGGCCGATCGTGGAGGGACGCTGCGACGTGGTGATGGGCTCCCGGTTCATCCGCTACAAGCCGAAATTCCTCGGGAAGCGCCGGTCGCCGTACATCTCCCACTACATCGGCAACATGCTCATCACGTCCATCACGAACCTGCTCTACGGACAACGGTTCACCGATTACGAAGGCTGCTACAAGGCCTTCCGGCGGACCGTGGCCGCCGCAACGCCCGTGCGGGCGAAAGGCTTCGAGTTCGATAACGAGCTGATCTGCAAATTGATGCGGAAGGGCACGCGCATCGTGGAGGTTCCGATCAGCTACACCCCGCGGAGCTACGAGTCGGGCAAGAAAATCACCTGGCGGCACGGCGT
>JAVHQA010000231.1:0-1677 GCA_036170875.1 Nitrospirales bacterium
GCGTCCTCCACGGCGTCCATGAACTGGAGGTACTCGTTGACCGGGACATGGAACGCGCCCACCCGGTCGGCCAGATTGAACAGGACTTTCAGAAACTCAATGAAGCCTTCCCACTCCTGCTTGCGGGACACTTTGGAGGCGGTCGAGGGATCGTTCCGCTTGATCAGCGTCATGGATTCCTTGGCGATCACCAGCATCAGCTCGCCCATGACCCACGCCTTGCGCTGATATTCGGGAGACAGGCCTGTCCCCTGCCCGGCGGTCCTGGGCGGCCGGTACGTGAAATTCGTCCCGCAGGCCGGGCAGGTGACCTCGAGTACCTCGCCGGCGGGAATGCGGAGCTGCTGCCCGCACGTGGCGTTCAGGCAGGTGATGATCTCCGGCGAGTCGGCTGCCTCCATTACGCCGTCCCGTGCCCTGGAGAGTTCTCCTCGTCTCGCGACAACTGTTGGGCGAACTTGGCGCCCACGATGGCGGTGACCCGATTCATGTGCTCGCTGATCTCCTGCCATTCCGCCTGACCCAGATCCTGCTTCAATTGGGGATGGATACCCCACTGCGAGCTGACCTGTTCCCCTTCGCGAACAACCAGCACATTGATTAATTGGATGCGGTTCGGCGCCGCTCCCTGCGCTCCCGGTCCCGCTGGCTGTTCGGGTGATCGTTCGGCCATGTCCTGACTCCTTCGTCGAAAGTGTACGTGCAAATGCATTTCCATCATACACGATTTGCCCGATCGTTGGCACCCGGTTCCGGCCGATTGACCCTGCCCAAGCGGCATGTTAGGGTTTTGCCGTGATCCTCAACGGCCACGGCGCGCGGTTCTGTCGGCGAGACATGGAAGGGGAGCGGTAGCCCGATGGTGGACGAAGCAGCCTCGGCGATATTCCTGATACGCTGCGCCGACCGCAAGGGCATCGTGGCCCGCGTGGCGAGCTTCATCCACGACCTGGGCGGCAACATCCTGGATTCGGACCACCATACCGACCGCCTGTCGGGCACCTTCCTGATGCGCATCGAGTTTGCACTGGACGGATTCGGGGTTCCCCGGCGCGAGATCGCCTCCGCCTTTGCGCCGGTGGCGAAGACGTTTGCGATGTGGCACGAGGTCCACTTCTCGGACGAGCGCCCGCGCGTCGGGCTGCTGGTGTCCAAGCAAGACCACTGCCTCGTGGATCTGCTCCAGCGGCAGCGCCGGGGCGAGATGAAAATCGAGGTTCCGGTGATTGTCTCCAACCACGACGCCTGTGCCATGTGGGCGGACCTGTTCAAGATTCCGTTCCGCGTACTGCCCGTCACGAAAGAGACGAAGCGTGAGCAGGAGCGGCAGGTGCTGGCCGTTCTGCAACAGCAGCGCGTGGATCTGGTCGTGATGGCGCGGTACATGCAGGTCCTGAGCGCCGGGTTCCTGGCCGAGATCGGCTGTCCGGTCATCAACATCCACCACTCGTTCCTGCCGGCCTTCATCGGCGCGCATCCCTACCGCCAGGCGTACGAGCGGGGCGTCAAGATCATCGGCGCGACCGCGCACTACGCCACGGAGGAGCTGGATGAAGGCCCCATCATCGAGCAGGACGTGATCCGCGTCGGGCATCGCGATACGGAGGAGGATTTGATCCGGAAGGGGCGCGATCTCGAGGAGATCGTGCTGGCCCGCGCGGTGCGCAAGCATCTCGA
>JAVHQA010000232.1:0-2196 GCA_036170875.1 Nitrospirales bacterium
GTGGGCATGCTGCTGCGCTGGACCCATTTTCTGGCCGGCATCACCTGGATCGGCCTGCTGTATTTCTTCAACCTGATCAACGGAGGGTTCCTCAAGAGCCTGGACGGCCCCACCAAGAACGTCGTGATCCCGAAGCTCATGCCATCGGCGCTGAATTGGTTCCGCCATGGCGCGACCGTGACGGTGCTGGCCGGCCTCGCCCTCTATTTTTACATGTATTCCAAGGGCGGGACGGGGGCCATTGCGCTGGGCATCGGCGGGTTGCTGGGCATCATCATGATGGTCAACGTGCACGCGATCATCTGGCCCAACCAGCAGAAGATCATCGCGGCGGTGTCGAAGTCGGCCAAGGACGGGACGCCGGCGCCTGCCGAGATGGCGGGATGGGGGCGGACAGCCCTGCTCGCGTCGCGCGTCAATTTCATGCTGTCGATCCCGATGCTGTTCTTCATGGGCGCCGGCAGCCACTTCAAATAGACTCATTCGCGAGAGGGAGGATTCATAGATGGGCAAGCTCCAGAAGACCAGCAAGAGTCATCAGAACCTGAAGGACGCCTTCGCCGGGGAGTCCCAGGCGAACCGGCGCTATCTCTATTTTGCGCGGCGGGCGGACATCGAGGGCTATCCGGACATCGGCGGACTTTTCCGCGACACGTCGGAAGCCGAGACCGGCCACGCCTTCGGGCATCTGGATTTTCTCAAGGACGTCGGCGACCCGGCGACTGGCGCGCCGATCGGCAACACGGACGCCAACCTGAAGTCGGCGATCGAGGGCGAGACCTACGAGTACACCCAGATGTACCCCGGCATGGCGAAGACGGCGCGCGACGAGGGCTACGCGGAGTTGGCCGAGTGGTTCGAGACGCTGGCGAAGGCCGAGCGGTCGCATGCCAACCGGTTCACCAAGGGGCTCGAAGGGCTCAAGCTGTAAAAGCCATCGATCTCCTCGCACCCACGCTTGATCGCTCCGCCGTGACGCAGGAGACGGCGCGGATCTTCGAGGTCTGCGACGGGTGCCGCCGCTGCTTCAATCTCTGCCCGTCCTTCAACACGCTCTTCGAGCGGATTGATGCGCAGGACGGCGACCTCGGCAAGCTCGCGGCCGGCGATTACGAACGGGTCGCCGACGAGTGCTACTACTGCAAGCTCTGCTACAACCACTGCCCCTACACCCCGCCGCACCAGTACGAGATCGATTTCCCGCGGCTCATGATCGGGTGGAAGAAACTCCAGGCCCAGGAAGGCAAGGCTAGCTGGCGCGACCGGCTCCTGGTCCGGACCGACTGGATCGGCAGGTTGGGCACCCTTCTGGCCCCGTTGGCCAACTGGGCCAACGCCCAATCGTGGTTTCGCGGAATCCTGCATCGGATCGCCGGTATTCATCGCGACCGGCAACTGGTTAAATTCCAGGAGGAGACCTTTCCGCACTGGTTCGAGCGGACGCAGGATGTCCGTCGCGCGGCGTGTGAGCACTCGAAGAGCGCGTCCCCGGAAAAGGTCGTCTTATTCTCCACCTGCCTGGTCGATTACCACTCGGGGGAGGTGGGGCGGGCGACGGTGGCGGTCCTGGAGAAAAACGGCGTCGAGGTTGTCAGGCCCGAGCAGCAGTGCTGCGGGATGCCGCACTTCGATAACGGCGACATCCCGGCAATCCTGAAAAAGGCACAGGCCAACGTGGCGACGCTCAAGCCCTGGGTGGACAAGGGGTACGACGTAATCGCGCCGGTGCCGAGCTGCAGCCTGATGCTCAAGCGCGAATACCCGCATCTGCTTCCCACGGAAGATACGAAGCTGGTGGCGTCCCGCACCTTCGACGTCTGCGAGTACCTCATGAAGCTGAAGAAGCAGGGCAGACTCGATACCAACTTTCCCAACCGCCCAGGGAAGATTGCCTATCAGATTCCCTGCCACCTCCGCGATCAGAACATCGGCTTCAAATCCAGGGAGCTGATGGAACTCACCGGCGCGTCGGTCGAGGTGATCGAACGGTGCTCGGGGCACGATGGGACTTGGGGGGTCAAGGTCGAATTCTTCGATCTCTCCATGAAGATTGCGGCCAAGGCGGTCCGTGAAGTGGAGGCCGCGCAGGCGGACCTGGTCGTGTCCGATTGCCCGCTGTCGGGAGTCCAACTCACGCAGGCCGGCGGCGGGAAGCCGACGCTGCACCCGATCGAAGTGATTGCACAGGCGTACGGC
>JAVHQA010000232.1:2296-8419 GCA_036170875.1 Nitrospirales bacterium
GGCGACGCATCATCGATCTGAAGCAGAGACGGAGACTGTCGGTCGGGAACCTCATCATGGTGGTTTTTGAGAACCGGGAGACCGTGCTGTTCCAGATTCAGGAGATGGTCCGCGCCGAGCGGATTCTCCGGCCCGAGCGCGTCAGCGAGGAAGTCGCCATGTACAACGAGCAAATTCCCGGGGCCGGCGAATTGAGCGCGACGCTCATGATTGAAGTCACCGATCCCGCGCAAGTCAAGCCTGTTCTGGACAGACTGCAAGGGATTGACCGTGGTCAGACCGTGGGCATCCGCGTGGGGCCGCATCTGGTCTATGGAGTGTTTGAGCAGGGCCGCAGCAACGAAGAGAAGATCAGCGCCGTCCATTACGTCCGGTTTCCCGTGCCGGATGCGGTCAAGGCTTTGATGGAAGATCCTGCGGTTCCAATGCAGGTGGTTGTGACGCACCCTCGCTATCAGGCCGCACAGCCGGTCTCCGAAGAGATGCGGCGGTCTTTGCTGGAGGACCTCGCCGGGGGCAGCTAATCCGAAGGGCCCATGCCTGTTTGCTATTGAGGCCTAGCGCTTAACGGAGGCTTGACTCCCTCTCAGTTCTCACTTATAGTATGGCGACCAATCTGGTCGGAGGTAGATTTGCACGTGCTGAAAGAAGCCCGAGTAATTAAGGACTTTGGCCCAAGGCCATGGGAGATCGAGCCTTACCTGAAGCAGGGGGGCTACGAAGCCTTGAAGTCTTGCGCCACGAAGTGGACCAGGGACGAGGTCATTGCCGAGCTCAAAAAGGCCGGCATGAGGGGGCGCGGCGGCGCCGGCTTCCCGACCGGGATCAAGTGGGAAAAAGTGCTGCACCACCGCGTCGCCGAACATTACTTCGTCTGCAACGCCGGCGAGCACGAGCCGGGAACGTTCAAGGATCGCCACCTGCTGAAGACCAATCCGCACCAACTGCTGGAAGGCATGCTGATCGCCGCGTTCACGGTCAAGGCCAAGGCATCGTTCGCCTATGTAAACCACGAATACGTGGAGGAGCTGGCGAATCTTCGGAAAGCGGCCGAACAGGCGCGCGCCCACGGCTTTTTGGGTAAAAATGTTCTCGGGACGGGCGTCGATATCGAGATCGAATTTATCGAAGGGCAGGGCAGTTACGTGGCCGGGGAAGAGACCGCCATGCTGGAGTCCATGCAGGGCCGTCCCGCCATGCCGCGGCAAAAGCCGCCCTTCTACCCGACCGATTTCGGGCTCTACGGAAAGCCGACGCTGGTGAACAACGTCGAGACCCTGTGCAACATTCCCCCGTTGCTGCGGAACGGCGCCGACTGGTTCAAGCAGGTCGGCACGGAGAAAAGCCCGGGCACGATGCTCTTCTCGCTGAGCGGCGCGGTCAATAAGCCCGGCGTCTATGAGTTGCCGATGGGGACGCCGATCCGGACGCTGATCTATGAGTGCGGAGGCGGCATTCCCGGAGGCCGGAAGGTGAAGGCCGTGTTTCCCGGCGGGCCGTCGTTTGCCATGCTGACGGCAGATCAGCTGGATACGCCGATGGACTTTGAAAATCTCAAGCAGGCGGGGACCGGCCTCGGGTCGGCCGGCGTGATCGTGGTGGACGACCAGACCTGCATGGTCGAGACGGCGCTCAAATACACTAATTTTTTCAAGGTGGAGAGCTGCGGCCAGTGCCCGCCATGCCGGATGGGCACGATCAACCTCGCGGCGGTGCTGCAAAAAATCGAGGACGGGGAGGGCGCCGAAAAAGATCTGGCTGTTTTGCTCCAGCTTTGTGGATTTGTCAAAGGGCGTGGTTATTGTACTGTTGTAACGGGAGCCGCCGTGATCGGCGAGAGTACGCTTCGGCTCTTCCGCCGCGAGTTCGAGGAGCACATTGCGCAGAAACGGTGCCCGTTCAAACCGGTGGCCGTTGCGGGCGGGGTGGCGTGAAGTGCCGCGGGTCACGTTTGTCCATCCCCAGGGCCTGAGCGGCGAGGTGGAGCCGAACACCTCGATCCTGGAGGCGTCGAAGATCCTCGGCTTTCCGCTCCCCCACGACTGCGGGGGGAACGCGTCCTGCACCACCTGCCGGGTGGAGGTGGAGAGCGGAGGGGAGCACCTCTCCGAGATTGATTTCGACGAGCAGGATCTGCTGGACCGTGAAAATTTGACCGAGGCTTTCAATCGGCTGGGCTGTCAGGCTAAAATACGAGGAGACGTCGTCGTCCGGGTCCCGTTGCAGAAGTTCGTCGGGCCGGCGGCGGAGGGAACCGTGATGGAGAATTCCGGCAGCATTCAATAAAGGCCGGCCCTTCCGGTCGGTCGCAGACATCAAGAGAGGAGACGATAACATGGTTACAGTCAGCGAGACGGCCCAGAAAAAGATTCATGAGCTTGTGCAGGAGGAAAAGGACGCCATTGGTCTGCGCGTCTACGTGAAGGGCGGCGGCTGCCACGGCTACCAGTACGGCATGTCGTTCGAGACGAAGACGGCGGATGATGACACGATCGTCGAGGCCGGCGGCGTGAAAGTGATCATGGATTCCCAGAGCGCCCCGTTGCTGGCCGGCTCGGAAGTGGATTACGTGGACAGCGTGCAGGGGTCGGGCTTTGCGATCAAGAACCCGCAAGCCAAGACCACCTGCGGCTGCGGCAGCTCGTTCAGCGCGTAAGCGCCTCTCGAACGCTCATTTTTCTTCTGGTATCGGCAGGGGCGTACGATACCGTACGTCTCTGCCTCCAGGCGCAGCAGTCGATCCCCCATGACTACCGTATGGCTCACCAAGCGACTCGAATTCTGCGCGTCGCATCGCTACCACAACCCTGCCTGGACGGATCAGCGGAATCAAGCCGTCTTCGGCAAGTGCAATAATCTCCACGGGCATGGACATAATTACCTGCTGGAAGTGACCGTGGCCGGCGCCGTGGACCCGGTGACCGGCATGGTGGTCAATCTCTACGATCTCAAGCAGGTGCTGGAGCACGTGCTCGTCGAGTTCGATCACAAGAACCTGCAGGAGGATACGCCGTATTTTGCCGGGCGCATTCCGACCACCGAGAACCTGGCGGTGGTGCTGTGGGGCCGGATCGCGGAACAACTGCAGGGAGCCCGGTTGACGACCCTGCGGCTGTTTGAAGAGGAGGATCTTTCAGTGGACTATGAAGGACGACGTGTGGGAAATGCTTCGGAGGTGTGCCTGACCCGCCGCTATCGGTTTGCGGCCGCCCATCGCCTGCATACGGAGGCGCTGTCGGAGCCGGAGAACCGCCGGGTGTTCGGCAAGTGCAACAACCCGAACGGGCATGGCCATAATTACACGCTGGAAGTCACCGTCAGAGGTGAGATTGTTCCCGAAACGGGGATGGTCACAGACCTGGATCGCCTGGACCGGACGGTGGAGGAGCGGGTGCTCAGTCGGTTCGACCACCAGCACCTCAATTTCGACGAGGCGTTTGCCGGCAAGACCACGACGGGGGAAAACCTGGTGGTGCTGCTGTGGGACATTTTGGAGAAGGCGGTTCCCGCCGGGACGCTGCACAAGATCGGCCTGATCGAGACCCGGGACAACCACTTTGAATACGCCGGACCATCCAGGGAGCGGGTATCGTGAGCATGAAAAAAGACCTTGTCGGCACGGACACGGACGCAATCCAGGCACTCATCGAGCAGTTGCTCGTCCACTTGGGGGAGAACCCGACGCGCGATGGGTTGGTGAACACGCCCGAGCGAGTCGCCAAGGCGTTCCGTTTTTTCACGCAGGGCTATCAGGAGGACCCGGAGGCGATCCTGAACGGCGCGCTCTTCCCCATTGAATACGATGAAATGGTGGTGATCCGGGATATCGATTTCTTCAGCCTGTGTGAGCACCATCTGCTGCCGTTTTACGGCAAGTGCCATGTCGCCTATCTTCCCAGCGGCCGCATCGTCGGGCTCAGCAAGATCCCGCGCCTGGTGGAGGTGTACAGCCACCGTTTGCAGGTGCAGGAGCGGCTGACGGTGCAGATCGCCGAGGCGCTGCAGCAGAAGCTGAATCCCCAGGGGGTGGCGGTGGTGATGGAGGCGCGCCATCTCTGCATGATGATGCGCGGTGTGGAGACGCCTAACGCCGTCGCGGTGACGAGCTCGATGCAGGGCGTGTTTCAAAGCCAGCAGCAGACCCGCGAGGAGTTTCTGAATCTGATCCGTCGCAGCGGCCCCGGCAGCGGGGTCTAAACTCTTCAGCAGGAAGGCAGGGACCGCTCGAATGAGCGGCCCCCCCCAAACGAAACCCGCTAATTCAGCTTCTTCAGCGCTTCCAGGATATCCTTGTCGTCGCGCGCGACCTTGATCTCCTGGACCTTGACGTACGCCACCTTGCCGTTCTTGTCCACGATCACGGTCGCCCGCTTGCCGCAATTCAGCGGCTCGAAGTACAGCCCGTATTTCTTGACCACGTCACGGGTGAAGTCCGCCAGTAGTGTGTGCTTGAGCCCAAGGTGGGTGGCCCAGGCCTTGTGGCTGAAGAAGCTGTCGGTGCTGATGCCGAACACGACCGCGTTCAGGCCCTCGAACTGCGGAAAGTCGTTGGTCATGCACTTGTTTTCGCCCTCGCAGACCGGGCTCCAGTCCAGGGGATAGAAAGCCAGCACGACGTTCTTCTTGCCCTTGAAGCTGCTCAACGTCACGTCCTTCTGGTCCTGGTCTTTTAACGTGAAATCAGGGGCGGCAGCGCCCACTGCGATCTCTTTTGCTATCTCTTGTGCGGCCACGGTAACCTCCTCGTAGATATTGATGATTGACTGATTGCGTTTGCGTTTTGACAACGAACGCGGAGTCACCAACCTACCACAGCTTTTCCGAGTTTGTCTACCGGTCCCGCCTCTGGTATTCTCACGGAATGGACCTGTTTGCCACGCCGGATGATGAGGCTCGCGCACGGGGTCCGCTGGCGGAACGGATGCGGCCCCAAACGCTCGACGAAGTGGTCGGGCAGGACGAGATTGTGGCTCCCGGCCGGCCTCTGCGGGTGGCCATTGAGCAGGACACCCTCACGTCCCTGATTCTCTGGGGGCCTCCCGGCAGCGGGAAGACCTCCCTTGCCCGCCTGATCGCGTCGCATACCAAGGCCCAGTTCGAGCCCTTCTCGGCCGCGACCAGCGGGCTGCCGGAGCTGCGTCGGCTCATCAAGCTCGCGGAGCAGCGGCGCGCGGTCCAGGGGCAGCGGACGATCCTGTTCGTGGATGAAATCCATCGGTTCAACAAGGCCCAGCAGGACGCCTTTCTCCCGCACGTCGAGTCCGGCACGGTGACGCTCATCGGCGCCACCACGGAGAATCCCTCCTTCGAAGTGGTCAGCCCGCTGCTCTCCCGGTCCCTGGTCGTCGTGCTTCAGCCGCTCTCGGAACAGGCCCTGGCGCGGATCATCGAGCGCGCCTTGAAAGATTCGGACCGGGGATTGGGGCACTACCATGTGGAGCTTGAGGTGGACGCCATGCTCAGCCTTGTCGCGTTCGCCAATGGGGACGCCCGCGTCGCGCTCAACGCGCTGGAATTCGCCGTTCTGCATACGGCGCCGGGACAGGACGGCATTGTCCATCTGAACCCACCCGCGCTGGCCGACGCGCTTCAGAAGAAGAGCCTGCGCTACGACAAGGGCGGGGAGGAGCACTACAATCTCATCTCGGCCTTCATCAAGAGCCTGCGTGATTCAGACCCCGACGGTGCGCTGTACTGGATGGCCCGGATGCTGGAAGGCGGCGAAGAGCCCCGCTTCATCGCCAGGCGGATGGTGATCCTGGCGTCAGAGGATGTCGGCAACGCCGATCCCATGGCGCTGGTGGGGGCGAGGGCCGTCGCCCACGCGGTGGAATTCATCGGCCTGCCCGAGTGCAAGCTGAACCTGGCCCAGGGCGTCACGTACCTGGCGACCTGCCCCAAGGACAACGCGTCTTATATAGGACTGCATGAAGCCGGGAAAGACGCCAGGGAGCACGGCAACCTGCCGGTGCCGCTGCACTTGCGCAATGCGCTGACCGATTTGATGAAGGATCTGGGGTACAGCAAGGACTACCGCTACGTGCACGACGATCCGGCGGCAAAGACCGAACAGACCCACCTGCCGGAGAAGCTGGGGAAGAAGAAGTACTACCGGCCGAAGAA
>JAVHQA010000233.1:0-8327 GCA_036170875.1 Nitrospirales bacterium
CCCCCGCTGCGCTCCAGGGCCTTGACCAGCAACTCCCGCTCGATGCCGTTGATCAGGGATTCCAGATCGAGCCCCTCGGACGGAATGTCGGCCGGCACCTTCTGCTCAGTGCCCCTCGAAGGCGCCCCCACCCATTGGGCCACATCGTCCAACGTGATTTCAGTGCCCGGCGCAAAGGCCACCACCCGTTCCAGGACGTTCTCCAGCTCACGGACATTTCCCCTCCATTCATTCCGCTGAAGCGCCTGCATGGCAGCCGGTGCCACCGTCAGCGCAGGCTTGTTCGCTTTCCGGCCGAAGACGGCCAGGAAATGCCGCACCAGCAGAGGGATATCCTCGGGATGAGCGCGCAACGGAGGGACCGTGATCGGAATCACATTCAGGCGGTAGTACAGGTCTTCGCGAAACGCCCTCTGGGCCACCGCTTTTGTGAGATCCTTGTTCGTGGCCGAGATAATGCGCACGTCCACCTTGATATCCCGTGTGCCCCCGATCCGCCGGAACTCCGGCGTCTGGAGCACCCGCAGCAATTTGACCTGGATGCCCAGCGGCGCCTCCCCAATCTCGTCAAGAAAGAGCGTGCCGCCATCGGCCACTTCGAAGAGCCCTTCCTTGTTGGACACAGCGCCGGTGAAGGAGCCTCGCATATGTCCAAAGAGCTCGCTTTCCAGCAAGGGCTCCGGCAACGCGCCGCAATTCACGGTCACAAACGCACGCTCCCGGCGCGGACTGCTGTCATGAAGAGCCCGCGCGACCAGCTCCTTACCGGTGCCGCTCTCTCCACAAATAAGGACGGTTCCGGAGTTATCCGACACCCGCTTGATCAGATCGAAGACTTTTCGCATCGGCTCGCTGGTGCCGACGATGTTTTTGAATTCAGCCCGCTCCTTCAACTCCCGCTTCAAGAAGCGGTTTTCCGTCACCAGGCGCTGGGATTCCAACGCCATGCGGATTTTCCAGACCACATACCCATTGTCGCCCCAGGGCTTCGGCAGCACGTCAAAGGCCCCGTTGCCCATCGCCTCGACTCCAACGGCAAGGTTGGCGAATGCCGTGAGGACAATGACGGCGGTATCGGGCGAGACCTCTTTGACGGCGCGGAGGACATCCATGCCCTGCAAGTGGCCGGGCATCTTCAGGTCCGTGATGACGAGATTGAAACTGTCGGTCTTGAGGAACTGCAGCGCCTCCTGCCCGTCCGCTGCCGCCACGACGCTGTACCCTTCAGCTTTGATGAAGACGTTCAGCGTTTCACGGATGAGCCGCTCATCCTCCACGATGAGGATTCTGGCGGGTGCTGCCGACGTCATGTGACTATCCCTCTGGCTGCGGGAAGCGTCAGCCGCACACAGGTGCCCGCCCCCGGCTTGCTTTCCACCTGCACACGTCCGCGGTGATCCTCCATGATCCGGTGGACCACCGAAAGCCCCATCCCGGTCCCCTCCTCCTTGGTGGTGAAGAACGGATCGAAAATCTTGTCCCGGCGATCCCTGGGAATGCCCTGGCCGGTATCCTCAAATACGATTTCGACCGACTCGTGATCCACCCGGCCGTCCCCCTCTGCTGCCTGGTGCGTCGACACCGTGAGCGTCCCTCCGGCCGGCATCGCCTGGCAGGCGTTCAACCCGATATTCAAACAGGCCTGCCGCATCTGGTCGGAATCCAGCAGGCCAAGAACGCTCCCCTGCGCCAGATGCCTGATGAACGTGATCCTGTCGCCGTATTCCGGAGTCTGTTCCAGCATACAGACCGTGTCATTCACCAGCTCGTTGACGTTGCATTCCTTAAGATTCAGCGGACGCGGCCGCGCATATTGCAGAAAATCAGAGACGATCCCGCTCAACCGTTCAGTCTCGCGCAAAGCCAGATCCATCAGCAGCCGATTGTCATCAGACGGCTGCAACTCCTTCCTGAGCACCTGCATCGATCCGGACAGGGCGGCGAGCGGATTACGGATTTCGTGCGCCATGCCCGCCGACATTTCTCCGATCTTGGCAAGCCATTCCCTGCGACGATTCTCCTCTTCCACCTTCTTCTGAAGGCTGATGTCCTGGAAGACGCCGACCATCCCAATGGGAATCCCCTGCTCATCGTACAGCGTCGACAAATTCATGCCGAGGAGAATCTTCTGGCCGTCCTTCCGGGCGCTGACCTCCTCGATCCCTCCCGGCAGTGTCGCAACCGGAAAGCGGTCCCGCGCGTAATCCGGCCACCCAAACACGTCCCACCAGAACCGGCTGCGGACTTCCGCTTTCGCGTACCCCATGACCAGCTCAGCCTTTTTATTGAAGGAGGTGACCCGGCCTTCTGAATCCGTGGTAAAGACACCGCTATCAATACTTTCCAGAATGAAGCGGTGGATCTCCTGCAGTTCGGCCAGGTCGCGGACCTTGCTTTCAAGGCGCTCGGCCAGCATCCCGCTCAGGTAGCCCACCATCAGAAAACCCAGGACATTGATGGAAAGGTTGTAGAAGATTTCGGGAACCGGCAGGTCCGTCACCCGTGGCAGCGTGAGCAGCGGAAACATCTCGTAGGTCGAGCGATAGTACTGGACGTCCACAATCGCGCCATAGAGGATTCCGGCCACCGAGGCGGCCGCCAGGCCGCCGGGCCGCGACAACAGCGCGCTCGCGGCCGTGATCGACATGATGTAGAGCAGCGAAAACGGACTCTCCACACCCCCGGTCAGTGCCACCAGCGCGGTTTCGAAGAGGATATCCACTCCGATCTGGACGTAGGCGAACAGGACCAGCCGCTCGACCCGCTTGATGAGGACGCCATACAGGATGGTCAGGAGGTAGGTCGCGACGATCAGGCCGTAATAGGCCGGGATGGACTGGGTGCTTTTGCCGATCTGAAAATAAATCAGGACGCCCAGGGTCAGGGTCACGACGGCGACCCTGATGCCCATGAGCCACTTCAGCTTATCCCGGATGGCCTCCATGCATTGCGCCGAGCCGCACCGAAGCCTTAGCCGACGACCGAGGCCATTTTGAAAATGGGCAGGTACATCGCGATCACGATGAACCCGATCACCGTCCCGAGGAAGACCATCAACATGGGCTCCAAGAGAGCCGTCAGCGCCGACACCGCGGCATCCACCTCATCATCGAAGAAATCGGCGATCTTGCCGAGCATTGCGTCCAGGGCGCCGGTCGCCTCGCCCACATTGATCATTTGGACGACCATGGGAGGGAACACGCCGGTCTTGCCCAGCGGTTCCGACAACGTTTTGCCCTCGCCCACGCTGGTGCGCGCTTCCATGATCGCATTCTGCACAACGAGGTTCCCGGCGATCCGCGCCACGATTTCCAGCCCTTCCATAATCGGCACGCCGCTCTGCAACAGGGTCCCGAAGGTGCGGGTGAACTGCGCCACCGAGATCTTGCGGATGAGGTCCCCCGCCACCGGCAACTTCAGCGACAAGGCATCGATTCGGAGCCGGCCGTCCTTGGTCCCGTAATACCACTTGAGCGCGTAGCCGCTACCCACCGCTGCGGCAATCATGACGAGAATGTAGCTTTGCATGAACTCGCTGACGCCCATGACGAACAGGGTGGGGGCCGGCAACGTCCCGCCGAAGTCTGAGAACATCTTCGCGAAGATCGGGATCACAAAGACCAGGAGGACCGAGACCACGATGATGGCGACCCCCATGATGGCGGTCGGATAGACCATGGCCGCTTTGATCTGGCTCTTCAATTTCGCCGCCTTCTCCAGCTGGGCAGCGAGGCGAATCAGCGTGGTGTCGAGCGCGCCGCCGATCTCGCCGGCCTGTACCATGTTGCAGTAGAGGCCGCTGAAGACCTTGGGGTGTTTCTTGAGGCCATCGGCGAATGTCGTCCCGGTTTCCACATCCGCCTTGACCTCGCCGACTATCGCGCCGAAGGACTTATTGTCGCACTGCGTGGCGAGAATCTCGAGGCACTGGACCAGGGGAAGCCCGGCGCCGATCATGGTCGCGAACTGGCGGGTGAAGACAACGATGTCCTTGTCGGTAACCGCCTGCTTTTTGCCTGCCGCTTTCTTCTTTTTCTCGTCGATGGAAGTGACGGTGACGCCCTGGGAGCGCAGTTGGTCGATCGCCGCTTCGCGGTTGTCGGCGTTGACCTCCGCCGTGACGGACTTCCCCCCCCTGGCTTTCCCGGCGTATGCAAAAACAGGCATCAGTTACCTCACTCGATTGGTCAATGGCATCCGACTCAGTCGGCCACGGATGAGCCTTCTACTTCCGAGATGGTCGTGATTCCTTCAGCAACTTTGGACAGGCCGCTCATGCGGATCGTCTTGACACCATCCTCTATCGAAGTCTTCTTGATCTCGTCCGTCGTTCTCCCTTGAATGATGGCTCCCCTTAGCGCCTCCGTGATCGGCATGATCTGGTAGAAAGCCACACGTCCCTTGTAGCCTTTGTTATTGCACTTGTCGCATCCCTTTCCCTTCATTGGCTTGGCGGTCGCGATCTCCGCGTCCTTCATCCCGAGACTTCTCAGAAGGTCCGGTGTGACACTCGGATCGGGCTCCTTGCAGCCGCCGCAGACACGCTTGGCCAGGCGCTGGGCGATGATCAGGATCACCGCGGTCGAGACCATGAAGGGTTCGATGCCCATTTGGAGGAGCCGTGAGATGGTGGCCGGCGCGTCGTTGGTATGCAGTGAGGCCATGACCAAATGGCCGGTCATCGCCGCTTTGACCGCGATCTCGCCCGTCTCGAAATCCCGAATCTCACCGATGAGAATGATATCGGGGTCCTGCCGGAGGAAGGACTTCAAGGCCGCCGGAAAGGTCAGCCCGATGTCCGGCTGGATCAGCACCTGGTTGATCCCCATGAAGTTGAACTCGACCGGGTCTTCGGCCGTGGAGATGTTCACGTCGACGGTGTTGACGGCTTGCAGGCACGAATAGAGGGTCACGGTCTTGCCGCTCCCGGTCGGCCCGGTGACAAGGAGCATCCCATAAGGAGCCGCCAGCGCGGCATTGAGATCCGCGGCCTGCTTGGCATCAAATCCGAGCTTGTCCTTGTCCACCTGAATGTTGGACTTGTCCAGGAGACGGAGACAGCCCTTTTCGCCGAAGAGGGTGGGCAGGATCGAGACACGGAAGTCGATATCCTTCTTGGGGCCCAGTTTCAGCTTGATGCGCCCGTCCTGAGGGAGCCGCCGTTCGGCGATGTCCAGCCTGGCCATGATCTTGATGCGGGAAATAATCGCGTTCTTCACTTTCAAGGGCAGGTTCATCACGGTCTGCAGGTCTCCGTCAACCCGGTAGCGGATGCGGAAGACGGTTTCGTACGGCTCAATGTGAATGTCGCTGGCTCCCACCTTCATGGCGTTGACCAGGATGCCGTTGACCAGCTTGATGATCGGGGCTTCAACTTCGCCGATGATGCCGCCTTCCTGCTCGGTCTCGGCCACCTCCACGGAGTCAAGGGCATCGCCCACGGTCTTGTCGAAGTCCTCGACATCCACCATGGGACCTTCGCTTTTGCCAAGACCGGCCAGATCATCGCTCTCGGCGGGCACATCGGAGAGGGTGTAGTCCTTGGCTTGCAGGATGGACTTGGCGGCGGAGCCGGCGTCCGTTTTGCCGCCGACATCCCCTCCGTAGTACTTCTTGATCGTTTCAATGAGTGCGGTCTCGGCGGCGATCACGGGCTCGATCGTATAGTTGGTTCGGAATTTGAGGTCGTCGAGTGTGAGGATGTTCGTGGGGTCCAGCATCGCCACGGTCAACGTCGCCCCGACCCGTCGCAACGGCAGCACCAGGTGCTTTTTGACCAGCTCCAGAGACACCAGCTTGATGATGGCGGGATCGATGTTCTGGTACATCTTCAGATCAACGGCCTGCACCCGGTACTGTTGCGCCAGGAACTGGAGGAGCTTTTCCTCCTGGACGTAGCCCATTTTGACCAGCGTGCTACCCAGCCGGCTGGCGCCCTTGGATGCTCTCACGGTGGCCAGCGCCTCGTTGAGCTGCTGCTCGGTGATGAGCTTCGCGTCAACCAGTAACTTGCCTATCCTGTCAGCGACAACAGCCATAGCCCTTACCCCGTCTTGTGGAATGGTTAAACTGAGAAAAATCCCCAAATAAACACAGGAAAAGAGTGTACTGCGTCATACCGCCCTTGTCAAACAGGGACAGCGATTTCAGCAACCACGAACCGATGCCATCAGACCAGGTCGGGGTGGTAGGCGCGGACCCCGCGATAGACGTATTGCAGCCCCGAGGCAACGGTCAGGGTCAACATGAGCGCCAGCAGCGGCATCAACTCGCGGACATCCTTCTGAATCGCGATCAGTGCCAGCGCCAGGACGAGATACGACAACTGAACCAGCGTCGTTCCTTTGCCAAGAACAGTCGGCACCACCTCGATCGGGGTCTGGGTCATATGGAGGAGCAGGGTCCCCGCCACAATGATAAGATCCCGGCTGACGACCACGATCGCGACCCAGCCCGGCACAAGATGCAGCACCGACAGCGTCACGAAGGCCGAGGTCAACAGCAGCTTGTCGGCCAGGGGATCCAGGTAGGCGCCGAGTTTCGTGCTCTGGTTCGCCATCCTGGCAATCACCCCATCCAGAATGTCCGTCACCCCCGCAGCCAACAGCGTCCAGAGCGCCCACCGGTATTGCCCATAGGTAAGGAACCCTATGAAGAAAGGGATGAGGAGGATACGGAGCACCGTCAGGGAATTGGGAAGATTCATAAGTTCTTGAGGGATGAATCCTACCAGACGGTCGCGATGAATTCCAGGAAAACATTCCGGCCGCGCCAATCGCGGGAATGCCGCCCGCGATTCCTTGACAATCACTGCAAGCCTTCGATAAAGTATACATTCTTAGAGATTTTCAGGCTCAAAGGTCTTTCATTTTATGCAGGTTACGATCAACGGCAAACCTGAAGAAGTCGGCGGGGAAACCATTCTGGAGATTCTCAAAGCCAAGGACATCAGCCCCCAGATGGTCGCGGTCGAACTCAACTCGAAGATCCTGGAGCGGGACGAACTGGCCGGCACGGTGGTCAAGAACGGCGATGCGATCGAACTGCTCTTCTTCATGGGCGGAGGCCGCTGAATGTTCCGCACCTCGGCCACCATCACCGAGCTCATCGGCCGTACGCCTCTGGTCCGCCTCAACCGGCTGACCCCGGAAGGCGCCGCCACGATTTACGCCAAGGTGGAGTATTTCAACCCGGGCGGCTCGGTCAAAGACCGTATCTGCCTCAATATGGTCAACGAGGCGGAGCGACAGGGCAAGCTCAAGCCCGGCGCCACGATTATCGAGCCAACGAGCGGAAACACCGGCATCGGGCTGGCCCTGATCAGCGCCGTGCGCGGCTACAAGCTGATCCTCGTGATGCCGGAGAGCATGAGCATGGAGCGGGCCAGCCTGCTGTCATCCTACGGGGCGCAGCTCGTCCTCACGGCCGCATGGGAAGGCATGAAGGGGTCCATCAAGGAAGCGGAGAGCCTCGTCGCCACGAACCCGGATTACTACATGCCGGACCAGTTCTCGAATCCGGCGAACCCGGCCATGCACCGGAAGACCACCGCCCTCGAAATCTGGGAGGCACTGGACGGCCGGATCGACGCGTTCGTCACCGCCGTCGGCACCGGCGGCACGATCACGGGTTGCGGCGAGGTCTTCAAGGAACGGAACCCGAAGATCAAGGTGATCGCGGTGGAACCGGCTGGTTCCCCCGTCCTCTCGGGCGGCGACCCGGGTCCACATCGAATCCAGGGGATCGGCGCGGGGTTCATCCCCAAGGTCCTCAACCGCTCGATCCTGGACGGCGTGCTCACCGTGACGGACGAGGAGGCCTATCAGACCGCGAAGCTGCTAGCAAAAAAGGAAGGCCTCCTGGTCGGCATCTCCTCGGGCGCCAACGTCGCCGCCGCACAGAAAGTTGCGGCCGAACTCGGACCCGGCAAGAACGTCGTCACCATCCTGTGCGACACGGGCGAGCGCTACATCAGCATCGAGAAATACTTTAACATTTAGCGGTACGTTCCCAAACAACAGGACGCCCATGGCCTTCATCCCGGATTCCGAAGAACAAGTCACCCGCTACAGCCGGCACATTCTGTTGCCGGAAGTCGGCGGCAAAGGCCAGAAGAAGATCGGCCAGGCCAGGGTGCTCATCGTCGGCGCCGGCGGCCTGGGGTCTCCCGCCGCCTTTTATCTGGCTGCGGCCGGCGTTGGAACGATCGGCCTGATCGACGGCGACGTGGTGGACCTGTCCAATCTCCAGCGCCAGGTGATCCATCAGACCGCCGACATCGGCAGGCCCAAGGTGGAGTCCGCCAGGGCCAAGATCCTCGCCCTCAA
>JAVHQA010000234.1:0-8282 GCA_036170875.1 Nitrospirales bacterium
CTTTCCCGGTGGGCGACGCGCGTGCGGCGGATGATTTTATCGAGGGCAACTACTGGGCCCTGATCATCGGCATCGACAAGTACTCCGCCCTGGCAGAGGACAAGCAGCTCAAGTCGGCGCGCAAGGACGCCGAAGCGGTGGCCGCCGTGCTGCGCGACCGCTACGGGTTTGCCAAGGAGCGGATGATTGAACTGTACGACGAAGCCGCCTCCCGCAAGGCGGTGTTCAAGGCGTTCAGCAACCTCAAGAAAGAGCTGACCGGCAAAGACAGCCTGTTCGTCTACTTCGCCGGCCATGGCGCCTATGAGGGCAAGATCGAGAAAGGCAACGAGATCGGCTTCTGGCTGCTGGCCGATTCGGAAGAGCCGTCGATCGATCCGTCGTCTTCGATCCAGAACAATCGGATCCGGGACTTTTTCTCGGGCTATCCGGCGCGGCATATCTTTCTGGTTTCCGACGCCTTTTTCAGCGCCAAATTGATGGGCAAGACCAGCGCCGTCATCAGCAACAAGGGCGCGGCCAAGAGACTGTACCAGGACAAGTCGCGCTGGGTCCTCATCTCGGGCAGAAATTTCACGGAGCCGGACCTGACCGACAAGAACAAGAAAGGCCACAGTCTGTTCGCCTGGCACCTCATCAAGGTGCTGGAGATGAACACGACGCCCTACTTGATCCTTGACGATCTCGTCCAGCCCCTCGCCGTCCGGGTGTCCAACGAGAAGCAGGGCAAGCTGCCGAAGAGCGCGCCCATCATCGCGGCCGGCGATGAAGGCGGCCAGTTCGTGTTCCGTCTTCTTCCCGAGTTCCAGAAGGAAGACGAGGCCGAGAAAGCCGAAAAGGCCAAGCTGGAAGGGGAAAAAGCCAGGGCTGTAGAGAAAGGAAAAGAGAAAGCCAGACTGGAAACGGAAAAGGCCAAGGCTGCGGAGGCCGCCCAGAAGGAGCTTGAGGAGCTGGAACGGGAACTGAAGAAAGCGCAAGAATCGTTAAAGAAAGGGAAGTAGTCGCCCTCCGAATGAGTGCTCCCTCTCACACATCCTGGTTCGAGGGTGTCACGCCGTATCAATGGCAGGTGCTCTTCGTGGCCTGGCTTGGCTGGGTCTTCGATTCCATGGACGCGACGATCTACGCGATCGTCCTCCATCCCGCCCTGCACGACCTGCTCCACGCCGGACCGGGCGGGCCCCCCGTCAGCAACGGCGACATCGGCTGGTACGGCGGTATCATTTTCTCGATTTTCCTGATCGGCTGGGCGGTCGGTGGGGTGCTGTTCGGCGTGGCGGCCGACTACTTTGGCCGGACCAGGACGCTGATCGCCACGATCCTCATCTACGCCGTGTTCACCGGCCTGGCGGCGCTCTCGGAAACCTGGTGGCATCTGGCGATTTACCGGTTTCTGACGGCGCTCGGGGTCGGCGGCGAATGGGCCGCGGGCGCGGCCATCGTGGCGGAGGTCTGGCCTGAGGAGAAGCGCGCCAGAGCGGCCGGCATTCTCCAGTCAGCCTGGGCGTTCGGCTTCTTCCTCGCCGCCGCGTTCAACCTGCTGTTGCGTGGATACGGCTGGCGGGTCCTGTTTGTCGTCGGCGTGGCGCCGGCGCTTGTGGCCCTGCTGGTCCGGCTGTGGGTGAAGGAGCCGGAGCGCTGGGTGAAGGCTCACGCGCAGGAAGTGCAGTCCGGCGAGATCCGGCGCGTCAAGCTCCTGGAGCTCTTCCGGGGCGATCTGCTCCGGCCCACGCTCGTGGGGTCCGGGCTTGCGTTCGTGGCGGTGTTCGGATTATGGGGCGCCACGAATTGGACCGCGACGCTGATCCGGCGGCTGCCCGACATGAGGGGAGTGGACGCCGCGACGGTCGCCACCAACATCAGCTACGCCATCATGTGGCTGAACGTCGGTGCGCTGGCCGGGTATCTCTCCTTCGGCCCGCTCGCGGATCGCTTCGGGCGCCGGCCCGTCTTCGCGCTGATGTGCGCGGGCAGCTTCGTGATGCTGCCGGTCATCTTTCTGGCGCCGCGTCCTTACGAGCACGTGCTGCTGCTGCTCCCCCTGCTGGGGTTTTTCAACAACGGGATCTTCAGCGGATTCCCCATTTATCTCCCGGAGCTGTATCCCACCCGCATCCGCGCGACGGGCGCGGGATTCTGTTTCAACGCCGGCCGCCTCTTGGCCGCGGTCGGGCCGTTTCTCACCGGGTTCCTGGAGCAATCACTGGGGAGTCTGGGGCGGGCGGCGAGCGCCATTGCGCTGATCTACCTGGTGGGCCTCGCGATCCTGCCGTTCGCCCCGGAGACGCGCGGCAAGCCCTTGCCGGAGTGACGGAGAGCTAGGCCCGGATGGTCCGCTCGAACACCTTGGCGTTGATGAACAGCTCGAGCAGGCCCTTGTCCACTTTATTCTCCTTTGCTTCGTAGCCGAGGACGTCGAGGGCCTTGGAGGCCGGCATGGCCTTCTTATACGGGCGGTCGGAGGCGGTCAGCGCGTCGTAGATGTCGCTGATGGTCATCATGCGGGTCTGCACCGGAATCTCCGGCGCCGAGATCGAACGCGGGTAGCCCTTGCCGTTCAGCTTCTCATGGTGGCCGTAAGCGATCTCTGGGATCCGCCGCAGCTTGCTGGTCCACGGGATCGTGGCCAGGAAGCGGTAGGTGTGCGTGACGTGGCTCTCGATCTCCAGGCGGTCCTCATTGGTGAGGCTGCCCTTGGGGATGGACAGGCTGACCAGCTCGGACGTGGTGAGAAAGGACTTGGCGCCCTCGTAGGAGCTGAATTTCTTTGCGGCGATCTCGTTGAGCCGCTCGAACCCGCCCTTTTCCAGCACGGTGGGAACATTGCAGTTCAACAGGAATTCCAGGATCTCCTGGGTCTCTGCCAGCTTCAGGGCCAGGTCCACATCGACCGTGGTGAGCAGGTCGGCGGTCTCTTTGGGGTTCGAGAACTGGTAGATGGAGATCTTGCGTTCCAGTGCCTCCTTCTCCAGCGTCCGCTTGATGAAGTCGAAGCGCGCCTTGAGGACCGAGACCTCGGCGGGGTAGAGTTTTTCGGCCTTGACCAGCACGTTCTCCCGCACGCCGACCTTGCCGAAGTCGTGCAGGAGGGAGGCGTAGCGAATCTCCTTCATCTGATCGTAGTCGAAGGTGACCTCGGCGAAGGGCCCCGTGTCGACGCGGTCAATGATCTCGGCGAGGCCGCAGGTGAGGGTCGCGACCCGTCCCGAGTGGCCGGCCGTCGTGGGATCGCGTGATTCGATGGCCACGACGCTGGCTGCAATGAAGCCCTCGAAGAGCTTGTTGATCTCGTCGTAGAGGATCGCATTTTCGATGGCGGAGGCGGCCTGCCCGCCGAGCGCCAGCAGCATCTCCTCGTCTTCGGCGTCGAAGGGAGGGCCGGGCGAGCCCTTTTCGATCTCGGCCTCGGCCCCCTCGACATTTTTATTCAGGACCTGGAGCACCCCGACCACGTCCTCCTTGGTCGAGAGCATCGGGACGGTGAGCATGTTCCGGGTATGGAAGCCGGTCGCCTTGTCGACAGTGGGATTGAAGCGGGGGTCCGCATAGGCGTCGGGGATGTTCAGCGGCTTTTTGGTCTGGGCGACGTGGCCCGCGATGCCCTTGTCGGCGGGGAACCGGATCTCCCGCGCGCCCTGGGCCACCTTGCTCCACAGCTCGTTCTTGTCCTTGTCCAACAGGAAGATGCTGCCGCGGGTGGCATCGACCACCGAGCGGGCGTGCTCCACAATTTCCTCAAGCAGGACGCCGAGGTCCCGCTCCGTGGACATAGCCTTGGCCACGTTCAGGATCGTCTCGAGCTTTTGGATGCGCCGCTCTTTCTGGTCCAGGTTCGGCACGCGCGTCTTCCTCCAGGAGGGAGCCAGTAGAGTACACTTTCCGTGCAAAACGTTCAACGAAGTAGGCTATACTACAAACCGGTATGCGAATCTGTCCCCAGTGCCGCCTCATTGCCTCGGACGACTCGCGGTGCCCCGAATGCGGGTGGAACGCCGCTGCCGCGATTGGCGGCGCTCCTCCTCCTTCGCTCGTCCCGCGTCAGGCCGACAAGCTGGAGTACCTGTCCATCTTCACCGCGCTGATGTTCGGGGGGGCGCTGATCGGGGCCTTCGCGACGACGCGGGGCAATCACTTCATGCCCGCCGTCTCGATCGCGCTTCTCGTCACCGGGCTCATCGCGGACATCTTTTTGCTCCTGCTCATCAACCGGACGGCGGCCTTGTTCGCCGAAGCCAGCCGCTGGACCGTGGGCGCCGCGCTCACGTTTCCGTTCGGCACGCTGATTTTCGCCTGGCTGCTTGCCCGGCGGGTCCGGCTGAGCGGCGTCGGGGCCCGTCCTTCCTCCGGGACCGAGAACTAACTGCGAGGTGATCTGATGGAACAGAGCGAGGACCAGGCTCCGGACGGTGCGAGGCGAAGCTTCTTTGCGTGGCTGATCATGGCGTCGGCGGGCCTGATCGGGATCAGCCTGGCGGTGCCGTTGAGCGGGTACGTGGTCTCGCCTGCCCTCAAGCGGCGCGAGAAGAGCTGGGTGGATGCGGGCCCGGTGGGCGATCTGCCTGTCGGCGAGCCGGTCCAGCGGGATGTGGTCATGACGCTGGCCGATGGGTATCGGGAAATCGCGGCCGTGAAAGGGGTCTGGGCGCTGCGCCGGGAGACGAACGCCGTGACGGTGTACTCGCCCATCTGCACGCACCTCGGCTGCGGCTTCCGGTGGGACGGCGACGAGAAGAAGTTCAAGTGCCCCTGCCACGGGAGCCTGTTCGACACCGAGGGGAAGGTCGTTGGAGGGCCGGCCCCTCGGCCGCTGGACCGCCTGCCGGTCAAGATTGAGAATGGACGCCTGATGGTGCAGTACCAGGAGTTCAAGTCAGGCGTGAAGGCGCAGGAAGAGATCTAGCCATGGCCTCCAAGTTGTACGCATGGCTCGACAGCCGGCTCAAGCTGAAGCCCGTCAAGGACACCCTGCTCGACGAGCCGATCCCCGGGGGCGCGTCCTGGATCTACGTCTTCGGCTCGGCCACGCTCTTTCTCTTCGCCCTGCAGGCGATCACGGGCATGTTCCTCGCGGTGTACTACGCCCCCACGCCGGACCACGCTTACGACAGCGTCCGCTACATCGAGACGCAGGTCCTCTTCGGCGCCTTCGTGCGGGGCCTGCATCACTGGGGCGCTTCCGCGATGGTGGTCGCCATCGGGCTGCACATGCTCCAGGTCTTCCTGTACGGCGCCTACAAGCCGCCCCGTGAGGCGATGTGGGTCGTCGGCGTGCTGTTGCTTCTCCTTACGATGGGGTTTGCCTTCACCGGCTACCTGTTGCCCTGGGACCAGAACGCCTACTGGGCCACCCAGGTGGGCATCAACATGGTCGGGAGCGTCCCGTTTGTCGGGACCTTCCTGGTGAAGGTCATGCGGGGCGGCGAGATGCTGGGCGCCATCACGCTGTCCCGGTTTTTCGCGGTCCACGTGCTGTTTCTGCCCGCGACCATTGCGGTGCTGGTCGCGCTCCATATGTTCATCCTGCGACGGGTAGGTCCGGCTGGGCCCTGGTCCGGCGGTCTCGATCGCCGCAGCAACCGCCCGGAGGCGTCGCCCTCGCCTCCCAGGCCTGAGGGCCGGCCAAGCCCTCCGTCCGGCGAGCGTCGGGCCAGAAGAAGCGAGCCCTTCTATCCGCGCCAGGTGTTCATGGATGCAGTGGTCATGCTGGGCGTCTTCGCGGTCGTCGCCGTGCTCGCATTGACCGTCGCTTTTCCCCTGACGGACAAGGCCAACCCATCGGACCACAGTTTCATTCCGGTGCCGGAATGGTACTTCCTGTTTTACTACCAGTTTCTCAAGTACATGGAAGGACCCATTTTGGGGCCGATCGCCACGTGGGTGATCCCAGGCGGGTTCATTACCCTCCTGCTGGTGCTTCCCTTCCTGGATCCTTCGAAGGACCGGGCGCCGTCGTCCCGCCGGGTGGTGCTCGGCATCGGCACGCTGTTCCTCGTCGGCGTCTTCGGGCTGGTCGGGCTGTCGCTCCACGACCTGCAGGCGATGAAGCGCACCGACCCGGCCATCGCGTCGGGCAAAGCCCTGTATGACCAATTCGGCTGCATCGGGTGCCATCGGATTCACGGCGCGGGCGGCGCGGTCGGGCCGGACCTCTCCTACGTCGGCGACCAGCGGGATCGTGAATGGCTGATCAAGCATTTCCGTGACCCGCAGTCTACCTCACCCGGCTCGATCATGCCGAAGTTCCCGCTGGACGAGCGGCAGCTCACCGACCTCACCGCCTACATGCTGAATTTGAAGAAGGGGGCGTGACGGACCCGTTCGGGCGCTTGCGCCGATCTTGCCAATTCGGCTAAGCTGAATTGTTCATGTTGAGCGCCTTTTCGTTAACTTCGTACAGAGGGGGAGGAGACCGTGAAAGAACGAATGTTGGCAGTGGCGGCGGTGCTGGTTCTGGCGCTCGCGGGATGCGCGGGTCCCGGCGAGGTCATCAAGTTCTCGACTTCAGCGGCGGCGGTCCCGGCGCCGGAGAAGGCGCAGAATGCGTTGCGGGTGGCGGTCGTGCCGTTCGAGGATTTGCGGGCCGACAAGGCCTCGATCGGGCGGTACCAGCATTATGTGGAGACACGGGTGGACCAGCTGGTTCCCGAGCCGGGCTCGGCGTCGGAGCAGGTCACGGCGTTTGTCGCGGACTACCTGACGCGCGCGGGCTTCCAGGTGACCCGCGTGCAATCGGGTGCGGCGGCGGGCTCGGCCGATGTCGTGCTCACGGGCCAGATCGAGTCGTATTGGAACGAGGCCGTGGGACGGTTTTTCCGCACCGAGCTGACGTCCAGAAACCGGCTGGTGATCCGGGCGTCCAACGCGAGCGACAGCAGCACGGTTCGCACCTCGGTGGCGGGCGATGCGACCACGAAGGCGATCTGTTTCTGTCTCACCGATCTGGAGAAGCTGAACAGCGAGGCCCTGGCGCAGAGCCTGAGCCGGTTCCTCGGAGACGTGACCGTGTCGGATCGAGGGTTCAAGCCCAAGCGGTAAAAACCTTCGAGAGGGCAGCGCCATGGCCAAACCGCCCGTTCCGGACGATCAATTCCGACGGCAGTTCGAGGATCTGCTGGCGATCCCCGACACGGACCCGCAGGCCGCGCTGCTCAAGGACCTCCTGGGTTCGGTCCTCCGGCTGAACGAGTCGCGGCTGGACATGCTCGATCTCAAGATTGTGCACCGCAGCCTGCGGGAGATGCGCTACGCGTTCCGGACCTTCAAGCCGTACCGGGGCCGGCGCAAGATCAGCATCTTCGGCTCGGCCCGCATCCCGCAGGACCATCCCCTGTGCGACCTCGCGCGCCGCTTCGCCCGGCTCCTCGCCGAGCGCGGCTACATGGTCATTACGGGCGCCGGCGAGGGCATCATGCGGGCGTCGAACGAGGGCGCCGGGCGGGAGAACAGCTTCGGCGTCAACATCCTGCTGCCGTTCGAAAACGAGCCCAACCTGACGCTCATGGATGACCCCAAGCTCATCCACTTCAAGTACTTCTTCACGCGCAAGCTGTTTTTCGCCCGCGAGTCGCACGCCAGCGTCATGTTTCCCGGCGGCTTCGGGACGCACGACGAGACCTTCGAGATTCTCACGCTGCTCCAGACGGGCAAGAACAATCCCCATCCCGTCGTCATGATGGACCTGCCGGGCGGCACCTACTGGAAGGAATGGGAGCGGTTTGTCCGGGAGAACCTGCTGGCGGCGCGCCTGATCGCGCCGGCGGACCTGGGGCTCTTCCGGATCATGGATTCGGCCGAGGCCGCCGTGGACGAGATTGACGGATTCTACCGGAATTATCATTCCAGCCGGTTCGTGAAGGACCGGTTGGTGCTCCGTCTGCGGCAGCCGCTGACGGCCGCGCAGGTGGACGACCTCAACGTCCGGTTCGTGCATCTTTGCCCGGGCGGCAAGATCGAACAATGCCCGGCCCTGCCGGAAGAAGCGGATGAGCCCGAGCTCCTCGCGCTGCCCCGGCTGGCCGTGCCGTACCACCGGCGAAGCGCCGGCGGTCTCCGGCAGCTCATTGATGTCGTGAATACCCTGGCAGGCTAGCGAAGAAACCGGGTCGGAGCCGGCCCCGGCCCGGTCCTCGTTAATGCCGTAGGGTCATGGAAATGGTGCTGCTGCGCGCGCCGAAAAACTTCCTAGAGAACTCCTCCACCACCACCGCGTCGTAGCCCTTGCAACTGAAGATGTCGAGGTAGGCCCGGTTCGTGTCGTTGGCGAAGTGTCCGCTGATCAGGGA
>JAVHQA010000235.1:0-1637 GCA_036170875.1 Nitrospirales bacterium
AGGGTGAATGATCTGTCCCTGTACTGGCTGGGAAAATCCTACCAGAAGGCCGGCCGAACCCCGGAAGCCCTTGCGGCATTCCGTGAACTGAAAACGAAATTTCCGCAAAGCTCCATGGTCGGCCACGCCTCACGGCAGATTGCGGCCCTGGAGAAAAAAGGCCTTTCGGAGCAAACTGCTCCTACGCCGGAACTGAAGGTCGCCAGGCCGCCGGTGGAGCCGCCGTCCGAGTTGAAGCCCGAAGCTCCGCCGAAAGTTGCGGCCAAGCCAGAGCCAGTTCCGCCGGTCAAGCCTGAAGCGCCGCCCCGAGAGGCGATCAAGGCGCCGGCCGAGCAGCCCCTGCCGGCGACGAAGCCCGATGCCCATCCGAAGGCAGCGGCCAAGCATAAGCCCAAACCCAAGCCGCCGGCTGAACTCAAGCCGACCGTCAAGTCTGAGACCGCGCCCAAGGTCGTGGTCAAAAAGGAATCCGTGAAGCCGGCTCCGGCGAAGCCGGGTCGCCTGCCGTCATCGAAGGCGCCGGCGCGGCCGCCCATGTCCTCGCCTGCTGCCGGCGAGTCGGTGTTCCTCGTTGTGGAACGGGTGGCGGGTCTGGAGGTCGCCGATGGGGCGGGCCGGTATGTGGCCATCGCAGGCGAGTCCATCACGGTCCCGTTCGGCGTGACAAATCGTGGGAACGCCGAAGACGCGTTCCTGCTCATCTCGACGTTGCCGCCCTCTTACCAGGCCGTCTTTTTTCAGGATCCTGACGGGTCCGGCCGGGTCAAGGCCGGGGAGCCGTCCGTGACCGAAACACCGCGGCTTGGCACCGGCGAGCGCGCCCGGTTCATGCTCAGAGCCCGCTTGCCGGTCGAGATGAGCGACGGCGCAGCGCAACCCTTCGAGATCAAAATCTCCTCCAAATCCGACCCGGCCGTGTCGCACACCGTGCCGACAACGCTTGTCGCCTCCGCCCCCGCGTTGCGCGGGACGTTCGCGCTGGACCGGGTGAAAGTCAAACCCGGCGATGCCGTGTCATATACCTTGTCGCTTTCAAACGTCGGGTCCGCCGACGCCCGCTCGGCTCGTGTCGTTGTGTCCTATCCGGGCACGCTCCGGCTGACGCAGGCCACGCCGTCGGCTTCATCGGTTGATCCGCAGGTGCATACGGTCACGTGGGATCTCGCGCGGCGGGCGCCGCACGACCGGCCGGCCGTGCGGCTCGATTTTCGCGTCTCGGATGACGCCCTGGCCGACCAGGATCTCGGCCTCCGGGCCATCCTGCAGTCTGCCGTGGGCGAGCAGACCGTGTCCGTTGTCTCGTCGGTCGCCAAAGTTGACGCGGTGGCGGGTGTCCGGGTGACGGGCGCTGAAGCGTTCCGCACGGTCTTCCCGCGGGAGACGGTGCTGCTGCCGTTCACGTTGCGAAACACGGGCAACGGCGCTGACCGCTTCGCGCTCAAGAGCCAGAGCGACCTCGGCGGCGGGGTGACCGTGGTCGAGGACCGGAACCGAGACGGGGTCCGCCAGAAGGATGAACCGGTGGTGGAGATGACCCGGCTGCTCAATCCACAGGAAGAGATTGCGCTGCTGGCCGAGCTGGCCGTGCCGTCCGATGCGCCTGACGCGAAGCGGCATTCCATCAGGCTGGCTGCGAC
>JAVHQA010000236.1:0-4098 GCA_036170875.1 Nitrospirales bacterium
ACTGACCGCTCCGGTGCTTTGGATTGGATTGTACAAGGGTCCGCTCGCGGAGTAGAGTGGGCCTCAAGCCTGCGCGGAGGATCCCATGGATCAGCCCTCCATCAGCCATAACAAGCTCTGGTACCTCAAGCACATCAAGCTCTTTTCCGGTCTCAGCCAGGCCGAACTCCAGGAGATGGAGCGGATCACGCGGATGCAGGCAATCAAAAAGAAACAGCCCATCTATTTGCAGGGAGACGCCAGCACGACTGTCTACCTGCTTAAAAAGGGCCGGGTCAAGATCGCCAACAGCGCTCCGAGCGGCAAGGAAGTCACTTTCGAGATCCTTGAGGCGGGGGAAATCTTCGGCCTGCTGGAAACTCTGGACGACTCACCTCGCGAAACGCTCGCCGAGGCGTTGGACGATGCGCTGATTTGCGCCATCCGACGGGAGGATTTTGATCGCTACCTCCGTGAGCACCCGGATATGACTGTGAAGCTGACCAAGCTGATCGGGCTCCGACTAAGAAAGATCCAAAACCGTGTCGAGGACTTGGTGTTTCGGGATGTCCCTGCTCGGCTGGCGCATCTCTTGCTGGAGCTGAGCAAGACCGATGGAACTCCCGACGGACCCGGCATCCGCCTCCAGGCCAAGCTGACCCACCAGGAAATGGCGAACCTGATCGGTTGCTCGCGCGAGACCGTCAGCACGATCCTCGGACAATTTCGTGATCAACGCCTGATCCAGATTGACGGCCGATCCATGAGCATACTGAACCCTAACGGCCTGTCCCGACTGGTTTCGTAACTTTCGGTTCAATGACATCTCTGCATGTCATCTTTCTTTGGTCGCCTTCTTGAAGACGATGTCCCCGTAATAGGCCGTTGCTGCCTCGCCGGTGTTGTCGGTGTCAGTCATGATTGCCACGCCCGAGATCATCGGCGGCTCTTCCCCAAACGCCTTCTTGTAGTCCTCATAGAGGTTGCGCTCTTCGCTGATCCACTGATTGAGGCCGGCCGCCCCGCTTTCCACCACGATCATTTTGACCTGATCGGTAAAGGGATTGGGCGCCACCGTGCCCTTGGGCGCCTTGCTCTCCCAGATGTAGTTGATCGCCCCGAGCGGCGGGTATTGTCCGTAGATCAGCTTGACGGTCTCGTACTGGGCCTTCTTGAAGAAGCTGACTTTGCCGGCGTCGTACTTGAACGTGATGTAGATCCGGGCCGGATAGTCATCGCCCTCCTTCTTCGACACATCCCCGTTCTTGAGGATGTTGGCGACCTTCCACCGCCACTGCACGACGGGATATTCTTTAAGATCGATCTTGATCTCCCGCGTCAGGCCCGACGAGGACGCCTCACTTGTGGCCTTGATGGCGATGGTGTCTCCGTCCTTGACCATCTTATACACAGTGTGGCGCGCGATTTTTTTGAAGGTCAATGGTTTCCAGCCGGCAGGTAGTGCATCTCCCGCTAAAGCCGTCGAGAAATTGCCGACTTCAAGGACGGATGGCGACTGTGCCGAGACTGCCCCATGGGTAACAGAGAGCGAAAGCAATATGCCGACACCAAGAACCCACAATGCAATGAGCCGACTGTGCCCCATTCTCATCTCCTCAATTAAGAATTTCATCAATCTGCTGAATCTTACCGCGTCCAGGCAAACCACTTGCGAAGCACATTTTTCTGGCTTTCAGTAAAGTGGGCTTTGCGCCAGGCATTGGCGACCTTCTTGATGACTTCCGTTTGGGTTGGATAGGGATGGATCGTCCCAACGAGGGTTTTCAATCCAAGGCCGCCTCGCATCAGGACCGTGAGCTCGCTGATCATCTCACCCGCATGAGCTGCCACGATGGTCGCGCCAAGAATCGTATCCGTGCCCTTTTGGACATGCACCCGGGCAAACCCGTCGTCCTCACCATCCAGGATGGCACGGTCCACCGCATCGAGCTGGTAGGCGTACGTTTCCACTTCTAATCCCTTGGCCTTGGCGTCCGCTTCGTACATGCCGACGTGCGCGATCTCAGGTTGCGTATATGTGCACCAGGGGATGATCAGCGAGTCGGCGCCGGCATAACCCAGTCCCAGCGGGTGTGGAAAGAGCGCATTCTGAATCACGATCTGGGCCATCGCGTCGGCGGCATGCGTGAATTTGTACCGCGAGCAGATGTCGCCTGCAGCGTAGATGCGTGGATTGGTCGTCTGCAACCGGCCGTTCACTTTCACGCCGGATTTGTCGTATTCGACCCCGACGGTCTCCAATCCGAGCCCTTCCATGTTCGGCGCGCGGCCCACACCGACCAGGATTTCATCAACCGCGATGTCATAGTGTTGTCCGTGCGAATCGACCGTCAGCCGCTTGCCGCTGTCCGTTTTATGGACTGTCAACGCCTTTCCACAACAGAGAAGCTTGACGCCGTCGCGGATCATGACCTCCTGGACGATTTCCGATGCGTCCCGATCTTCGTTCGGCATGATGCCGTGTAGAGCCTCGACGAGGGACACCTGACTACCGAAACGTGCAAACGATTGCGCCAGCTCGCATCCAATCGGTCCCGCCCCGATGACCGCCAGGCGTGGAGGCAACTCGGTCAGCGTAAAGATCGTTTCGTTCGTGAGATAGCCGGCCTCCTGTAACCCGGGAGTGGGCGGAGCGGAGGCCCGAGCGCCGGTGCAGATCGCAGCCTTTTTAAATCGGAGTGTCATCCCACCGACCTCAATGGCATCCGACCCAGTGAATCGCCCCTCGCCGATGAACACGTCCACGCCGAGACTTTTGTACCGGTGGGCCGAGTCGGTGTGGCTGATGTGCGCCCGCAGCCTCCGCATGCGGGCCATGGCCGCCCCGAAGTCGTATTTCACACCGACCGGGATGTGGAGCCCGAACTCATCGGCGTGGCGAACCTCAGCCCAGGCGCGAGAGGCTCGAATGATACCCTTTGAGGGGACGCAACCGACGTTCAGGCAGTCGCCCCCCATGAGGTGTTTCTCAATCAAGGCCACCTTGGCGCCCACTCCTGCGGCGATCGCCGCCATGACGAGTCCGGCCGTGCCGGCCCCGAGCACCACGAGGTTGTAGGGTCCGGTCGGCTCCGGATTCACCCAGTTGGAGGGATGGACATTGTCGACCAACGTCCGATTGTATTCGTCACCAGGAAGTACCGTGACCTGCTCACGCATAAGACCCCTCACGATTCGTCCTTTAATGGTCCGCGCACTCTCCGTTCGGCCTCCAGCCAGTGCTCCAAGTCGTGGCCGTATTCACACCCACATTCACAGAAGAGCTGATAGGCGAGCGCGCGAATCTCTTCTTGCGCCGCATCCTGGTCCGCCTTCTGCTCGTCAATTTTTCTCATCCTTCTAACTTCTTGGTTTCTGTTCTGCTTTCCCATGGGTTTCTCCTTTCTTTGATGCTGTATTTATTCCATCAGTCCTCCGCAGGCCGAGCACCGGTGCAGAGGCTCATCAGCCAGTATAGGCTTTGGCGCAGGCGGGGTCTCAACGGAAGCCCTGGCAGGAGCTTTTCCCAAGAGCAATTGCGCCCACCCCGACGACTGGTAATGAATGACAAGCTTGGGGACCAGAAGGAAGAACGCCACCATCGCCAGTCCTAGAAGAAGCAACAGCCACTCTCCCGCCAACATGCTTCCCCCCAACGCCGTGAGGGCGAAGGTGGGCGGGATCATCCCAATCAACGTGGCCACCGCAAAGGCTCGGACCGACATGTTGGTTAATCCTGCCCCGTAACTGATCAAATCGAACGAGAAGATCGGCAATAGCCGTGATGCGAAGACGAAGATCGCCAAATGCCGGTCCGAACAGCGTTCGCAAAATATGACGTCGGTCCGGAAGAGACGGGCCAGGGCTTCCCGTCCGACGGCCCTTCCAATGAGAAAACTGATGATCGCGCCAATTTCGGCCCCGATGACCGCATAGGCCGTACCCAGAACAACACCGAATGTCGCGCCGGCTGCCATATCCAATGGGAGGCTCGGGATGGGCACGATCACGACCGAGACGATCATGAGCAGGATGAACCCGAAAGGCGCCCATGGGCCCGCGGCTGTCAGCCAAGACGCCACACGTTCCGGTTTTAGGACCTCTCCGAAGTCTATCCAT
>JAVHQA010000236.1:4198-8156 GCA_036170875.1 Nitrospirales bacterium
TTTCCAGACATCGTCTGAGACGACTGCGCGCCCGATACAGCATCACACCTAGGTTAGTCGCAGACACGTTCAAAATCTTACAAATTTCTTTACTGTCAAGGTCGTCGAGTTCACGAAGCGAAAAGGCATGCGCAAGGCGTGGCGGAAGCTCTGTCAGGCAGCGTGTGAGGACGTTCCAGAACTCTTTGCGCTCGAGAATTTGGCTGGGATCCCCGGTCCATTCCTTCGGTCCGGTCGCGGGGGACTTCCAGTTTCCCTGGTCATTGAACGGATTCTCGGCCCCATCGTTCATCTGCTCGTCGTATTGAACATGCCTTTCTCGACTGGCCTTGTGGAAATAATTCATGATTTTGTGTTTGAGGATGCCGACCAGCCAAGTCCTCTCGGAGGACCGTCCCTGATAGTGGTCTTGGGCTTGAAGAGCTGCCAGAAAAGTCTCCTGGACCAGGTCCTCGGCGACACGTGCGTCCCGAGTCCGGAACCGCGCCCACCGAAAGAGATAATCGCCGTGCAGGTCCACCCACTCCTTCGGATCGGATAGATGCTGGAGTTCCAACTGTGGCCTCAACGATTTGCTGTGAAGACCTGCGTGTCCGGATGGAACGCATACCAGGCGAACCAGAAGGCCACCACCGACGGCATCGGCTGGCTGTCCGCGTCAGTGACCGAGGCGCTGAGGGCTCGCGGGTTGAAGAGAATGCGGACCTTTTGCTCATTGATCTGGTCGGTGAGGGGTCCCTTCACTTTCTTCAGTTCGGCGAACGGATACGCTTTGAACGCTCCTTTGACCTCGATCCCAAGCACCCATTCCTTGGGATGGTATCTCGGATCGAAATGCTTGGTGTCGAACATCATCTCCGCGCTTTGGGCATAGCCCAGATAGGGGTCGCGGTCGTAGTTCCGGAAGTATCCTGTCTTCGTAGAGAGCGCCACCGTGTTTGGGTGTGCAACCCGCCATTCACCCCACGTCGTATGGTCCAGGAAAATATGGATCAGTTTCGAGCCCGTGAGGGGACCGGCCACTGCCTCCATCCCGATCTGAGACCAGAGACTTTGAGTCTGGTGGTCGTACATCAGCAGGTCGCTCTGGTACAGGAGGCCGGAGACGCCGAAGGTGTGCGGGCGCCCTTGAACCGCAGCCTCGAACCCGATGCCGGTCCCGCAGAGCGGACAATAGGTGACCACGACCGGCTTCCCGCCGATTGTGTCGTTCACGATCTCGTGCCAATTGAGTATCTTGATCGGGTAGGCCTTGGCTTCGCCGCCCTGGCTGAGGCCAAGGATGCGGTCCTCATCCTTCAGGAAGCCGGCCTCACGAGCCGGCACGAAGACAGGCTTCAAAATAGCCGGAATGCCGTCCTTTCCCGGTCCGCCAGGGACAATCTGATCCAGCGGGACGCTGTGCTTGGAAAGATCGAAGTCACTCAATGACGATTTGAAGAACCCAACCGACGCAGCCATAAGAATTCCGGCTCCTCCTATGGACACAGCAAGTTTCAGGGCACGTGGAGCTTGTGACACAGGCACGCCCCCTATTCTCATCTTGAACCCGTACGGCCTGTCCTGGCTGGTTTCATAAGCCCCGCAGAAGTCATCCCTTCGCCCAATCCGCCGTGGTGACGAGATCGGCGAACGAGGTGAGCGGAATGCCATACCGTTGCCGGAGAGCCGGGATGTCCACGGAATAGCCGACCGAGTTAAACCACCGATACATAACCGAGAAATCCTGCCCCACCATCGCCGCGGCCTCTTCGTCGGGGATCTGGTGAAATTGGACAGGGCGGCCCATCGCCCGTGAAAGCTGTGCAGCCACCTCCGGCATAGTGAGTTCATCTCCTGCCAGCTCAATTGCCTGCCCGATGAACCGGTCCGGTCGTAGGAACGCCGCCGCCCCGAACTCGCCGATGTCCTGCAACGCGATCATCTGCAATTTCGTGGCAGGTCGAAGCGGAACGGCCAGCTTTCCCTGAAGAATGGATGGTCGAAGCCATGGTGATCCGAAATTCTCCATGAACCAGACCGGCCTGAGGAATGTGGCCGGGAGTCCTAGCCGGCGGATGTACTCCTCCACTTTCCGTTTGCTCTCAAAATGTGGGATTCCAGTGTTGCTGTCCACGCTGGCCACTGATGTGTACACATAGTGCTGAACACCGGCCTTCTTTGCCACATCAGCCAGCACCATGCCCTGACGAACCTCCGCATCCATTCCGGCCTCGAACGGCGTGGACATGGCGAACACGCCATGAACACCCTGCAGGGCCGCTTCCAAGCCAGCCGGATCCGTCAGGTCACCCTTGACGACTTCAGCACCAGCCTTGGCCAGCCTTGCGGCCTTGTCCGGATTCCTGGTTAATGCGCGGACTTTCTGTCCCTGGCGCAGCAAACTGCAGGCTACGGCGTTCCCTTGCTGCCCTGTGGCCCCTGTCACAAGAATTAATGTTCCTTGACTCATGCCACGTTCCTCCATAACCGAGCTTGCTCCACTGTTTAAACTCGGACCCATTATGGCTTCAAATCAGACTCAACCCGGAGCCCATCCAGGAACTTGTTGAAGCCGTTGAACAGGTCCACCACCGCCATCAGTTCTGTTAGCTCTGCGTCTCCATACCCTATCCCCTTGAGCGCGGCCGTATGGGCATTGATGCAGTACTCACAATTGTTGGTGGCCGAAACCGCCAGGGCGATCACCTGCTTGGTCTTGGGGTCGAGCTTGCCAGGGCCCATAATCGCCTTGAACCGGAGCCAGGTGGTCTCCAGATAGGCCGGGTGGTTGGCCATTGCCTTGAAGAGATTCGGAACGAACGGAATTCCGAACATCTTCTTGATCTCGCCGTAGATCTCCTTGATCTTGTCGGATGCACCGGCTTCTTCCACATATCTGACGGTTGCCATTGCTTCTCTCCTTGTCTGTTATCTGATCACCTATAGCTTCAAGTTACTTCAGCCTTATGGGGGCAGGCCGCAGGCTTTGATGCCGAACTCCTGCAGTTTGGCGACCAGCCACCCCTTTCTGGGTACTCCGACTGCGATGATCGTTCCATTGAGTACGAACGCCGGCGCCACGATAACCCCCAGCGCCTGGGCTCGCTCACTTGCCTCCGGGAATGATCGAATCCTTACCTCCAGGGCCGGCCATACGGCCTGAAGTTCGCCAGCCAGAGTCAGAGCCGATTTTTCTGAAATGCATCCCGGATGAACAAAAACCTCCAACAGGCTCATAGGATTTTTATCGCATATCCCTTTCGAACTTTCTGTAAGCCAGCTCACAGACAGTGTGACTGCTTGCTGTTAGTGTGGCGGATGATAAACAGCTTAGGCCCGTCCTGCGGCTAGGCTAATCATGAATGAGAAACAACCAAGGAGGTGTGTCATGTTCAGCAAGACGTTCAGCATGGTGACCGTTTCACTGCTGTTGATTGGATGCGCCACGTACGGCGATGGAATCGCCGGTGAAGCCAAGAAGGGGCCGGCTGCGGAGGCCCTCAAAAACGTCGGGCCGACCTTGGCCAAGACGTATACATGGGAACCGTTCCATCCGGCGATGCCGGACCATCTCTGGATGGATGCCGGGAATGGACGGGGGGTCTTTCTTCACTTCAACAAACCGGTGACCGACCCGAAGGCCATGGTGATATTCGTGGGAGAAGGGGTCAAAGGTCGCTTCTGTGCTGAGGATCAGCCCGACGGCGGCAAGACCGGGTTCGTCCACTTCCACCGATCACATACGCCGGCAGGAGAGACTGGAATGGCGGCCCATGGCCATGGCGGCAAGTCGGCCGAGGAAGGCTACTGGCTGAAACATGTCGCGGTGGGGGAGTTCGACATGATGGGGATGCGTTTCACTTCGGGCACTGCGATGAACTTCATGCCGACCCCGGCGCCTAAATGTGGAGCGTAAATCGCCACCACACCTCACAGAGGGGATTGCCCAGGTCGTCGAGGACTTGAGCAACCCCTC